>JBGTLY010000001.1:0-15244 GCA_041743865.1 Woeseiaceae bacterium
ACCGTTCCGGGAAATGATCCGCGTCATGCCCAAGATCCCGGCGGCCACCTGCTACCTCGACCGGGACTCGCTCACGCACGCGGAGCGGGGCCTCAGGTACGCCCGCCTGCTCAGAGAGGAAATCGAACGACAGGGGCCGGAGACCGTGCTTGCCTTCGTCATGGAGCCGGTGGGCGGCGCCTCGACCGGCGCACTCGTGCCTCCGGACAGCTGGTTCCCCGAAATTCAGGCAATTTGCCGGCACTACGGCGTGCTGCTGATCACCGACGAGGTCATGACCGGTGCCGGCCGCACAGGTCGTTTCCTGGCCTCCGAACACTGGGGCCTCGAGCCCGACATCATTGCCATGGCCAAGGGCTTCGCCGCCGGATATGCGCCGCTCGGTGCGATGGCCGCCGACAGGAAAATCGTGGACGCGGTCCTCGCGAACGGCGGCTTTGCGCACGGCTATACCTACGCCGGCAACCCGTTGGCCTGCGCCGCGGGCCTCGCGGTACTCCGGGAGGTGCTGGAGGGGGATCTGGTGGCCAACGCTGCTGAAAAAGGCAACCGGCTCAAGGACTTGTTGACCGGGCTGATGCAGCGCTACCCGTTCATCGGCGACGTGCGGGGCAAGGGCCTGCTGCTCGCTTTCGAGCTCGTTGCCGACCCGGAGAGCATGACGCCCTTGCCCAAAGCGCTCGAGGCACACAGCCGGCTGGTGGAAGAAGCCTACCGCCGCGGGCTTATAATCTATTCCCGCAGGACACGCGGGGGTACGGTCGGCGACCATTTCATGGTCTGTCCGCCGCTGATCGTCACCGACGCCGACCTGGACGAGATCGTCGCGATCCTCATCGACAGCCTCGATGCATTCGCCGAAGACACGGGACTTCCGGTACAACGATAACGAGGGCTCTTGAGCGACAAAATCATCATCACCTGTGCCGTCACCGGCTCGATCCACACGCCGACGATGAGCCCGCACCTGCCGGTCACGCCGGCGGAAATTACACAACAGGCGGTCGACGCCGCAGAAGCCGGCGCTGCGATCCTGCACCTGCACGCACGTGTGCCCGACACCGGCCAGCCGACGGCGGACCCCGACGTGTTCATGCAGTTTCTGCCGCGCATCCGCGAACGCTGCGATGCAGTCATCAACATCACGACCGGCGGCAGCTCGCTGATGACGCTCGCAGAGCGTCTCGCGGCGCCGAGGCTCGCGCAGCCGGAAATGGCGTCTCTCAACATGGGCTCGATGAACTTCGGCCTGTTCCCGATGAAGCGCCGCTACAGTGAATGGCAGCACGAGTGGGAACCGAAACTGCTCGATGCCACGCGCGAGGTGGTGTTCCGCAATACCTTCGCCGACATCGAGGAAATCGTTCACTCGCTCGGTGATAACTACGGCACGCGCTTCGAATTCGAGTGCTACGACGTCGGGCATATCCAGACGCTCGCGTTCTACCTGCGAGAAGGTCTGGTCGCGAAACCCGTGTTCGTGCAATTCGTGCTCGGCGTACTGGGCGGCATCGACGCTTCGCCCGAAAACCTGCTGCACATGAAGGCAACGGCGGACCGCCTGCTCGGTGGCAATTACCGGTTCTCGGTGCTTTCGGCGGGACGCCTGCAGATACCACTCGCGACAATCGGCGCCATCCTCGGCGGCAACGTCCGCGTGGGTCTCGAAGACAGCCTGCTGATCGGCCGCGGCCAGCTTGCGACGAGCAACGCGGAGCAGGTCGCGAAGATCCGGCGCATCCTCGAGGAACTCGGCCACGAAATCGCCACGCCGGATGAGGCGCGCGCGATGCTGGGCCTCAAAGGCCGCGACAAGGTGAACTTTTGATCGCCCGCCGCGACCGCAGCGGCTATGCCGAGACGATCATCCGGCCTGCGACGGAAGAGGACGTGCCCGCGATTCATGGCCTGCTCGCGCAGCTCGCGGAAGCCACCGGGCTTGCGGACAAATTCCATTCCCGGGAAAAAGACCTGCATCGCTTCGGCTTCTCGCCGCGGCCGATGTTCGACGCGCTGCTCGCCGAGCAGCAAGAGGGCGTCGTGGGGCTGTGCCTGTTCTTCTACACGTTCTCGAGCTGGCGCGGCACGGCCGGCGTGTATGTGCAGGACCTCGTTGTCGACCGGAACACGCGGACCGGCGGCATCGGACGCGCACTGCTCGTCGAAACTGCGCGCCACGCACGCGGCCGCGGCGTCACGCACCTGCGCCTCGCGGTGCAGTCGAACAATGCCGACGCCATTTATTTTTATGAGCACCTGGGCTTGTCGCATGCCGCGGACGAGTACCTCTTCGAGGCAGACGGCGACGCCTTCGAACGCCTTGCGGACGGCGAATGAAAGTCGTTTTTTCCCGCGAGCAACTCAGGCACGACCCGGCGCAGATCGTGTCGTCCGGCAAGCTGGTCCCGAACCCCGAGATACCCGCACGCGCAGAGCGCCTGCTCGCCGCCGCGACCGCGTCAGGACTCGCACTCGAGACACCTGCGGACTACGGCCCTGAGCCGCTCGCCGCGGTGCACACGGCCCGCTACCTCGCATTCCTCGAAAAGATTTTTATCCGCTGGCAACGCATTCCCGATGCGTCCGATGACGTGTTCCCGAACATACATCCGCCATCACGCACGTCGCTGTATCCGGCATCCGCCGTCGGCCAGGTCGGCTTCCACGTGTTCGACGGCGGTTGTCCGATTACGGCCGACACCTGGGACAGTGCGCGCTGGAGCGCTTGGACAGCCGTGCACGCGGCGTATGAAGTGCTCGGCGGCGCCCCTTCGTGCTACGCACTCGCCCGCCCGCCCGGACACCACGCGGGCAGCGATCTTGCCGGTGGCTTCTGCTATCTCAACAACAGCGCGATCGCGGCCCAGGTGCTCAGAGGGGACTACGAGCGCGTTGCGATCCTCGACGTGGACGTGCACCACGGCAACGGCACGCAGGACATCTTCTACGAGCGCGATGACGTACTGACGGTGTCCCTGCACGCCGACCCGGTGCGCTTCTATCCCTTCTTCTGGGGCAGCGCCAGTGAACGGGGTCGGGATGCGGGCGAGGGCTGCAATCTCAACCTGCCGCTCGAGCGCGGCACGGGCGGTGATGCCTACCTTGCCGCGCTCAATACGGCGATTGACGCGATCGATGCCTTCGAGGCGGAGGCCGTCGTCGTGGCACTCGGGCTCGACGCCTACATCGGTGACCCGCTCGCCGGCCTCGCGCTCACGACCGGCGATTTTGAACGTGTCGGGGAGCGCATTGCGGCGCTCGCACTCCCGACCGTGCTCGTACAGGAAGGCGGCTACCCGTCGGACGAACTGGGCGCGAACCTGGCTGCGGTGCTGCAGGCCTTTGTTGTTCGATGATTTTTCGAGCGGTCGTGTAGGAGCGGCCCACGGCCGCGATCGAGTCGCGCGCATGGCGCGCTCCTACGGAAGCCGCCGTTCCATACGCGGGAAGCAGCCGGGGGACAGGTTCTGCATACACTCGACTTTTTAGCCATTGCGGCCTACTTCGCGGTGTTGATCTGGATCGGCCTCCGGGTCGCGCGCCGCGAACGCGGCGGCGGCGAAAGCGAGTCTTTCCTCGCTGCCGATCGCAACATGAACCTCGTGCAGACGACGGCCTCGACGGCGGCCACGGACCTCGGCGGCGGCTTCAGCATAGCGATGGGCGGGCTCGGCTTCACGCTCGGGATTTCCGGCTCCTGGCTCATCGCGATCTCGGGCCTTTCCGTCGTCCTCGTGTCCTTCCTGATGGTGCCGAAGGTGAAACGCTGGGCGGACCGCGTGCAGGGGCTCACCACCGGCGACCTGTTTGAAACCCGCTTCGACCGGCGCACAGGCCTGGTCGCCGCGCTGGTCATCGGGGTCGCGTGGTTCACGTTCGCGGGTGGCCAGGTCATTGCGGGCGCGAAGCTCCTGCAAGTCACGACCGGCCTCGGCCTCGGCATTGCCATTTTGTCTTCCGGCGCGGTGATCCTCGCCTACACCGCCCTCGGGGGACTCAAAGCCGTGATCTACACGGACGTCTTCCAGATGGCCGTGTTGTTCGTCGGCCTCATCCTGCTGGCCGTGCCGATCGGCCTCCTGGAGGTCGGCGGCTGGGGCGGCATCGTCACGCACTTCAGCGCCGATCCCGGGACGGCATCGCTCGTCGACTGGACCGCCGTCGGCTGGAAAGATCTCGCCGGCTGGTTTTTCGCAATCTTCCCGGTGTGGTTCATCTCCATCGCCGCGATGCAGCGTATCATCGCCGCGCGCGACGAACGGACGGCCCGGCGCGCGTTCCTGCTCACCGGCGTGCCGATCGAGTGGCCGCTGTTCGCGATAGGCAGCACGCTCGTCGGACTGATTGCGCGCATGTTGCTGCCGGACCTCGCCGACCCGGAGATGGCAACGCCGATGCTCATCATCGAGTTACTTCCCATCGGCGTTGCCGGCATCGTCATCGCGGCCTACATCGCGGCCGTGATGTCGACGGCGGACTCGGTGCTGATGGGGCCGGTGGCGATCTTCACGAATGACATCTATCGCAAACTGCTGCGTCCTGATGCCAGCGAGGCCGCACTGGTCACGGTGGCACGGATTGCAACGATCGTTTTCGGCATCGGGAGTATCGGCATGGCGTGGCTCGTCCCGAACGTCCTGGACCTGATCCTGTACGCCTACACGTTCGGCGCCGCCGGCCTGTTCTTCCCCATGCTGGGGCTCCTGTTCTGGCGACGCACGACCGCGAGCGGCGCCTTCTGGAGCATGCTGGGCGGCGGCTTCGCTGCGGTACTATGGGCCGTGCTCGACCAACCGTTCGGCCTGGCACCGTCATACCTGGGCTGGATCGTCAGCCTGCCGCTGCTCGTCATCGTCTCGCTCGCGACAGAGCACGCGCCGGGTGAAGACCTGGAGATGTTTGCATGATCCGCTCGAGCGAGACACCAGCTCGTGTCATGCGAGCTTGCGCACTTCCGTCGAGATGAAAGGATCGAGTCGGTCGAGGCCGGCCGCAAATTTTTTCTGAAAAGAATCGCCGCGCCCCGCGGCGGCCTCCAGGGCAAGGGCAATGTCGGCTGGCCGCAGATCGAGTAGCGCGCCGAACAGCTGTTCCGCCTGCGCCAGGTCCTTTCGTATTTTTGCGGCGAGGGCCGTTCCTCGCATCTGGCTGATAACGCACTTGTGCACCGCGAAGCGGCCCGGTGCGGGTAAATTCACGATGATCCCGTGTTCGTACAGCAGTACGGCGGATTGAAGGTCCGTCAAAAGATAGTCGAGGTCCCGAAGCGGCGTCGCGAACGTACCAAAGGCGTCCAGTTTTACCGGACGGCTCGATTCCCGCCCACGCATGGGTGTCAGGATGTCAACTCGAAAGTCTCGGTTGCGTATCCTGAACGACGTCGTTGGCTGCCTGGGGTTCAATGCCGGTACTTCGATGAACCCGATGCCGCTGTCCAGGATCAGTTGGCCCAGGTTCACCGGTTTAGTGGTCCTGGGCAAAGCGAGCAGATAGTGATTGTCTGCAGCAATGTCTATGTCCTGTGTGCCGATATCGGAACGCCAGGTAACACCGAGCATGTTCGCATAGGCCCTGAAAGCCAGCGTGCCCACCAGGGCCGCTCCGGCAAGGAACACGCCATTACGCTCGAGCAGCGTGAGTACTTTGCCTTCGTCGTTCCGGAGCGCGGACATGCCGCCACCGACCAGCATGTTGACCAGCCGCGTTCTCAGTTCCCTGTCGCCGGAACCGGATTCCCAAAGACCTTTCTCATCGCCGATGCGATCGAGTAACTCGGGAGTCTCTTCGCCCAGGTAGTGTTCGCGACGCAAATTACCGAGGCTGATGTAAAGATACCAGTAGCGTTTGCCGTTGATATCCTTGTACTTGAACGAGAGATTGGAGCCGTCGGATATCGGCTGGATACAGTTTTGCATCAGTTCGCTGTACTGGACCAGGACACTATTAGGTAATTTTTCAGTCATTTATTGTAGTCGTGATACCGCAAGTATCGTTGAAAGCGGTATAGATTAACTTTTTGATTTATATATGTTAATTACAATTACATAGCTCAAAACCGTACATATTATTGCAGGTTTTATACCGCAATTCAATACAATTGCGGTATAAGCGCCAGGTTCCTCCGGCGCAACGATGGTGCTTGCAGCGTTTCGCCTGTACGCTGGTCGCGTTTTGCGCGCGTGGTAGCGGAATTATCGGATGTCGAAACTGATCCTGGCCGTGGTACTGCTGCTTTCGGCCGCCGGTGCGCTTGCCGACGATGCAGCGCGCGCCCGCGATCTCGGCATACCCTTCGACGGGATTCCCGGGCCACTAAACGCGATCACCGATGTCGCCGGCGTGACGGTGGGGCATGAAACCATCATTCGCGACCTGCCGGATGAGCGCGCCGTGCGCACCGGGGTCACCGCGGTGCTGCCGCGCGGTCGCGACTCCGTCGACACGCTGGCGTACGCCGGCTGGTTTGCGCTGAACGGCAACGGCGAGATGACCGGCACGACCTGGGTCGAGGAAAGCGGCTTTCTCGAGGGTCCGGTGATGATCACGAACACGCACAGTGTCGGCGCTGTGCACGAAGGCGTCATCCGCTGGCTCGTGAGCCGGGGCAGCGCGGATCATACCGGCTACTACTGGTCGCTGCCGGTGGTCGCGGAGACCTGGGACGGGTGGCTGAACGACATCAACGGCTTTCATGTCCGCCCCGAACATGCCGGGAAGGCCCTTGATGCAGCGCGCTCCGGACCGGTGCCCGAAGGCGCGGTCGGCGGCGGCACGGGCATGATCTGCTTCGAATTCAAGTGCGGCATCGGTACTGCATCGCGGCTCCTCGGTATCAACGACGAGGCCTTCACACTCGGCGTGCTCGTGCAGGCGAACTTCGGCCGGAGAGCCGAACTGGTCGTGGTCGGGGCGCCGGTCGGCGAAAGCATGCCGGGGTCCGTCTATAGCAATGTAGCCAGTCCGTCGGGTAACTCCGAAGTATCTGTCGCGGCCATGGGCCGCTCCTACAGTTCGATAATTGCTGTCGTCGCAACCGACGCACCGCTGCTACCGCAGCAACTCGAACGTCTCGCGCGGCGGGTATCGCTCGGCATCGCGCGGACGGGCGGCATTGCGCACAACGGCTCCGGCGATATTTTCATTGCCTTCTCCACCGCGAACGCCGATGCGGCACGCGGCAAAGCTGACGCGACGATCCGCTCGGTACCGAACGACAGCATGGACCCCTTGTTCGCGGCAACGGTGCAGGCGACCGAAGAAGCCATCATCAACGCGCTCATCGCCGGGCGGGAAATGACGGGCCACGAGGGTCATGTGGTCCCGGGCATCGATCACCGGGACTTGCAGGACATCCTGCGCCATCACCAGCAGCTCCTGAAGTAAGCGGGAACAGGAGATGACGACGCCGGTGAAAGGACCCACATTGCTGCAGTCGGCGACACCCATCATCGTGCTGGTGATCCTGCTCGCCGGCTCCGTGTCCCTGTTCGGCTCGGATTCATCCGGCGGCGCGAACCAGATGGCGCTCATATTCGCGGCCGCAGTGGCCGCCATCTTCGCTGTTCGCAACGGGCATCACTGGCGCGACATCGAACGCGCCATCGTCGAGGGCATCAGCACCGCGATGGGTGCGATGATGATCCTGCTCGCGGTGGGCGCGCTCATCGGCAGCTGGCTCATGGCCGGGACGGTGCCGGCGATGATCTATTACGGCCTGCACCTGCTGCACCCGCAATTCTTCTTTGCCGCATCCTGCCTCATCTGCGCGGTGGCCTCGGTGAGTACCGGGAGTTCCTGGACCGTCGCCGGTACCCTGGGCGTCGGCCTCATCGGCGTGGCCATAGGCTTCGGCGTTTCGCCGGCCATCACGGCCGGCGCGGTCGTGAGTGGCGCGTACTTCGGCGACAAGATGTCGCCGCTCTCGGACACGACGAACCTGGCACCCGCCGTTGCCGGCACGGACCTGTTTACGCATATCCGGCATATGGTCTGGACGACGGCGCCCTCATTTACCCTGGCCGTCATCGCCTTCGCGGTGATCGGCCTGAACATGGAGATCGGAACCGACAGCGCATCACTCGTGACCATGACCGACACGCTCAGGACGTCGTTCCACATCACACCACTCGCTCTTTTGCCCCTCGTCGCCGTCCTGTTGATGGCCATGCGCAAACTGCCGCCCCTGCCGACCATCCTCGCCGGCGCGGTGCTCGGCGCGCTGTTGGCGGTAGTGCTGCAGCCCGATGCCGTCCTGCGCCTCGCGGATACGCCGGGCCTGGCCGCACCGCTCGCCTATGCGAAAGGCGTATGGATCGCGCTCGCAAACGGATACGTATCATCCACGGGCGTGCCGGAAGTTGACGACCTCCTGAGCCGCGGCGGCATGGCCAGCATGCTGACGACAATCTGGCTCATCATTTGTGCCCTGTCCTTCGGCGCGGTCCTGGAACACGCCGGCATGCTCGAGCGCCTGATACGCTCCGCGCTCCGCGCGACGCATTCCGCCGCCTCGCTGATCCTCACGGCCGGGCTCACCTGTATCGGCGCGAACATCGTTGCCGCCGACCAGTACATGGCGATCGTGCTGCCAGGGCGCATGTACAAGGCAGAGTTTGCGAAGCGCGGGCTGGATCCGCGCAACCTGTCGCGGGTCATCGAGGACTGCGGTACGCTGACCTCGCCGCTCGTACCCTGGAACACCTGCGGCGCCTACATGTCGGCTGCGCTCGGCGTCGCGACCTTTGCCTACCTGCCGTTCGCGTTCTTCAACCTGATTAACCCGGTCGTATCGATGCTCTACGGACTTTTCGACATCACGATCACGAAGCTCGAACCCGAATCCGCGTCGCCCGGCCCGCAATGACAGTCGGCGGGCCGGTACCCTAAGCTCCCACAATTGCTCAACGCTAGCGGAACTTCGCATGGAATCCCTCGTTAACCCGGAAATCTGGATCGCACTTCTGACGCTGACGGCGCTCGAACTGGTGCTCGGGATCGACAACATCATCTTCATTTCGATCCTCGCCGGCAGGCTCCCTCCCGAACAGCGCGACAAGGCCCGCAAGACCGGCATCCTGCTCGCTGCCGTCACGCGTCTGGCGCTCCTGTTCGCGATCGCCTGGATCATCGGCCTCACGGCGCCGCTGTTCGACCTGTTCGGGCAGACCTTTTCCTGGCGCGACCTGATCCTGGTTGGCGGCGGCCTGTTCCTCATCGGCAAGGCCACCCATGAAATCCACGAGAAACTCGAAGGTGACACCGAGGAGGTCGGCCAGTCCGCGGCCGCAACCTTCGGCAGCGTGATCGCTCAGATCATGCTGCTCGACGTGGTCTTCTCGCTCGACTCGATCATCACGGCGGTCGGCATGGTCGAGGAACGCTGGGTTATGGTCACCGCGATCCTCATCTCCATCGCTTTTATGATTACGTTCGCACGGCCTATCAGCGACTTTGTCGAAAGGCATCCCACAATAAAGGTGTTGGCTTTGAGCTTCCTGTTGATGATCGGCCTGGTGCTGATCGCGGACGGATTCGGGGTGCACATCCCGAAGGGCTACATCTACGCGGCCATGGCGTTTTCGGTGTTCGTGGAGATGATCAACCTGTGGATACGCAAGCGCAATGCCAGGTCCCGCCCGGTGAAGCTGCACGAGAAGTATGCCGACGGGGATGGCGGCTCCGGGACGGCCTGAGGCTTGCTCCTGAGGAGGCTGGCTCCTCAGCGGGCGACGAGACGTTCCGCCACATCGAGCACCGTTTCCGGAGCGACCCGCTCACGGTAATCGGGTATGGCCTCGGAGAAGGTCACGATACCATCAGTGCCTACGGCAAAAACCGCAGGCACCGGCAGTATGCCTTTGCGGTCGATCGAGGACCCGCTGGTGTCGACGCCGTGTTCTTCCAGCTTGTCGATATACGAGACATCGACCCGAAACGCGACACCGAGCGCTTCGGCCGCATGCGCAGCGGCATCGGAGTAGATCCGGTAGTCGAGGCCGGCGATGTCCGCCTGCGTGTCGTCGCTCAGTCCCTCGTAGAGAACTTCCGGCCGGTCGCCGCTCAGGAACACTATGTCGACGCCAAGCGCCCGGATGTCGGGGATCACGTGCCTCAGCTCCGAGAGATGCAGGTTGCAGTACGGGCACCAACCTCCGCGGAACAGGATCAGGAGGACCGGGCGTTCGAGATTGCCGGGGTCGAAGCGGTACGGCTCATCGTCCACGGTTCGCAGCTCGAAAGCCGGGGCCCGCTCGCCGGCAGCCACGGGCCGCACGTCCTCTGCCCGGTCGGCAACGAAGGGCTCGGCGCCAGCTTGCTGCAGGAAAAGCCCGGTTGAAAACAAGGCGATGAGAAGTAGTGAAGCGACATTGGCTCGAATGTGCATGTGGAGTGTCATCCCGTAGCGAGTTAACAGTCTGACCGGCTGCAGGGCAGGAATATTACAGGCAGATCGCTGGCGCTCAGGCATCCAGATGCATGAGCCAGCTCTCACGCCGCAGGCGCTGCACCTGGCGGACGATCCAGGCCTGGCGCTCGCGAACGTAGGCTGAGGGCTCGTCCACGCGCAGCCGTACCGGGTTCGGAAGGACGGCGGCAAAGAGCGCCGCTTCCGTGTCCGTGAGTGCCGAGGGCCGTTTGCCGAAGAAATGCTCGCTCGCCGCCGCAACGCCGTAGATGCCCGGTCCCAGTTCCACGACGTTGACATACAGCTCGAGGATGCGCCGTTTCGGCAGGCAGATCTCCGCGACGATCGTGAGGTACGCCTCGATGCCCTTGCGCCACGCGCTCCGGCTCGGCGACAGGTACAGGTTCTTGATGAGCTGTTGGGTGATGGTCGAGGCACCCCTCAGCCGGCCGCCGCGTTCCGCGTCCTCCAGCGAGTCGCGAATGGCAGCGAGATCGAGACCGAAGTGCCCGGCAAAGCGCTGGTCCTCCGCGGCGACGACGGCGAGCGGCATGGCCTCGCCGACCTCGGCCCACGTCACCCATTCGTAGAGAACCGGCTCACGGCCGCTCGAGTCCCGCAGCATGAATGCGGTGGTTGGCGGTGCGACCCAGCGGAGCGGCAGTACCAGGACGACGCTAAACGCAAACAGGATGAGCGCGACGATCGCCGCCCAGTTAAACAGCCCTTGCAACCGTCGCGGGCGTGCCTTTGTCCTGTCGCGGCGCTTGCGCACCGCGGGCCTCTGTTTGTCGCGCGGCACCCGCATCCTATTCCTCGAATACCGAGCCGAAAATGAGGCGGATGGCCTCTAATTCGGCCTGGTCCTCACCCTCACCGCGGCGATACGCGAGCCCGATGCGTTCGAAACGCAGCCGCCACAGGCGAATCGGTGTGACCGGGCGCAGGGCCAGGCCGATCTCGAGATCGTTGCGGATCTCTCCGCCCGCCTCTTCGATGGCTTCGAACGTCAGTTCATTGAGGAAATGGGAACCGGACAGGTGCGCGATGAGATGCGTGGGCCCGGCTTCGCCGCGCCAGGCGTCGATGGCGAATTCGACCTCGACACTGAGCGAGACCGGGAGCGTGCGTTCATTACGATCCCGGTCGGTGTTGTAGCCAATCTGCTCGATGCCCGCGATGAAGTTCCAGCGGCGCTCGTCGTCACCGACGCTGTAACGACTGCGAATCCCGAGCCGGTGGATCAAAGCCGCTTCCTCGCCGTCGAGGCGCGCGCCCAATCCGAGGTTCGCAATGCCGAGCAAGGTCCAGCGCGAGTCGAGCTCGAGCGTCGCGTAGACCCCCGGCACGATCGACAGCGTCGCGGCATTGCCGGGATCGAGCGTGCCCGGCAGATCGCCTAGATCAAAACTTCTCAGGCCGATACTGGCCGGCAGCTGGAACTCCAGGCCGACGCGCCGCGGCGTTGTACCCGCAGGCGTCGGGTCGCGCCAGTTCCAGCGCGGCGTGTACGCGACCACGTAGATGCTCTGTTGGCTGTCGAACTCATAGGCCCCGGTACCGAGAAACGGCGCGATCGCCCAGTGGCTAACGTCGCCGCGCAGACTTTGCACGTCCTGCGCCGACGCGCCGCCCGCGAGCGCGAGGAGCAACCCTGCGCGACAGATCCGCCGCCAGAACAGCCGCACGCAGCACACGCGTCAATCCGAGCCCTGAGCCTGAACACGGCGCATCTCGTTCGCACGCGAGAGTACCCAGGCGCGGATGGCATCGGCTTCGTCGAGGCTAAGCTCGAATGCGGGCATGCCGTTCGCGTGCTTCGCGCCGCCGACGACGATCCCGGCCCACATTTCGTGGGTTCCGGCCGTGGCATAGCGCAGGTCCGGCACAGAGCCCAGTGCCCTCGCAACCGCGTTCGCGCCGTGACACCCCTTGCAGTTATCCGCGTACAGCGCCTTGCCCGCTGCGAGCTCGGCGGGCGACGCGTCGAGAGCGGGCTGCTCGGGAAGAGTACGTGCGACGCCGGCGTCGGCGGGCATGGCGGCCTCGCCATCGAGGCTGAAGGCGAGCAGGCGCACCGGCCCCCTGGACCGGTCCGTCGTGTGCAACTCCGGGTAGTAAAACTGCAGCCCGCCGCCACCGCCGATAGGAACGACGATGTACTGCCGGTCCCGCAGCGCGTAACTCGCCGGTGCCGCACCGATCGAGGAACCGGTCTGCACGCTCCACAACGCCTCACCCGAGTCCGCTGCGTAGGCGACGAATTCGCCCTGGGCATTCCCCTGGAAGACGAGGTTGCCGGCCGTCGCCATCACGCCACCGTTGTAAGGCAAGGGATGATCGACCTGCCAGCGGATCCTGGCCGCGACGGGATCGAACGCGACCAGCTTGCCGGGGCTGTGGGGGCTGCCATCGACGTCGGTCAGCAGGATATTGTCGTCCGAAAACCCGCCCTCCCCATCCGTGACGACGGCCGCCGGGATATCAATGACGGGTATATAAGACAGCCGCGTTTCCGGGCTGTAGGCCATCGGGTTCCAGTTGTGCGCGCCCCACATGTTCGGCCAGACGAGGGTCGTCTCGCCTGGCTTTGCGTCCCAGTACGCCGCGGCCGGGTCCATGACCGGCCGCCCGGTCTCCATGTTGATGTGCGTGGCCCAGTTGGCTTTCGCGAACTTGCCGGCCGCGAGCAATTCGCCGGTGTGGCGGTCGAGCGTGTAGTGGAATCCGTTCTTCGGTGCGATCAGGAGCGTCTCACGCGCTTTGCCGTCCACCTCGAGGTCGGCGAGCACAATGTTCATCGTCGCGTTGTAATCCCAGCTGTCCTCTGGCACGGTCTGGTAGTGCCAGGCGTATTCGCCGGTCTCGGCGTGGATGGCGACGACGGAGGAAAGAAAAAGGTTGTCGCCGCCCTCGGGACTGCGGTCACGGTGAGTATAGGGATACGCGCCCGAGGTGCCGAAGTAGAGCAGCTTCGATGCGGGATCGTAGGTCATCTCGTTCCAGCTTTGCCCGCCGCCGCCGTGTTTCTCGAGAATCTCAGGCGACCAGGTCTTTGCGGCCATCTTCAGCGCCGGCGTGTCATTTTCCGCGGGGTTCGCGCTCGGGACGATATAAAAGCGCCACAGCAGGTCGCCCTCGTCCGCGTCGTACGCGGAAATATAGCCGCGATTCGGTCGCGGCGATTCCGAGCCGGCATTGCCGACGAATACCTTGTTTCCCCCCACGTAGGGCGAATCGGTGATCGCATAGTCGTCTTTCGGGTCGCAGGTCTGCCTGGACCAGGCTTCCCGGCCCGTGCCGGCATCGAGCGCGACGAGCCAGCAGTCGGCGGTCGTAACGAACACCTTGCCCTGCCAGACGGCCACGCCCCGGTTCGCCCGGGCGGGCCAGGACATGTTGGGATCGGCCGCCTGCCGCTCACGGACCCCGGGGTCGTAGTTCCACAGGACCTTGCCCGTGGCTGCGTCGATCGCGAACACGACGGAGTACGCACCGGACAGGTAGATGACGCCATCGATCACGATCGGCGTCGCGGCGATACCGTCAGGCACCGGCAGGTCGGCGGACCAGGCAAGGCCGAGTTCGTCGACATTTCCGTCGTTGACGGTCTCGAGCGGACTGAAATGTTCCCCACTAAAACCGCCGCCCTTGAGGAACCAGTGCTCCCCCGCCGTTTCCTCCTCGAGCACGCGGTTTTCGGAGACCTCGCCCTGTGCGTGCAAGGTCGCAGCGTTGAAAAGCAAACTGGCGGCGAGCAGGCGTGCGTTTTGCGGCATACGGGTTCCTGGTGTGCGGCGCCCCGGCGGATGCCGGGAACGCCAATGTACAACACCTCCGGAAGGCGGTCAGCCACGGGTTGCGGGGCGCGGGCCTCTGCCGGATACTGCGCCACCATCGCCGGGCGGGCGGCCCGGTGCGTCGAGCACGGCCATCAACAGACTCGGACTGGGCAATTTTCGCGGCGATCTCTTCGGCGGACTGACCGCCGCGATCATCGCGCTGCCGCTTGCGCTGGCCTTCGGCGTCGCCTCCGGCATGGGCCCTATCGCTGGGCTCTACGGCGCAATTTGCGTCGGGCTGTTTGCCGCGCTCTTCGGTGGCACGCCGTCGCAGATCTCCGGCCCGACGGGCCCGATGACGATTGTCTCAGCCACGATCTTCACCCAGTTCGCCGGCGAGCCCGCCGTCGCCTTCACCGTCGTCATGCTGGCCGGGCTGTTGCAGGTCCTGTTCGGACGCCTGCGCATCGGGCGTTACATCAACCTGATGCCGCTGCCCGTGATCTCGGGCTTCATGACCGGCATCGGCTGCATCCTGATCATCCTGCAGCTCGAGCCGCTCATCGGCTATGCGTCGCCGCCGAATGTCATCAATGCGCTCACCGTGCTGCCGGAGACCCTGCGTGCCCCGAACTGGTACGCGACCGCTGTCGGCCTCCTGGCGTTCGCGCTGTGTATCGGGACACCGAAGCCCGTGGCGCGCGTCGTCCCGTCACCCTTGCTCGCGCTCCTCGTCTGCACCCTGGTCGCGCCGTTCGCGGGCGAGATACCGCTCCTCGGTGCGGTACCCTCCGGCCTGCCGACCATCACGGTCCCACAGCTCGACATCGAACAACTGGGCCTCATGCTCGTCGGCGCCGTGGTACTCGCGGCACTCGGTTCGATCGACAGCCTGCTGACTTCGCTCGTTGCCGACAATGTGAGCCGGACGTTCCACGATTCCGACCGCGAACTCATCGGACAGGGCATCGGCAACCTGGTGGCCGGACTGGCCGGCGGACTGCCCGGCGCGGGCGCCACGGTGCGCACGCTCGCCAACCTCAACGCGGGCGGCCGC
>JBGTLY010000002.1:0-38595 GCA_041743865.1 Woeseiaceae bacterium
GGCCGCGTAGCGGTCCTCGCCGAGTACCTGCCGGAGTGTGCTCCCGTCCTGAAGAAGGCCGAGGCGGTTTGCAGCCGCCTGCATGGCCAGCGGGTCGATATCATCCATATCGAGTTCCATGACGAGTGCTTCGGCGTCCTCGTAGGCCCTGTCGATTACCGCAGGTAGTGGATGATCCTTCTCGCGCAACAGGTGAATCGAGCCGAGGATATACACACGGTTTCGTTCACCTTCGGCCAGCCACATCGATACAGGTTGCGGTTCCGCCGCCGTGCAGATAAGCGGGGCAAACCACAGGAAGACGGGGAAGAGCCGCCCGCTAGCCATCCAGCCAAACCACTTCGGTGGTGATCCTTCCGTCCGCGGCGAGTTCGAGCTGCCGATAGGCGGGTGGCCGCTCGTCGACAGAAAACTTTTCGCTCAGCGGGAGAAACTGCCGGCATGTCGAGGGTGTGCCCAGTACCCGCATGCCGTTGTGAATTCCCTCGTACGCCTGGTGCGCGTGGCCGAACAGGATGACCCGCACCCGGCCGGTCCGCGCAAACTGCCGTATGGCTTCCGGCCCGTTCGCGAGTCCGACCTCGTCGAGCCAGTCGCTGCCGAGAGGTACTGGCGGGTGGTGCAGGTACACAAGCACGTGCTCCGCATCGCTGTCATTGATTGCTTCGTGCAGGCGTTCGAATTCCGCGGCATCGATGTCGCCGCCGGCTCCGCCGGCGACGCGTGAATCGATCCCTGCGAGCAGCCATTCTTCATGTCGTTCGATGGCACAGTATCGGAACGGGGGGTCGGCGCATACCGCCTTCATCAACACTGCTACATCATGGTTGCCGGGGACGCTCAGTACCGGTATGCCGAGCGTGATCAAGGCATGCCGGAACCGATCGTAAGCCGCGGCGGAATCGTCCTGCACGAGATCACCGGTGGCAATCGCGAGGTCGGCCCGCCAGCCGCCGTGGAGATGATGGCGCAGTACCCGTGACAGGGAGTCCCAGGTGACGACCCCCCGGAGCTCGCCATCTGCAGAGGCGAACAGGTGCGGGTCCGTCAGGTGCAGGACCCGCAAGAGGGAGTCTCGGGCCGGAACCGTTGCGGCCACCTCAGTATCGGTAATGGTCGGACTTGTAAGGACCCTGTGGCTCAACGCCGATGTATTGCGCTTGCGTGTCTGTAAGTTTTGTCAGGCGCGCCCCGATTTTCTGGAGGTGTAGTCGAGCGACCTTTTCATCGAGGTGCTTCGGCAGTACATACACCTGGTTTTCGTACTGTTCGCCGTTCTTCCAGAGCTCGATTTGCGCCAGTACCTGGTTCGAAAACGAGGCCGACATGACAAAGCTCGGATGCCCGGTTCCACACCCGAGGTTCACAAGGCGGCCCTCGGCCAGCAGGATGATGCGCTTGCCATCCGGGAAAACGATGTGGTCCACCTGCGGCTTTATATTGTCCCACTCGTATTTGCGGAGATGTTGTACGTCGATCTCGCTGTCGAAATGACCGATATTGCAGACGATTGCCTCGTTCTTCATCCGATCGAGGTGCGCGCCTGTCACTACGTGAAAATTGCCGGTGGCCGTGACGATGATATCGGCCTGGTCGCACACTTCGTCGAGCCTGACGACGCGATAGCCCTCCATCGCGGCCTGCAGCGCGCAGATGGGATCGATTTCGGTGATCCAAACGGTTGCGCCGAGCGAGCGCAAGGACTGGGCACAGCCTTTACCGACGTCGCCATAACCGCAGACCACGGCGATCTTGCCGGCGATCATGACATCCGTCGCGCGCTTTATACCGTCGACCAGCGACTCCCGGCAGCCGTACAGATTGTCGAATTTCGACTTGGTCACCGAATCGTTGACATTGAATGCCGGACACCCGAGCGAGCCGTCCTTCATCATGTCGTACAGGCGTTTCACGCCTGTTGTCGTTTCCTCGGATAGCCCTCGAACCTTCTTCATGTGCTCGGGGTACTTGTCGTGCACCAGGACTGTCAGGTCGCCGCCATCGTCGAGCAGCATGTTTGGCGTCCACCCGTCCGGGCCCTTGATCGTTTGCTCTACACACCACCAGTATTCATCTTCGGACTCGCCCTTCCAGGCGAAAACCGGAACGCCCGTCGCCGCAATTGCGGCCGCGGCGTGATCCTGCGTTGAAAAAATGTTGCAGGACGACCAGCGCACCTCTGCGCCGAGCGCGGTCAGCGTTTCAATCAGTACTGCCGTCTGGATCGTCATGTGCAGGCACCCGGCGATGCGCGCGCCGGCGAGCGGTTGCTCCCGGGAGAATTCCTCGCGCAGTGCCATCAGGCCAGGCATCTCGGTTTCTGCAATTGAAATTTCTTTCCGGCCCCAGCTCGCGAGTGCGATGTCAGCGACTTTGAAGTCCTGTTTCTTGAGGGCTATGGCTTCGCTGCTCATGTCGTTCTCCTTCGGAATTCGGTTCGATGATCAGGCCGCGACCGCGGCCGCGCCGCGCAGGCTTTCGGCCCTGTCGGTCTTTTCCCAGCTGAGTTCCAGGTCCTCACGGCCGAAGTGCCCGTAGGCTGCCGTAGGCTGATAGATGGGGCGTACGAGATCCAGCATCTTCAATATGCCATAGGGGCGCAGATCGAAGTTTTCGCGAATCAACGTCGTCAGCCGGGCATCGGACACTTTGCCGGTCCCGAAAGTCTGCACGCTGATGGACGTCGGCGACGCGACGCCAATGGCGTAGGACACCTGGATCTCACATCGGTCTGCCAGACCTGCTGCAACGATGTTCTTCGCGACATATCGGCAGGCGTACGCCGCAGAACGATCCACTTTAGAGGGATCCTTGCCGGAAAACGCGCCGCCGCCATGGCGAGCCGAGCCACCATAGGTATCAACGATGATCTTGCGACCGGTAAGACCACAGTCCCCCATGGGGCCGCCAATCTCGAATCGTCCGGTCGGGTTGATGTGATAGCGCGTGCGCTTGCTGACCCAATCTCTCGGCAGCACCGGCTTGATGATTTCCTCCATGACACCTTCCCGCAGTTCCGCTAGGCCAATGTCGCCATGGTGTTGCGTCGACAGCACGACGGCGTCGATCGCGACAGGCTTGCCGTCTTCGTATACGAAGGTAACCTGGCTCTTCGCATCCGGCCGAAGCCAGGGCAGAATTCCGGCCTTGCGGACTTCCGCCTGGCGGCGCACGAGCCGGTGCGCAAAAGTAATCGGCGCGGGCATCAGCACGTCGGTTTCGTTCGTGGCGTACCCGAACATGAGGCCCTGGTCGCCGGCACCCTGTTCCTCATCGGTGGCGCGGTCGACACCGCGGGCAATATCCGGGGATTGTTTGCCAACGGCATTCAGAACGGCGCACGACGCCCCGTCGAAGCCCATGGACGAATCGTTGTAACCGATGTCCAGCACGGTCTTTCGAACCAGGTCTTCGAAATCGATGTAAGTATCGGTCGTAATTTCCCCGGCGACGATGACGACGCCGGTCTTGACCATGGTTTCGCATGCAACCCTTGCGTGCGTGTCCTCGGCGAGGATAGCGTCGAGGACGGCGTCGGATATCTGGTCGGCAATTTTGTCCGGATGCCCCTCGGACACTGATTCCGAGGTGAACAGGAAAGACTCGCTCATGGGTGAAATCTTTGGGCTCAAACAGCGCCAATTGTACCGCAATGCACAAAGCGTGCACTATGTTCCTGCCACCGGTTACCGTTCGTTACAGGCGTCGCGGCAAAGGCGAGCAAGGATCCTTGTAAGGCGGCTTGCTTGCGGCTGCGGGCAAAACTAGAGAAAATGCGCCGCTCCTCCGCGCCCCCGGCGCGGCGAATCAGACTCCTGAACGGCCGAACCACGCCGGGATACGAAAAACAGATGCCACAGACAGCCACACAAGCCGGCGCACCGGACCGGCGGACGCTTGCGAATGCGATACGCGCCCTGAGTATGGACGCCGTGCAGGCCGCGAACTCCGGACATCCGGGCGCACCAATGGGTATGGCAGATATCGCCGAGGTGCTTTGGAACGACCACCTCAAACACAACCCGGCGAACCCTGGCTGGGTCGACCGTGATCGTTTCGTCTTGTCCAACGGTCACGGGTCCATGCTGCTTTACAGCCTGCTGCATCTCACCGGCTATGACATGCCGCTGGAACAAATTCGCAATTTTCGCCAGCTTGGCTATCACACGGCAGGACACCCGGAATACGATCTGGCGCGTGGCATCGAAACCACGACAGGACCGCTCGGGCAGGGGCTGGCGAACGCCGTCGGAATGGCACTGGCGGAGAAGATGCTGGCGGCCGAATTCAATCGCGACGGGTTCGACATCGTCGATCATCGAACCTGGGTATTCCTGGGCGATGGATGCCTCATGGAAGGCATATCGCACGAAGCCTGCTCACTCGCCGGGACGTTGAAACTCGGCAAGCTCGTGGGCTTTTACGACGACAACAACATCTCCATCGACGGCCCGGTGGGCGGCTGGTTCACCGACGACACGCCCCGACGTTTCGAAGCCTACGGCTGGCAGGTCATTCGCGACGTCAATGGTCATGACCCGTACGAGATACAGACTGCCATCGAGACGGCGCGGGCGGAGGGCGGACGTCCCACGTTGATCTGTTGCAAGACGGTCATCGGTTTCGGCGCGCCCAACAAGCAGGGCACTGCATCGGTGCACGGCGCGCCGCTCGGCAACGACGAGGTCGCCGCAGCACGTGCAGAACTTGGCTGGACGCATGGCGCCTTCGATGTGCCGGCGGAAATCCGCGACGGATGGGACGCCAGGCAGCGCGGCGAGGAAGCGGAAGCGGCCTGGGACGAATTGTTCGCGCGCTACACCACGGCGTACGGCGAACTCGCGGGCGAACTTCGGCGCAGGATGGCAGGCGAACTGCCGGCGGACTGGGATCGTGCGAGCCGGGACGCCATTACACGAATAGATGCCGATGCTGCGACGATGGCGACGCGCAAGGCCTCTCTCGTTTCCCTGAACGCCTTCTCTCCCCTGGTCCCGGAGCTCGTGGGCGGCTCCGCGGATCTGACCGGTTCGAATCTCACGAAGCACGCGGTTTCAAAAGCCGTAACGGGCGACGATGCGTCAGGCAACTACCTGTTCTTCGGCGTCCGCGAGTTCGGCATGACCGCAATCTGCAACGGCATAGCACTGCACGGCGGTTTGGTGCCCTATTGCGGCACGTTCCTGACGTTCTCGGATTACGCACGCAACGCGGTGCGCATGGCCGCACTCATGGGCATTCGCAACATCCTCGTCTACACACACGATTCGATCGGCCTCGGTGAGGATGGCCCCACCCACCAGCCCGTAGAACACGTCGCCTCCCTGAGGCTCATACCGAACCTGCATGTCTGGCGGCCCTGTGACTCGGTCGAGACGGCGACGGCGTGGAAGCACGCGATTGATCGCGACGACGGGCCGTCGGCGCTGGTGCTGACCCGGCAAAACGTCCCGCACCAGGCGCGCAGCGCCGGACAGGTCGAGTCTATCGCCCGGGGTGCGTATGTCCTCCGCGACTGCGAGGGCACGCCGGATATCATCCTGATCGCGACAGGTTCGGAGGTGGCGCTCGCGACCGAAGCGGCGGGCATGCTGGCAGCCGAGGGCGTGGCCGCACGCGTCGTGTCCATGCCCTGTGCGGAGGTCTTCAACGCCCAGGACGAGGACTACCGGAATGCCGTATTGCCGGCATCCGTAATCGCCCGCGTCGCGATAGAGGCCGGTGTGTCGGACGGGTGGTGGCGTTACGTCGGTGTGCACGGAGCGGTCGTCGGGCTTGATCGTTTCGGTGCTTCCGGGCTGGCAGAGGAACTCTTCGAACACTTTGGCTTTTCAACAGGCAACGTCGTCGATACAGCCCGGCGCGTTCTGGCCGGGACGGCCTAGCTTTCAGAAACTGACGGCTCGCCAATGCGGGCAATGCAGGACCCAGGAGAATGGAATGACGATCAAAGTGGGAATCAACGGATACGGTCGCATCGGACGCAACATGCTGCGCGCCCTGTACGAAGGGGACAAGCATGAGGAAATCGAGATTGTGGCGGTCAACGACCTTGGCGATGCGAACACCAACGCACACCTGACGCAGTACGATACCGCGCACGGCCGATTCCCCGGTACGATCGAGGTCGACGGTGACGCGATGGTGGTCAATGGCGACCGCATCCGCGTATTCGCCGAACGGGACCCGGCCAAGCTGCCATGGGGTGAACTCGGCGTGGATATCGTGCTCGAGTCGACGGGTTTGTTTACCACGCGCGATACGGCCGGCAAGCATCTCCAGGGCGGCGCGAAAAAAGTCATCATTTCCGCCCCGGGCGGTAAGGATATCGACGCAACGATCGTGTACGGCGTAAATCACGACACGCTGAAATCGACCGACACGATCATTTCCAACGCGTCCTGCACGACAAACTGCCTGGCACCACTGGTGAAGCCGCTGCATGAAAAGATAGGCGTCGAACACGGCATCATGACGACAATTCATGCCTATACGAACGACCAGGTTCTTACCGATGTGTTCCACAAGGACCTGCGCAGGGCGCGTTCGGCGACGATGTCGCAGATCCCGACCAAGACTGGCGCTGCTGCCGCGGTCGGTCTGGTTTTGCCGGAATTGAACGGCAAGCTGGACGGCTTTGCGATGCGTGTGCCGACGATCAACGTGTCAGCTGTCGATCTCACGTTCGTCGCCAGCCGAAAGACGAGCGTCGAGGAGATCAACAGCGTGCTGCGGGAGGCGAGCGAAGGCAGCCTGAAGGGCATCCTTGCGTACAACGACCTGCCCCTGGTGTCGATAGATTTCAACCATGATCCCGCGTCGTCGACTTACGATGCATCGCTCACCAAGGTGATGCAGGGCACGCTCGTCAAGGTGGTTGCGTGGTACGACAACGAGTGGGGCTTCTCCAATCGCATGCTGGACACGGCTATCGTGTTCCACGCCGCCTGAGATATATGCCCGTCGTACGTATGAGTGACGTGGATCTCGCTGCAAAGCGGGTGTTGATCCGCGAGGACCTCAACGTGCCGGTTACCGCCGGCCGCGTATCGAGCGATGCGCGGATTCGTGCGGCGTTGCCGACGGTCCGGGCCGCGCTCGACGCCGGGGCAGCCGTGATGCTGATGTCGCACCTCGGCAGGCCGTCCGAGGGGCAGAGCGAGCCGCAGTATTCGCTGCAGCCGGTGGCCGACCACCTGTCGGAACTGCTCGGCCAAAAGGTACCGCTCGTCGTCGACTGGATCGCTGGCGTTGACGTAGCACCCGGTGATGTCGTGATGCTCGAAAACGTGCGTTTCCTCAAGGGCGAAAAAGCGAACGATGCCGGGCTTTCGAGGAAAATGGCGGCGCTCTGCGACGTATTTGTCATGGATGCGTTCGGCACCGCGCACCGCGCGCAGGCCAGCACCGTCGGCGTTGCCGAGCACGCGCGCGTCGCCTGTGCGGGTCCTCTACTGGTAGCGGAACTCGACGCGCTCGAAAAGGCGCTGTCGAACCCCGCCCGCCCCCTGGTTGCGATCGTCGGCGGATCGAAAGTGTCGACAAAGTTGACTGTACTCGACGCACTGGCCGGTATCGTCGATACGCTCATCGTCGGTGGCGGGATTGCAAACACTTTCATTGCGGCAGCAGACCTGCCCGTGGGCACCTCTTTGTACGAGGACGAGATGCTCGAAACCGCGCGGCAGCTCGCCAAAGGTGGAAAAGGGCGGGCCGTTGTACCGGTACCCACCGACGTCGTCGTCGCCCGGACGTTTTCGGCCGATGCCATCCCAATGGTCAAGCCGGCCGGCGCCGTCGCGGATGACGAGATGATCCTGGACATCGGCCCCGTGACGGCAGCTCTCTTCGGCGAGATCATTCGCTCGGCAGGCACGGTCATCTGGAATGGACCGGTCGGCGTCTTCGAGTTCGACGCGTTCGGTGCTGGCACCAAGGCCATTGCGAACGCGATCGCCGAAAGCGATGCATTTTCCATTGCCGGGGGCGGGGATACGCTGGCGGCGATCGACAAGTACGGGGTTGCGGAGCATATCTCCTATATATCTACTGGTGGCGGCGCGTTTCTCGAATTCGTCGAAGGGAAGAAGTTGCCGGCCGTCGCCATCCTCGAGCAGCGCGCAGCGACGTAGGTCACTTCCCGCGCGCCAACCCGCCAGGCGCCGACGCTCGGAGCACGGCAGCCGGACTCCAGACCTGTTCGACCGAATGGCTCACTCGCCTTCGGCTCGCTCCGCTTTATTTCGGTCGAACAGGCCTCCTCGCCCGGCTGCCCGAGAGTTCGGGCGCGCGTTCCGGCACCCTGCGGCGCATTGAAGCGGAGCTCGGCTGCCCGGACTGTCCGGGCGGGCGCGTCGGGCGTTGTTTGAGGGAAGTAAAGCGCAGGCAAGCGCAGCGCAGCCGAGCCATGACCGAAAACAATGCCCGATGGGCCCGCCTTGCGACGACGGGCCCGCCCGATAGTCCGGCTGCCCTGCGCCGGGACGCTAGGTCGGCCAGGAGCCGGTGATGGCGACCGTCGTGCCCGGGTACTGGATGTTGACGAAAAGTATTTTGCCGTCCGGCGAGAAGCAGACGCCGGCAAGCTCTGAGTCGGAGTGTGTGTTATCGGCAATCAGGTACTGCGTGCCGTCCGGCCGGATGCCGACGATGCCGCAATGCCGGTCGGTGTCCTCGCAAACGACGAGGTCACCCCATGGCGACATCGTCAGGTTGTCCGCATTGCGGAGCAGCGATTCCTCTGTCGCCTCGGCAATCAGTTCGAGGTGGCCAGGCGCCTCCGATTCCAGCCGTGTGCCGTCATGGGCACTGGGGGTGTAGCTGAATACCTGGCCGAGCCTGGCCGGACCACCGATGGTGCACGTGAAGACCAGAGACTCACCGGTCGAGCACAGGCCTTCGCCGCGGGCGAAGGTCGCTGCGCCCGCGGCGGCACCGCGCAGGCGGAGGTCGTTCTCCTCCGGGTCGACGCTGTCGAGGTCGAGCCAGTCCACCCTGAGTTTCTCGCCTGCCCGGATGTCCGGCACATTCGACCAGTTGTGAGTCCGCATCGACGGCCGGCCCCTGATGACCAGCGCCTGCAGCCGCCCGCCTTCGGCGAGCTTGCCCGGTACTGCCGGCAGGAAGCGATAAAAGAGGGAGTGATGCCTGTCTTCCGTGAGGTACACGACACCGCTCGAGGGATGGACCGCCGCCGCCTCATGTTCGAAGCGCCCCATCGCGCGTAACGGCTCCGCCGTGACGAGCGCGTCCGCACGTGCACCTACCTCGAACACGTAGCCGTGTTTTTCATTGCGCACGATGCGTTTGCCGCCGGTGTAAGACGTGCCCGGATCTGTGAAGGATTCCTCGCAGGAAAGCCAGGTGCCCCACGGTGTCGGGCCGCCGGCACAGTTGACCTCGGTGCCCCCCAGGCTCAGGAACTGGCGCTCGGTCCGGCGTGTAGAGGGATCGTAGATCGATGTGGTCGTGCCTCCGGCCCCCGGCGTCTCCTCGCCGCCCCAGTCGTAAACACGATCCTTCGTGGCGTCATCGAGGCTCGCGAAGCGTGTTCCGAAAGCGCTGTACTCAGGGTAGGCGGAATTCATTTCGTGGTTACACACCAGGATGACACGGCGGTCCCGACCCGCAAACGCCGCCATGCCATCATGCGCGGGCGGTACCTGAAAACCGTCGCCCATGCGTTCGCCCGCACGCGATACGACGTCAAGGCGGAAGCCGTCGGGTATGTCGAGCAGCCGGTTCGAGTCCGGGCGCAAGGGGCCGAGCGGCGATGCGCCGGCCTCGGCTCGGACGAGCGTCGGCGTGGTTGCGGCGGCAACAATACTCTTGAGAAAGCGGCGACGATCTAGCACGGTGTTCATCCTGATGCACAACGGTGCAGCATAGCGCCGTATCGTTTCGGACAGAAGACGACGCTCGTGAATCGCGCGGCGAAACACCTGACGCTGTGCAATAATCGCCCCCATGCAAAGACGAACCAAGATTGTCGCGACGATCGGGCCCGCGTCCGAACAGCCGGAAGTTCTCATCAGGATGATCGAAGCCGGACTCGATGTGGCGCGCCTGAATTTTTCCCACGGGTCCGCGGACGAACACCGGGCGAGGGCAACCGCGCTGCGCAAGGCGGCGGCAGCCTGCGGCCGGGAAATCGGTCTTATGGGCGACCTTCAGGGCCCGAAGATCCGCGTCCGGCGGTTCCGCGAACGTAGCGTCGAACTGAAAGACGGCCAATCCTTTTTTCTTGACAGTACGCTAGGTCTCAATGAAGGAACGATCGAAGGCGTTGGCGTTGCGCTGGAAACACTCCATGACGATGTCGAGCCCGGCGACATGCTGCTGCTCAACGACGGGTTGATTACGCTCTGCGTCGAACGTCTCGACGGCACGCGGATCCACACGACCGTTGTCAACGGCGGCATTCTTTCCGACTACAAGGGTATCAACAAGAAAGGCGGCGGATTGTCTGCGCCAGCGCTCACCGACGTCGATCGCGAGAACATCCGTCTGGCGGCAGAACTCGAGATGGACTTTCTCGCGGTGTCCTTCGTGCGCTCCGGTGATGACGTCATCGAGGCGCGCCGGCTATTCGAAGAGGCGGGCGGCCGCGGCCGGATCGTCGCGAAGATCGAACGCACCGAAGCGGTGGAGAATATCGATTCGATCATCGATGAAGCAGATATCGTCATGGTGGCGCGCGGCGATCTCGGTGTCGAGATGGGTTATGCGTTACTTACCGGAATCCAGAAAAACCTGATTCGAAAGACACGCAAGAAAAGCAAGATCGTGATCACGGCGACACAAATGATGGAGTCGATGATCCAGAATCCGATTCCGACACGCGCGGAAGTTTCAGATGTTGCGAACGCGGTCATGGATGGCACGGATGCAGTGATGTTGTCCGGCGAAACCGCGGTCGGCAAATATCCGGTGAGAGCCATTCGGGAAATGGCAGAGGTGTGTACAGGCGCCGAGCAGTTTCCGTTGCCTGAAGGCATGACCCGGCATCGCATCGGCGACTATTTCGAACGTGTTGATGAGGCGATCGCCATGGCGGTCATGTACACGGCGAACCATCTCGACGTGCAGGCGATCTTCGCCCTGACGGAGTCGGGATCCACCGCTCTCTGGATGTCGCGCATACGTTCGGATATTCCGATCTATGCGTTCACTCCGCATGTCGATACCTGCCGTCGCGTGACGATGTACCGTGGCGTTTTTCCAGTGCATTTCGATACGCGGACAACGGATTCCAAAGCACTGTACCAGGACGTTTTCGACTTCATGCTGGAGAAGAAGATCGTCAAGGTCGGCGACCGCATCATCTTCACGAAAGGTGACATGGACGGCGTATCGGGCGGTACCAACGCGATGAAGATCGTGGAAGTAACCGCGCGGAACTGATCGCATGCGCAAATGGCTGCTCCGGTCTTTGGCAGTTGTCGCTACCCTGGCTGTCGTCGCGATTGCGCTGGCTGCCTGGCTCCTGCGGGGCAGCCTGCCGGATCTCGATGGGACGATCTATGCCGCTGGCCTCGAGGGGCCCGCAACCATCGCCCGGGACGCCTACGGTGTTCCGGTGATAACCGCGTCATCGCGAACTGACCTTGCGTTTGCAACCGGCATGGCTCACGCCCAGGATCGGTTTTTCCAGATGGACCTCGTTCGCAGGCAGGCGGCCGGCGAACTTTCGGCACTGTTCGGCGCGGTTGCGATCGACGCAGATCGGCACTATCGCTTCCATGGATTCCGGAGCGTGGCGCGCGAGGTTTTTGCGTCATTGCCAGCAGACCACCGGCAGCTCCTGAGCCGCTATACGGAAGGCGTAAATGCCGGTCTGGCAAGCCTCGATGCGAGGCCGTTCGAGTACTTCGTTCTGGGCGAGAATCCTCTGCCGTGGCGCGAGGAGGACTCCCTGCTCGTCGTCTATGCGATGTTCCTGCAGCTAAACGACTCGCGCGCCCGTCGCGATGTGCGGCACGGGTATGCGCACCGCGTACTGCCGGTCGAAGTGTATGCGTGGCTCTTCCCCGATGGGACACCCTGGGATGCGCCCCTCACTGGCGAGGCGCGCGACGTGCGTCCGTGGCCACCCGCCGAAGCGCTGGATCTTCGCACCGGGAAGCAGCGCCCTGCCATCGCCGCAGTTCGGGAACCGGTGCCCGTGCTCGGGAGCAACAACTGGGCCGTCGGCGGCACACTGACGCGGACCGGCCGTGCAATGCTCGCAAATGACATGCATCTCGGTCTCGGTGTACCGAACGTATGGTACGCCATCCGTCTCGTGCAGACCGGCGATGCGCCCCGGGACGCGACCGGCGTCAGCCTGCCCGGCGTGCCGCTGCTCGTCGCCGGCAGCAACGGCCACATTGCCTGGGGCTACACCAACAGCTACGGTGATTGGACGGACGCAGTCATCGTGCGGCCCGGCGATGCGCCGGGCACGTACCGCACTCCCGACGGCGACCGGCCTTATGTCCTGCGGCGGGAAACGATCGATGTGGCGGGTGAAGCCGCTGTCGAGTACACGGTCCGGGATACGATCTGGGGCCCCGTGGATGCCAGCGCCGGCTACCCGGATGGCGACATCGCTGTGAGCTGGACCGCGCATCACGCGCGCGCCGTGAACATGAACCTCCTGGGACTCGAGACGGCGCAGAGCGTCAATGCTGCGCTTGACATAGCGAACACAGTGGGCATACCCCCACAAAACTTCGTAACCGGCGATGCGGCCGGAAATATCGGGTGGACGATCGCCGGACAGATTCCCGCCAGGCGTGATTTCTACGCAAGCGTACCTGCCGATTGGAGTGCGGCGCCGGGCTGGTCGGGATGGCTCGAACCCGAAGCGTATCCGCGCATCGTCAATCCGCCGGATTCCCGCCTGTGGACGGCAAATGCCCGCGTCGTCGACGGTAAGGCGCTTGATACTATTGGCGACGGCGGTTATGACCTCGGGGCGCGTGCCAGACAGATTCGCGATGCGCTTCGGGCCAGCGACTCGTTCACGGAAAGCGACATGCTCAGAATCCAGTTGGATGATCGCGCACTGTTCCTCACGCCGTGGCGGAACTTGCTGCTCGAGCTCCTGGATTCGACGAAAGTGTCGTTGGACGTCGATATGATCGAGTACCGGGAGCTGGTCCGGAACTGGAAACCACGGGCCGCTCCGGACTCTGTCGGCTACCGGCTCGTCCGCCAATTTCGGCTTGAGGTCGAATCGCGCGTATTCAATGGCCTGATTGCGCCACTCTCGGACGTATACGAGACCCTGCCGGTGTGGACGAGCTACGGCCAGTTCGAAGCACCGCTCTGGCAATTGGTGACGGAGCGCCCCGTGCACCTGCTGCCTGAAGGTTACGCGTCCTGGGAGACGTTGCTCCTCGACGCGGTGCGCGCGAACCTGGATACCTGGGATGCCGGCTACGATACGCCGCTCAGCGAACGGACCTGGGGTGAAGTGAACCTGCTCGACATGCGGCACCCGCTGAGTACGGCACTGCCGTTCGCCGGCAAGTGGCTCGATATGCCCGCGGTGCCGATCGCCGGTGATTCGGATATGCCGCGCGCGCAGGGATCCGACTGGGGCGCGTCGCAGCGATTTGCCGTATCTCCCGGCGACGAGGCGAACGGCCTCATGCAGTTGCCTGGTGGGCAGAGCGGGCACCCCCTGTCGGAATTTTACCGCGCGGGCCACGAAGCCTGGGTCCGGGGCGAAGCCAGGCCCTTTCTGCCCGGTCCCGAGCTCCATACGCTGAAGCTCGAGCCCGCGGAAGGTAAGATGGACGCTTCGGAGTAGCGACAGGGTACGAATTCCCAATGGACAGACGACGATTTACCGGCACGGAGAGCTATATCGCCACCGACGACCTGACGATGGCCGTCAATGCTGCCCTCACGCTCGAGCGACCGATCCTCATCAAGGGCGAGCCCGGTACCGGGAAGACACAGCTGGCGGTTGAAGTGGCGCGCTCTCTCGGCAAACCGCTGTTCGAGTGGCACATAAAGTCCACCACGAAGGCACAGCAGGGCCTGTATGAATACGATGCCGTGGCGCGCCTCCGCGACTCACAGCTCGGTGACGGCCGCGTGCACGACATACGGAACTACATCGTGCGCGGCAAGATCTGGGAGGCGTTTGCGTCAGAGCAGCAACCGGTTCTGCTGATCGACGAGATCGACAAGGCAGATATCGAGTTTCCGAACGATCTTCTGCAGGAACTGGATCGCATGGAATTCTATGTCTACGAGACGCGGGAGCTCATCAAGGCGCTCTATCGGCCGCTGATCATCGTCACGAGCAATAACGAAAAGGAACTGCCGGACGCATTCCTGCGCCGTTGCTTCTTTCATTACATTCGCTTCCCGGACAGGGAAACGATGGCGCGGATCGTCGACGTCCATTTTCCAGGTCTGAAAAAGGCGCTTCTTTCAGAGGCGCTCAATGCGTTCTACCGCATGCGTGATATGGCCGGGCTAAAGAAGAAGCCATCCACGTCCGAGCTCCTGGATTGGATCAAGCTGCTGCTTGCAGAAGATATTCCGCCCGAGGCCTTGCGCGGCGACAACAATCGATCGGCCATACCGCCGTTGCATGGCGCATTGTTGAAGAATGAGCAGGATGTCCACTTGTTCGAGCGTCTCGTGTTCCTGAACCGGAAGGCCGGCGGTCCATCCTGATGGCCTGTCCCAGAACCTGCTTGCAACAGGGCTAGCCTTTGCTGATCCCGTTCTTTTTCGCGTTGCGGGACGGGGGGCTGAAGACGTCGGTCAACGAGCTGCTGTGCCTGCTGGAGGCACTGCAGCGCGGCGTCGCCGGTTACAGCGTCGAAGACTTTTACTACCTGTCGCGGGCCGCTCTGGTGAAGGATGAATCCCGATTCGATCGCTTCGACCGGATCTTTTCTGCGTACTTCAAGGGTGCCGAGGATACACTGTCGGACCTGTTCGCCGAGGTGCCGGACGATTGGCTGCGGCGGCACGCGGAACTGGACTTGTCCGAGGAGGAACGTGCGCGGATCGAATCCCTCGGCGGCTTCGAAGATCTCATGAATGCACTCCGGGAACGCCTGGAGGACCAGGATGGGCGCCACGAAGGCGGCAGCCGCTGGATCGGCACGGCAGGCACCTCACCGTTCGGCGCTTACGGCTACAATCCGGAAGGCATCCGGATGGGCCAGGACGGCGGGCGACATCGCAGCGCCGTCAAGGTCTGGGATCGGCGCGAGTACCGCAACCTGGACGACGGAATCGAACTGGGGACCCGGAACATCAAGGTCGCGCTTCGGCGCCTCAGGAAATTTGCCCGCGAAGGCGCAGCCGACCAGCTGGACCTCGACACGACGATCGACCGGACCGCCCGAAACGCCGGACTCCTGGACATTCACATGGTGCCGGAGCGTCATAACGCCATCAAGGTATTGCTCTGCCTCGATATTGGCGGCTCGATGGACGACCACGTTCGCGTGTGCGAGGAACTCTTTTCGGCGGCGCGATCGGAATTCAAGCACCTCGAGTATTTCTACTTCCACAACTTTGTCTACGAGTCGCTGTGGAAGGACAACCGGCGGCGTCACGAGGAGAAGTCTTCAATTCTGGACCTGACGCATACTTACGGATCGGACTACAAGCTCGTCTTCGTCGGCGATGCCACGATGAGTCCCTACGAGATTGTCTATCCCGGCGGCAGCGTTGAACACTGGAACGACGAAGCCGGCGCGGTATGGATGCAGCGTTTGCTCCGGACGTACCCGAAGGCCATCTGGCTCAATCCGGAACCGGTTGAACGATGGGACTATACGCCGTCGGTGAAACTCGTCCGCGAATTGATGGGTGGCAGGATGTATCCGTTGACTGTCGCGGGGCTCGACGAAGGGATCAGGGCACTGCGCTGACGGACTGGGTACCGGAGAGTGCCGCGAGGTCGGCAAGGACCTCGGCCGAATGCGTTTCGGGATCGACATCCGCATAGTGTTTCGCGATGTCGCCCTGCGGGTCGATGATAAAGGTTTCACGATTGGCCATCGTGAAGCCGAACTTCTGCGTCTTGACGCCATAGGCCTCTGCGACGGTGCCTTCCGTGTCAGCCAGCAGCGGGAAGGGCAGGCTGTGGTTCTCAGCGAATTTGCTGTGCGACTCTACATCGTCCAGGCTGACACCGATGATCTGCGCATTGAGCTTTCGGTACGCGAATATATTGTCGCGGAATTCGCAGGCTTCGGTCGTGCAGCCGGGCGTCTCATCCTTTGGATAAAAATACAGCACTACCCAGCTATCCCGGTAATCCTCCAGCGAATGCAGCTGGCGCTCCTGGTCCGGCAGCTCGAAGTCCGGCGCCGGTTCGCCCACCGCAGGCTGGCCGTCGGCGAAGGCGAGGGAGGAGAGGGCGAGCGTCGCCAGAAATGCGCAATAAGAGGTTTTTTTCATGGGCGTCGCCCCGGATACTGTGTCAATAGGAAGGCCCACTATACTACGGCTCTTGATCCGGCCTGCAAAGCCGGCACTGGCGTGTCTGAACGGAGTCCATGACGAATCGTGCAGGAAAACCCAAGGCCGCGCTGGTCCTGCCGGGCGGCGGTGCCCGTGGTGCCTTCCAGGTTGGGGTGCTGAAGGCGATCGCCGAGGTGGTACCGAAAGGCACCGTAAACCCCTTTCATATCCTGAGCGGCACGTCGGCCGGTGCGGTAAGTACGGTTGTGATGGCGTCAAGGGCGCGCCGTTTCCGCCTTGCCGTGGCGGAACTCGAGCAGGTCTGGCGGAATTTCCGCTGCCACCAGGTATACCGGACCGACGGTCTCACAATGCTCAGAAGCAGCCTGCACTGGTTCGCGTCCATCGTGAGCGGGGGACTGGTGGGCATGCCGCGGTCGCTGCTTGACAATTCACCCCTGCGGGCGCTCCTCGACCGCAACATTCGCTTCGCGGCTATCCAGCACGGGCTCGACAAGGGCTGGCTCGACGCGGTCGCGGTTACGGCGGCAGGCTACACGTCGGCGCAGTCACATACGTTTTTCCAGTCCGCCCCCGGGCACCGGCCCTGGCGACGGACGCGGCGCGTTGGCGTACAAAGCTGCCTGGAGCTGGATCACGTGATGGCGAGTATCGCGGTACCGATGATCTTTAGACCGGTGTTGCTGGGGAACGAATGGTTCGGTGACGGCGCCATGCGCCAGGCTACGCCGCTCAGCCCCGCTATTCATCTTGGCGCAGACCGCATCCTGGTGATCGGTGTCCGTAACGAAGTGCCGGACAAGAGCATGGCACTGGACGACGCGCCACCGTACCCGAGTTTCGCGCAGATCGCAGGCTACACGCTGGACGCCCTGTTCCTCGATGGCCTGTACTCCGACCTCGAGCGCATGACCCGGATCAACCAGATGCTGGATGCGATTCCCGAACAGGAACGTACCGGCGTGCTGCGGGAAATGCGCCCGATCGACATGCTCGTCGTAGTGCCAAGCGAGGATATTCGCGACATCGCGTTCCGGTACCGGCGGGAGCTGCCGTTCGCGCTGCGGGCGCTGCTGTACGGTATCGGCGGACGGCGCCGGAATGAGAATCGCCTGCTGAGCTACCTTTTGTTCGAGCAGGCTTTCACCCGTGAGCTCATCGACCTCGGGTACCACGACGCCGGGAAATTCAAGGCCGAGTTGAGGGCCTTCGTCGCCGGTGAACCGGTGCCGCGTCTTTTTGCGCCGGAGTGGGTGCGCCACGACCTGAGCGACGTGCACGGAGACCGGAACACGAATGGCAGCCCTGGCCCGGCGCCGACATCCTGACGCTCACCGTCCATCCGCGCGCTAGGCCGCGGACAGGACCCGCAACTGGTTATGCCGGATGCTTACCGGCTCCTCGCGAGCCGCCAGCGCGGCGCCCAGCTTTTCCGCCATGTACACCGAGCGGTGCTGACCGCCGGTGCAGCCGAGAGCGACCGTCAGGTAGCCGCGATGTGCATCCCGGTACGCCGGGATCCAGCGCAAGAGGAAGTGCAGGATGTCGTCGTACATAGCGCGGAAACTGTCGTGTGAGTCGAGGAAACCTGCAACCTCGGCATCGAGTCCGGTCAGGCACCGCAGGTCGTAGGTCCAATAGGGGTTGGGCAGGCACCGCAGATCGAAGACGAAATCCGCGTCGGGGGGGATCCCGAACTTGTAGCCGAAGGATTCTATCAGCACGGACATTGCACCCTTGCTCCGGCCGTCGATCCGTGTGCGTATGGTGTCTGCCAGCTCGTACACGCTGCTTATCGAGGTGTCGATGATCAGGTCTGCCGTGTTGATCACCTCGGACAGGATTTCACGTTCCTTCTCAATCGCCGGGCGCAATGCCGATCCCTGGGTCGCCAGCGGGTGCCTGCGGCGACTTTCGCTGTAGCGCTTGAGCAATACCTCGTCGTCCGCCTGCAGGAACAGAACGTCGGTGAGAATGTCCTGCTCACGGAACTGGCTGACGAGCCTGGGCAGCGTTTCGAGATCCTGGCGGCGATTGCGAGCATCGATTCCGACGGCAATCCGCGTATTCTGCGACTCCTCATTGGCACTGACTTCCGTAACCGCCGACTGCAGCAACGCCGCGGGAAGATTGTCTATGCAGTAGTAACCCAGGTCTTCGAGGACGTGCAATGCGACAGACTTTCCGGATCCCGACAGCCCGCTGACAATAATCAGGCGCCTATTCGCTGCCATCAGCCGCCCTCGGCTGCCCGCAGTTCGTCCTGTGCGTAGCTGGCGCCACCTGCGAGCAGGATCGCGTGCAACTCCTTGCTCGTGTGGGCGCTTCGAAGTTGCTCTCGCACGTGCTGGTCAGCGAGCAGGTTCGTGATCATGTTGATATCGGCATAATCGCTTTCTTTGAGTGTCGCCGGAACGAGCAGACCGAATACGAGGTCCACCGGCTCGCCGTCCGCGGAATCGAAATCGACAGGATCGGACAGCTTGATCATGGCCGCGTGGCTCTCATCGAGCCCATCGACGCGGCAATGCGGAAACGCTACGCCCTGCGTCATGCTCGTACAACCCAGGCGCTCGCGTTCGATCAGGCGTTCGAAGATATCTTCGGCGGCAATATCGGCAAGCGGGCGCACGAGCAGTTCGCTCAGGATTTCGAGACAGTGTTTCTTGCTGCGCGCATGCGCGTTACACAGCACGCTGTCGGGCTTGATGATTTCGTCGAGTAACATCGTGAACAGGAAGGACTTTCCAGGTAGGGGTAAAGACAGGCGACCCGGGGCAGGCCTGGAACGCCCCGCGGCTCAGCTGCGGGGCGCAAGCCCGTCGAATTTCAGGTCAGACGATCTCTCTCTTGGGATTTTCTCTGGCGTGATGGTCGACAAGCTTTTCCTTGTGCTTGCGGACCTGTCGGTCCAGCTTGTCCACGAGACCGTCGATGGCCGCGTACATATCATCTTCGGTCGTTTCGGCGAAGATCGTACCACCATTTACGTTTACCTTCGCCTCGGCCTTGTGCCGAAGCTTCTCGACCGTCAGGATGCAGTGCACATCCGAAACCAGGTCGCAGTGACGTTCCAGCTTTTCGATCTTGGACTCGACATAACCTCTCAGCGAGTCGGTGATAGCGATGTGATGGCCTGAAACATTCAATTGCATGGTTGCCTCCCATTTTGAAAGGGGTACGGCTTCCCGGACGAAAGCCGGTATACGTGGTGACTCAAATGCCTGGCGCTGGGTTCTTGTCTCCTTACGGTATCAGCAGGTTATCAGCGGGGGTCAATGTGCCGGCCTTTCCCGGCGATCACTGGACGATGCGATATTCATGGCTTCACGGTACTTCGCAACCGTGCGCCTCGCAACCGTGACGCCGTCCTCTGCCAGCAGCTTGGCGATCTTGCTGTCGCTCAATGGCTTTTTGGGGTTCTCGGCACCGATCAGCTTGCGGATTTTCGCGCGTACCGAGGTCGAGGACTGGTCCTCCCCGTGCTCGGAACTGAGGTGACTTGAAAAGAAATACTTGAACTCGAATACACCGCGCGGCGTATGCATGTACTTATTGGTAGTTACACGGGAAATTGTCGACTCGTGCATGCCGATTTCCTCGGCAACATCCTTGAGGACCATGGGTTTCATGGCTTCGTCACCGAGGTCGAGAAACTCGGTCTGGCGGGAAACGATGCAGGTGGCCACCTTCAACAGGGTCTCGTTACGTATCTCCAGGCTGCGAATGAGCCAGCGCGCCTCCTGGAGTTGTGAACGCAACACCGCATGGTCGCCACTGCCGCGCAACAGCTTGGCATACGTCTGATTCACAGACAGGCGGGGCACGCCGGTGGGGCTGATCTCCACCTGCCATCTGTTGTCGACCTTGCGGACGAACACGTCCGGTATGACGTATTCGGCGCGTGCGGAACTGACAGCCAGGCCCGGCTTCGGGTTGCAGCCCTTGACGAGGGCCAGGGCGTCGTGAAGGTCTTCTTCCGAGGCCCTGAGCGTGCGCCGCAATTCGCCATATGCGCGAGTAGCCACGAGGTCGAGGTGCTTATCCGCGATCTCGATGGCAATTTCGAGCGCGGGAGTCGCAGAATCCAGTTGCCGGAGCTGCAGCACTACGCATTCGCCCAGCGAACGCGCGCCGATTCCGACCGGGTCCATGTTCTGTACTTTCCTGAGCGCGGCCTCAATCTCTTCCGTCGAGACCTCGGTGTCGATGCTGGCTTTGATGTCGTCCAGAGAGGCGGTGAGGTAGCCGTCGTCGTTGATGGCATCGATGAGCGCTTCGCCGATAACGGCTGCCCGGGGCGAGAAATCCTCCATCTCGAGCTGCCAGAGCAAGTGTTCACGGAGGGACTGGCCGGCCTGGTCGGCGAACTCGGAGATGGGCCGCCCTTCACCGTTCCAGCCGCTGTCAACCCGATCGGCCGTCCGTGTCTGCCAGCTGTCTTCGGCCTTTATGGCCTCGACCTCGACGGTCGTTTCCTCGGTCGTCCGAGGCACATCCGGCAGGTCTTCCATCTCGAGCATGATGTTTTCTTCGAGGGCGTCCTGGATCTGCGCATTCAGATCGAGGACCGGCAATTGCAGCAGGCGAATGGCCTGCTGCAATTGCGGCGTCATGGTCAGCGACTGACCGAGCCTCAATTGCAACGAAGGTTTCAACATCTACGCGGTTTCCGTCCTCTGTGGCACAGAGCCTGCCTCACAGCCTGAACTCCTGTCCGAGATACACTTCGCGAACGTGACGATTCTCGAGGATTTCCTCGGGGGACCCGGACGCGATCAGGCTCCCGTCGCTCAGTATATAGGCTCTTCCGCAAATTCCGAGCGTCTCCCGGACGTTATGGTCGGTAATCAGCACGCCGATGTCCCTGTCGCATAAGTGCCGGATTATCCTTTGAATATCCAGTACCGAAATCGGGTCGACCCCGGCGAATGGCTCATCCAGCAGGACAAACAGGGGGTTTGCCGCCAGCGCCCGGGCGATTTCCACCCGCCGCCGCTCGCCGCCCGACAGGCTGATGCCGAGGCTGGTTCGCACATGGCCGACATGCAGTTCGTCCAGCAGCTTTTCGAGTTCCTCCTCGCGTCCTGCGCGCGCCAGGTCCTTGCGGTTCTCCAGGACAGCGAGGATGTTCTGTTCCACCGTGAGCTTGCGAAAGATCGAGGCTTCCTGTGGCAGGTAGCCGACGCCCAGGCGGGCGCGAACGTGCATCGGTTGTGACGTGAGGTCCTGCCCGTCAAGAAGGATCTTGCCGCTGTCGGCGGACACCAGCCCGACGATCATATAAAATGCGGTCGTCTTGCCAGCACCGTTCGGACCGAGAAGCCCGACGATTTCGCCGCTCTTCATCTCCAGCGAGAGCCCCTTGACGACCTTCCGCAACTTGTAGCTTTTCGAGATGTCCTGGGCGGTCAGGATGCTCATTCGCCGCCGTCCCTGCGCTCCGTCTCCCTCTCGCCGGTATCGCCCGTCGCCGGCTCGTCATCGGTAGCATCATTGCCGGTGCCCGCATCTGCCTCGTTTTCGGCAGCGGGGGGCGTGAAGGTAACTTTCACCCGGTCGTCGGGCGCGCCGGACGAGGCCGCGTTCACACGCCGGTCGCGAATGCTGTAGACCAGGGACTCCGCCACGATGCGATTGCCGCCCTCGGAGATAGACGCATCGCCAGAGAATTCGATGACGCCCTCCGCGACGTTGTAATGGAGGCGGCTGGCGCTGGCCAATGTCGTCTCCTCGGTTCCGGGCCGCCGGTATTCGAAGGTCGCGGGCGAACCCTCGATCGTCGCGACCTGCAGTTCAAAGTCCTTGAAGCTCAGGTCCGCGCTGTCGGACTCGATATGGGACCCGCTGATGTCGAATACGACATTGCCGGTCAGCTGCCACGTCGTATTGTCGAAGTCGAGGCCCGTCGAGCGGGCGTCGTCGGATGCGATGCTGATGTCCCCCTGTGTCAGCTTCAGACCGGTGAACTGCAGCATCCCCGCATTACCGTCATAGTCCGTACTTTCTGCGTCTATCACGACCTGCAGCGGGACCTCGCTCAGCTGTGCAAACGCCGGTAACGAAAAGATCTGTATCGCAAGAAGGAAACGGGCAGCCGCACAGGGGCTCGATGTCGATGGCATCATCGGGGAATGAATCGGCCACTGACGTTGGACCGGATCTCCATACGGTTGTCTTTGAGGGATGCTAGCATGCCCGTCCCGGTCAGGCTGCGGTCCCCGATCCGGATGCGGATTCGATCATCGGTCTCGACGATGGACTGCTCCGGGTCGAGGCTGAGCGAGGCCGTCACGACTTCTGTCTGTTCGCCGGAGAAGCCTTTCTCGCTGACGGCCCGGACGTTGCCCTCGAGCAGGACTCGTTGCTCGTCCGGCGCGAGCAGCGCCGAGTCCGCCCGGATTGACCAGGGGATATCCGTGTCCGGCGAATACTCGACGGTGACCTCGGAAAAGCGAATACGCTCGTCACTTTGCTGCTCGGCATATTCCGCGCGGATCTCGTAGAGCAGGGTACCGGCGTTGTCGGTTCCGAGGATGCGGGCGTCTTCCAGGTAGAAACCTCGATTCAGGGGCTGGACCGCAGCTGGCGAGGGCGTTCGTGCGCCATTATCCCGCGCAACAAACCAGCTCGCGAGCGCGGCGATGACAAGCAGTACAACCAGGACGCTCAGCCGCAGGCTCATCGGCGCTCTGCATCCATGGCGGTGAGCACGAGTTCGCAAACCTCACGGACGGCGCCTTGCCCTCCGGGTGCGACGGTCGTGTAGTCACTGAAATCGCGGACTGCCGATACGGCATTGGCGACCGCAATAGCGTAGCCGACCTTCGCAAGCAGGGGCAGGTCGGGGATGTCGTCGCCGACGAATGCCGACTCGATCGGGCTGATGCCGAGTGTCTCGGCGAGGCGGTCGAAAGCGGCCGCCTTGTCGTCGCAGGCGAGGATGACGTGCCGGACGCCGAGCTCCGCCATACGCTGCTCGGTTGCGAGGGATTTGCGGCCGCTGATGATGGCGACCTCTATGCCGGCTTTGAGGAGCTGGCGAATCCCGAAACCGTCCTGCGTTGAAAAGGTCTTGGATTCCACGCCCTCGTCCGACAACAGGAAGCGGCCGTCGGTGAACACCCCGTCCACGTCGAAAGCGACGAGGCGCAACCCCGGGGGCGGCGTTTTTCCCCTCCCCACGCTCACATCACCCCCGCACGAAACAGATCGTGAACATTCAACGCACCGATCAATCGCATTTGGTCATCTGCGACCAGGAGCGAGGTGATGCGGTGGTCGTCGAGCACCTTGACCGCCTCCGCCGCCAGGATGTCGGCGGTGGTCGTCCTGCAGTTGACATGCATGACGTCACTCATTGTCGTGGAGTGCACATCGGCGCCATCGTCGAGCGCCCGACGGAGGTCGCCGTCGGTGAATATACCCAGGATGCGCCGTTCGGCGTCGACGACGGCGGTCATCCCGAGTCCTTTTGCGGTCATTTCCATCAAGCCGTCGCGCAATGGTACGTCCGGCAGTACGGAAGGCACTTCGTCACCCGTGCGCATGACGTCGGCCACGCGAAGCAACAGGCGCTTGCCGAGACTCCCGCTCGGGTGCGACCGGGCGAAGTCCTCAGCCGTGAAACCGCGGCTCTTCAACAGGGCGACTGCCAGCGCATCGCCCATGGCAAGCGTCGCGGTGGTGCTTGCCGTGGGCGCGAGCTGCAGCGGGCAGGCTTCCTCGGCGACGCTCACGTCGAGGTGTGCATCGGCGTTGCGAGCCAGAGTGGAACGCGGTTTGCCGGTCATCGATACCATGCGTGCGCCCATGCGTTTGACGAGTGGCAGTATGGTCAGGACTTCCTCGGTTTCGCCGGAATAGGAAATTGCGAGCAGCAAGTCATCGCCCGTGATCATACCGAGGTCGCCGTGGCTGGCTTCCGCCGGGTGCATGAAAAACGATGGGGTCCCGGTGCTTGCCAGTGTGGCGGCAATCTTCGAGGCTATGTGTCCGGACTTGCCCATGCCGGTCACGACCACACGGCCCTGCGTTGCCATGCACAGCCTGCAGGCTACGGCGAACTGATCGTCGAGTCGTGAACTGACGCGCTCGACCGCCCGAGCCTCGATGGCAAGAGCGTCGCGGGCGAGCTGCAGCAGCTCCTCGTTGCTTAACGGATCCGGCACTTTTCCAGTCTAGGCATTTTGCGTGATGACATAAGTCGAATAGGCGATATAGGCCGCAAGCAGTGCCCCACCTTCGATGCGGGACACCTCGCTCTTGCCGTCGTAATCGTAGGTCATTGCATAAAGTACCAGCGTAAAAGCGACCATGACGAATACGTGCAGGGACAGGACGGATGGGGCGATGGCGGCCGGCTGGATGACCGCGGCGACTCCGATGACAGCCAGCATATTGATGATGTTCGAGCCGACGATGTTGCCTATTGCGAGCCCGTACTCCTTCTTCCATGCACTGACTGCGGAAACCGCGAGCTCAGGAAGGCTCGTGCCGAACGCGACGAGTGTAACGCCGATAACGACCTGGCTGACGCCGAACAGATTCGCAATACCTATCGCCCCATCGACCAACTGGTCAGCGCCCAAGAGCAGTGCGGCGAGACCGACGGCCAGCCAAAGCGCAGCCATGTTCAGGGTCATGTGCCTCGGAATTTCAGCGTCGTAATCGGCCAGTAACGGATCGTTCGCCGCCGACCGCATGCCGAGACGGGTAAACCAGATCATGACGATCACGAGGCCCGCCAGCATGACGATACCGTCGACCCGGGAAAGAATGGAATCGAGAAAAAGGGATACGACCAGTAGGGATACGGCCAACAGCGCCGGCATCTCGCGGCGAAGCGTTGCCGAGCGCAACTCGATCGGGCGCACCAACGCTGTGATGCCCAGCACGAGGCCGATATTGACAATGTTGGAGCCGATGGCATTGCCGATCGCAAGATCCGGCTCGCCGCGGAGCGCTGCAACGACGGACACAAGGATCTCCGGGGCCGACGTAGCGAAGGCTACGACGGTAAGGCCGATCAAAAGGGGTGCGACACCGAGCCGCCGGGCACCGCCGGAGGCGCCATGCACCAGTCGATCGGCACCCCAGATCAACAGGACCAGCCCGCCGACGACCTGCGCAAGATTGAGCCACATACGTAACAGGGTTTCCCGACTTTCGCCCGCCCGGAATCGGCGTTGGTCGCCGTTCGCGCGAACCACCGGCCGGTGAGCCGTGTTGAGATCGGTATGATACACAATCCGGAATCCCGGTTGGGGGCTTGACGGGAACCGGTTAAACTGCGCGGCCCGAGCGCCAGGAGGGTCCCCATGCAGCCCATCGATATAGAAAACCGGATTGCCACCGCATTCCCGGACGCCGTCGTGCGTGTCCGGAGCGACGACAACACGCATTTCGAGGCGCTGGTCGTCGCGCGGGAGTTCGAGGGACTGCGATCGATCGCCCGCCACCAGCTCGTATACCGCAGCCTGGGCGCGCTGGTCGGCAACGAGATCCATGCGCTGTCCATCCAGGCGCTGGCGCCGGACGAATGGGCAGCGCGCCAGGGATCTGACCGCGCCTAGAAGACTTCGACTTCGGGCCGCTCGCCGGCGATCACTGTGAAGCTCATGCGTTGGCCGTCCCGCAGGGCGACGACCTCGACGTCGTCGCCCGGGTTCATGCCGGCCGAGATCAACAGGGCCTGGCGTCGATCGAGGATGTCTTCCCCGTTCATTGACAGGATCACGTCTCCGCGCCTGAGTCCCGCGCGGGCGGCGGGCCCGTCCTCGTGTACCGATACGAGCAGGATGCCCGCGCCGTCCTCGAGGCCGCGTGCATCGCGCTCCGCGGCCGACAGATCGTCGGGCTGAAGACCCATCCAGCCCCGAATCACCCGGCCGTGGACCTTGATCTGCTCAACCACGCCCCGGACGAGATCGACCGGTATCGCGAAACCGATACCGACGGTGCCGGGGTCTTCTTCGAGCCGGGCCGTGTTGATTCCGACAAGTTCCCCGCGAGCATTGATGAGTGCGCCGCCACTGTTGCCGGAATTGATCGCAGCATCCGTCTGAATGAAGTTCTCGAATGTGACGAGATCGAGATAGCCGCGACCAGTCGCGCTGACGATGCCCTGCGTGACGGACATCGTGAGCCCGTAGGGGTTGCCTATGGCCAGCACCACGTCGCCGATACGTAAGGATGCAGAGCTGCCCAGGGGGACCACCGGGAGGGCGCCGAGTTCGACTTTCAACAAGGCCAGATCGGTTTCGGCGTCGACGCCGACGAGTTCCGGTTCCGCCACGCGGCCGTCACTCAATTGCACGCGAATCTCCGCCGCCTCGGCGACGACATGATAATTGGTTACCAGGTACCCGTCGGGATCGATGACGACAGCCGACGCAAAGTTCGTGCTTACCCGGAACCGGGTTCGAGCCGATACCGACTCGTTGTCATGCACGAGCCGCTTCGTGTACACGTTCGCGACCGCCGGCGAGCTGATGTCGACCGCATCGGCATAGCTCACGGGAGGGCTTTGTACCGGGGTCTGCCCGACAGGCAACAGGTCGGGCCTGACGAGAACGACGAGAAATGCCGCGGCGAGTCCAACCACGATCGACTGCAACAGGAATGCGAGTGCTGCTTTCAAATCGGACTCGACGCGCGTTGTAAGATGTTGAGTAGGGCCGCCGGCTAGCCAATATCGACAAGCGACGTGTATAATCCCGGATCGGTCCGCACCCGGTACCCGGCAAACCGACATCCTGACGGGAATCCGGGGCTGCTGCAAATCTACCAGTTTCGAAATAAAGCAAAAACGCGCTGAACGAAAGCCTGCCCACACAGTCGGCGACCTGCCGCAAGACAGACTTTCCAAAAGCCGGACGTATGGGAGTGCCTGATGACTGACGAGGATATGGATCAGATCGATCGTAACCGACGTCATTTTCTCACCGTTGCGACCGTCGTGACCGGCCTTGCCGGCGCCGGCGTGGTCGCTTACCCGTTCCTTGCTTCCCTGAAGCCGAGTGCACGCGCACAGGCACTCGGTGCACCGGTCGAGGTGCCGATTGCCAATTTAGAGCCCGGTGAAATGGTTCGCGTGCTCTGGCGCGGCAAGCTGGTTTTCGTACTCCGGCGGACAGACGCCATGTTGGACCGGCTGGCGGCGAACGCCCCCAACCTGCGAGACCCGGATTCCGCGGTTGTCGACCAGCAGCCCGGTTACGCGCAAAATGCCTATCGGTCCTTGCGTCCCGCTTACCTGGTCGTCGAAGGCGCCTGTACGCACCTCGGCTGTGCGCCGATCCAGGACTTCGAAGTCCGTCCGAGCGAAGACTGGAACGGTGGCTTTTTCTGTCCCTGCCATGGTTCGAAGTTCGACCTCGCAGGGCGCGTGTACAAGGGCGTCCCGGCACCGACGAATTTGCGCATCCCGCCCTATCGGTTCGTGCGTGACGGTCTCATCATTATCGGCCAGGACTCGGGAGCTGCATGATGGCCAGGATCGAAGCTGAAGTCGGCAAACGAAAAGGCGGACTGCTCGCCTGGATCGACGCGCGGTTCCCGCTGACCTCCACGATCAAGTACCACGCTACCGAATATTACGCGTCGAAAAATTTCAACATCTGGTACGTCTTCGGCGTACTGGCCATGGTCGTGCTCGTCATCCAGCTCGTGACCGGCATTTTCCTGACGATGAACTACAAGCCGTCGGCGGATGAAGCCTTTGCCTCGGTCGAGTACATCATGCGCGACGTCGATTGGGGCTGGCTAATCCGTTACATGCATTCCACGGGCGCCTCTTTCTTTTTCATCGTCGTCTACCTGCACATGTACCGGGCGATGTTGTACGGGTCCTACCAGAAACCACGTGAGCTCCTCTGGATCATCGGCATGCTCATTTTCCTGGTGCTGATGGCCGAGGCGTTCGCAGGGTACCTGCTGCCCTGGGGGCAAATGTCCTACTGGGGGGCGCAGGTGATCATTTCACTGTTCGGCGCGATTCCCGTCATCGGCGAAGGCATTGTCGAGTTCATCCGCGGCGACTACTCGATCTCCGATATTACGCTGAACCGGTTTTTCGCACTGCACGTCATTGTGTTGCCCCTGGCTCTCATCGGGCTCGTTTTCGTGCATATCGTCGCATTGCATGAAGTCGGCTCGAATAACCCGGACGGCATCGACATCAAGGCGACGAAGGGGCCGGACGGCGTGCCACTGGACGGCGTCGCTTTTCATCCGTATCACACCTCGAAGGACCTGGTGGCCATCATCATCTTCCTGATGATCTTCGCTTCGGTCGTGTTCTTTGCGCCGGAAATGGGCGGCCTGTTCCTCGAGCATGCGAATTTCGAGCCCGCGAACGTCACAGCAACACCGGAGCATATCGCACCGGTATGGTACTTCACCCCGTTCTACGCGATCCTGCGCGCCGTCCCCGACAAACTGTGGGGTTTCATCCTGTTCGGACTGTCCGTGATTCTGCCGTTGTTCCTGCCTTGGCTCGACCGCTCTCGCGTCCGTTCGATCCGTTACCGCGGCTGGATGTACAGGACCGCGCTGGCACTGTTCACCGTCAGCTTCGTCGGACTGGGCTGGCTGGGCCTCCAGCCGGCCGAGGGCGCGTATGTCGTGGCGGCGCGCATACTTTCCGTCATCTACTTCGCATTCTTCCTGCTGATGCCTTACTACACGACGATCGACAGGACCAAAGCGGTTCCGGACAGGGTGGTCTATCATGGGTAGGATGTTGGCAGCGCATTGCACGTTTGCCACGCTTTTGCTCCTGCTCGCAGTAGCTACCGCCGGCGCGGCGACCGATGTTGAACTGCAGAAAGCCGATATCGACCCGACGAACGTGAACTCCCTCCAGCGGGGAGCGCGAAACTTCATGAACTATTGCGCCGGATGTCATTCGGCGAAATACGTACGCTACAAGACGATCGGGAACTACCTGGGTCTGTCGGAAGAACAACTCATCGAAAACCTGATGTTCAACGCAGACAAGACTTTCGAAACGGTCAAGGTTTCGATGCGGCCGTCGGATGCAGAGCGCTGGTTCGGCAAGGCGCCACCCGATCTGTCGCTGATGGCCCGTTCGAAGGGGGCGGACTACATCTACTCGTTCCTGAACAGCTTTTATGCGGATCCGGAAAGCCCGACCGGCGTCGACAATATCGTGCTCCCCGGCACGAGCATGCCGCATGTCCTGTGGGAATTGCAGGGCTACCAGGCGGCGGAGTTCTCCGAGCAAACGGCGGACGGCGTCACGACACGACATTTTGAGGGCTTTGAGGCGCTAGAGCCCGGCAGCATGGATGCCGCGGACTATAATGAGTTCGTTCGTGATACGACGAACTTCCTGGCCTACATTGCGGAGCCGATCCGGGGAGACCGTCGGAAGATCGGCGTTTGGGTGCTCATTTACCTGATTGTCTTCCTGATCATTGCGCGTATGCTTAAAAAGCAGATCTGGAAGGACGTGACTTAATGGCCGTGATCGCCAACCGACGTTCCGTCATGACCTTGTTCTCGCGGCCCACTGACATTCATAGTCACCGTACGCGGCTCGTCCTGGCTGAAAAGAACATCAACATAGAGATAGCGACTGTCACCGGGCCGGATCTGCCCGAGGACCTCATGGATTTGAACCCGTACCATACAGTTCCAACACTCGTTGACCGGGATCTGACGCTTTATGACTCTCGGGTCATCATCGAGTACCTGGACGAGCGCTTCCCGCATCCACCCTTGATGCCGGTGGACCCGGTTACGCGCGCGCAGTTCCGGCTAGCCTTGTTTCGAATCGAGACGGATTGGTACTCGCTCGCTGAGGAAGCCGACCAGACCGACGGCAAACTGAGCGCGAAATCGCGTAAATTGCTTCGCGAAAGTATCCTGCAGAGTGCAGATCTGTTCGGTGCGCGGCCGTATTTCCTGTCCGAGGAATTTTCACTCGTCGATTGCAGCATCGCACCGGTACTCTGGCGGCTGCCGGTATATGGCATAGAACTGGGTTCCGAGTTCGAGGCTATAGAGGACTACATGCAGCGTGTGTTCTCGCGCCGGTCGTTCCAGCAGTCGCTGACCGAACTCGAGCAGGAAATGAGAATGTGATCGCGATGGGTGATCAGCAAGGGCCGTAAGCAACAGCCAGAGGCAGGCAGCTGCCTGCTTTATGTCATGTTCGAATTTCGTCGCCAAAACGGTGCTAGACTTGTGCTTCGAGCGAAACGAAACCCGATAGCCCACCGTGTCCAATCCCAGCCGATCCAAACGCCCGTACCTCATCCGCGCCATGCACGAATGGATGGGAGACAATGGCAACACGCCACACATTGTTGTCGATGCACTGGTGCCGGGCGTCACCGTTCCGCCGGAACACGTGAAGGACGGCAAGATCATCCTGAACATCAGTGAGTCGGCAGCGCACAACCTGAAGCTGAGCAACGGCGCGGTCAGTTTCCGCGCACGTTTCAGCGGCGTGCCCTTCGACGTATGGGTGCCAATGCCGGCGGTCCTCGGTATCTACGCGCGTGAAACCGGCCAGGGCATGATTTTTTCCCACGAGACGGACGCCGCCGACGAGTCCGGGCGGCAGGATAGCCGCGTGGAGACCATGGCTTCGGGTGACGATGTCGACGCGAACCGCGCACGCTCTCACCTCCGCGTCATTAAATAGTCCGACCTGCAAATGGTTTGACCGAAAGGAGCGCCGGATGCGTCAACTATTCCTGACTAAATTGTCGCTGTTCTCTCTGTTCTCTCTGTTCTCTCTGTTCGCTCTGTCCGTCCCTGGCTTCGCGCTCGCGGACGACTTGACGCGCATGGTCCAGGAAGATCTTGCGAAGCTCGGTTACGATCCGGGCCCCGCGACTGGCGAGGCCTCGACACAGACCGTTGTCGCGATCGCGAAGTTCCAGGCAGAGCATGATCTCGAGGTCAGCGGCGAGGTCACGCCACAACTTGCGGGAATCATAAAGGCGGCCATTGATGAAGGAAACGCTGCCGTCGCAGGCAGCCCTGCGGCGCCGGAGAGCGCCGGCCCGTCAGCGGAAGAGTTGCAGGCCGCGCAGCAGGCCTGCCTGCGGGAGAAGGTGGACAAGGCGCAGGCATCGCAACAGACGAAGCGCGGACTTGGCAGTCTCATGCGCGCTGTGACACGAACAGCGTCGCAAGTGGGTAACAACGACGTAGCGCAGAAGGTTGGCGCGACAGCGTCGGGCGTGTACAACGCCAACGCGACGGCTGCCGATCTCGAGTCAGCGGCGAAAGACCTCGGCCTGTCCCAAAGCGATATAGAAGCCTGTAGAAACCCGTAGATGCCGCCCGCCGTGGCAACGCCGCATCACGGGGACGCGCTTACTTCAGCATAGCCCTCCGGCACTGCGAACTGTGTGGCCGGAACGACTGCCGTGTCGATGGACGTGGTTTCCGTGACCACTTTGAACAGCGTGACGCTGCCTGTCGCGACAGCGGCCGGTGCTGCTGTCTCGGGCTTTTCCTTCTTCTTGCCGAAGGCGCCGAACAGCCCTTTCGCCAGGGCGCCACCCACGCTCCCGCCCACGGTTTCTCCGACGCCTTCTGCCGCAGACTCGCCGATTGCGTCCTGCATATCTCCAAAGACGGCATCCGCCGTAAGCGGTTCCCCGGTCGATGTCGTGCATTCGGCACCGCCGATGTCGAGGGTCATTACGCTGCGCAGCGGGTAGCCTTGCAATTCGTCGGCGCTCTTCTCGATCTCTTCCCATCCGCCTTCGTATTGGCTGAACAGTGCAGCCATACCCGGCGTCCCGGGATTGCTAACGAGGTCCTCAAAGCCGAGCTTGCTCGCATAGGCTTGCCAGAATTCGATGGACTCGGCGCTGCCAGGGACGTCGGGGGCGAGCCAGTTTTCCATTGACCATGTCAGATCGCAGGCCTTGCCGGTCTCACGATCCCGGCAGGTCCGGGTAGCGGTGACCAGCGTCTGCTCCGTCTCGATCCCTGCGATCCGGAGACGCTCCCCGGTGCGCTTGACGTCCACGCTGGTTTCGCTCCACTCGCACTGGTCCTCGGATACGGGCAAGTCTGTCTGCCCGCCCGGTGCGCCCGTCTCGCCCCCTGCATTTGCCTGCTCGAGTTGTTCGACCGCCTGCTCCGTCTGCGCCTTGACCGCATCGAAGGTCGTGGCCTGGTACTCCCGTTCCTTGTGATTTACATGGTAAATAAGGCCCTCATCCAGCCGCACGATCTCGGTGGACTGACCCGCATCGCCACCAAATCGCTGCATCAGGCTCGACTTGAATTTCAGGTCGTTATCAGTGCGAGCCTTGTCACCCGCTATTGCGGTTCGTGACTTGCCTTCCATTGCCGCCAGGCTCAGGGCGCCCGGCGCCGTCACATCAATCGTCTGCTCTACCGTTACGTCGGCCCTGGCCGCAGGCTGAATGGCCAGGAATGTCAGGGCCGCAATGATCGATACGCTCGTCGATTTCATCATTCTGTCCTCTCTGGTTTGTGCTGGTGCAGATTGAAGCTGCCGCTGTCGGTTGCGGATAAAGCTTTTCCCCAACCTACCTGGCATCACCCAGCAGGGTGGAGTCAATGATATCGCACAGGCAATGGATGACCAGCAGGTGGACCTCCTGGATACGCGCGGTACGTGTTGCCGGGACGCGAATTTCTACGTCACCCTCGCCGAACATGCCAGCCATCCGGCCGCCATCGCGCCCGCTAAGGGCTACTACTTTCATTCCGCGTTCATGCGCCGCCGAAATCGCGCGGCACACGTTCTCAGAATTTCCCGACGTCGAAATGGCGAGCAATACGTCCTGCGACCTGCCTAGCGCCCGCACTTGCTTTGAAAAAATCTCTTCGTAGGAGTAGTCGTTGCTGATTGAGGTCACGGTCGAACTGTCCGTGGTCAGCGCCATCGCCGGCAGACCGGGCCGCTCCATTTCGAAGCGGTTGAGGAGTTCCGATGAAAAATGCTGGGCATCACCCGCCGAGCCGCCGTTGCCACAGCTCAGGATCTTGCCTTCGTCGAGCAACGCCTGGGCCATCAGGCTTCCAGCCGCCGCAATGCTTTCACTGATGACGCCGACCGCGCTCTGCTTGGTCGCGATACTTTCCGCGAAATGCTCCCGCACACGTGAAACTGTGTCCATTACGGTGCTCGTGACCCTTGATCTGCAAAGTCTAGCAGAAGCCTGGCGGCGCACGTTCACGGGTCGGGCCGGAAAGCGTCTTTCAGCCAGTCGATGAGGGGCGGGTCGGCGTCGTGATCGACGCCGACTACGTCGAATCGACACGCGTGGTGCCGGAAAAGCGGGTTGCGGGCAAGGAACAGCAGCGCCGCCCGGGCCAGCTTGCGCTGCTTGCGAGCGTCTACCGTGAGCCGAGCCTCGACGAAACTGCCGGCGCCACGAGTGCGGACCTCGACAAAAACGAGACAGGAGCCGTCCTCCAATACGAGGTCGATTTCCCCGTGCCGTGTCCGAAAGTTCCGTGCGACAGGGCGCAGCCCCTGACCGCACAAAAAGCGGAACACCTCGTTCTCGGCATGCCTGCCTAAAGGTCCTGTGGCGACTCTGCCCATCTATCGTCATCCCTGACGTCACCGGGAACCGTGTCGACACTCTTGTCGACGGGGAGTTCGGCACCGGCCCGGGCAGGCAACGCCACGGGGGCGCCGCGGGCAAATTTTGCCCACGCCAGGCGTCGGTGGACACGGCCTTCGCTGTCGAGGTACAGGCGACCCGTCGCGCCGTCTATTTCGCGGAAGGTATTGCCTTCGGCCGCGTACAGGGAGCCGATGAGGTGGTAGGCGTCGAAGCCCATCGCGTGCAGCCGGCCGAGGCGCCGGTGTTCCGGCCAATGCTCGGCGTACAAGGGCGGCAGGCTGCGGATCCATGGCTGAGGATCAATGAGCCACGGTGCGTCCGCGAACATCACCCCGTTGAGGTCGCTGTCCGAACGGCCATCCAGCGCATAGATCGAAGAGGTCGCATAAACGGGGAGGTCACCCGAGTAGTGAAACTTGAGTTGTGATTTCAGCAGGCGTCCGGCCGGTGCGTCAGCAGCCAGGAATATGAACTCTGCGTCCTGGCGCCGGCGTGGGTCGAATTGCAGCGGTCCGCCGATATTGGCCCGCAAACGCTGGTAGCGTTTGACACTTCCGGAGAGCGCCATCAGGTCCTCGATGGTTCTCGAGAAGTCCGGGTCACCGCTCGTGTAACTGCGACTGTCCAGCACCGTTCCGCCCTGTGCTTCGAAAGCCGTGGCAAAGGCCGTGAATAGTCGCCTGCCCCAGGTCGTGTTCGGAACCAGTGCCAGCCCGCGTGTGTGCCCGTCCTGGATGGCACGCTCCGCCGCGGCGACCGCTTCGTCTTCCGGCGCCAGGGAAAACTGGAAGAGACCTGGAGGCGCCAGGGCTCCGTCGTCCAGGTAATTCAGCGTCAAAACCGGCACCGGGACGAGGATGTCGTTTGCAAGCTCCGTGACATTCTGTCGCAGTAAGGGGCCGACCACGAACTCCGCGCCTTCCTCGACCGCGGCCGAATAGGCTGCACTGGCCCCGCCTTCGGTATTGACGTCGTAGACCCGAACGGACTGCCGGTCATCGAGGCCGCCGGCCGCGGCGAAGTAGGCGCCAAAGAACCCATTCTGTATCGCCTGCCCGGCACTCGCCGCACTCCCGGTCAGGGGCAGGATAAGCGCGATCTGACGGGGATAGTCGAGTTCCGAGGCGTCCGGCACGCTGAGACTGTCTAGCAGGGAATTTGCGGCGTGCGTCGGATACGTCTCGCGCCAGCGCTGCACGCCGTTCGACCAGCCGAGCCCCTGCTGACCCGTGGACGCGGCAAGTGCGCCGATTGCGAGCCAGCCGCGGACGGCCGGGTCCGTCGTGACTTCGGCGGCGGCACGAAGATCATCGGGATTGCTGTTGACGAGGCCCTGCCAGAGTTGCTCGCGATTCTGGCGGCGTGCATAGTCACCCGACAGCCAGTTGTCTCTTTGCAGCATGAGCCGCACGGCGCGAGCGGGCTCACCTTTCCGAAACCATGCCTCCGCACGCAGACCCTCGATGCGGACCCGATAGGACTGCGGCAGTGACTGGTCACTCAGCGGGTCGAGTATTTCAAGCGCCCGATCGGCGTCCTCCGCGCGAAGCGCAAAGGCTGCGCTCGTGATATCCCACAGCCACTGGCTTTCGCCCGCCGCCGGACGCGCGACACCGGAAAAGGCGTTGGTCGCACGCGACACGTCCCCTGCCAGAAGCCACTGTTCCACCGCGAGCAAAGTCAGCCGGTCCCGCTCGGCCGCCGAGCTGGCGCTGGCAAGACCTATGTATTCGCGCGCCGCCTCGCCATGATCCCCCGCCTGTGCAAGGCGTGCGGCCGATGCCTCGCCCGTACGCGCCGGCAGCGTGCCGAATCCGCTCGTCGCGCAGCCCGTGAGGACCAGGAGTGCGGCGCAGAGAAACGCAAACCTTGCCAGACTGGCCGGCGAGCGGGCAGGATGTTTGACAGCAGCAATCATCGGCAAAAAAACCAAAAATTCCCTTTGTGAGTGGCACGCTCTACATCGTCGCAACACCCATTGGCAATCTCGAGGATCTGTCACCACGGGCGCGCCGAACGTTGGCGGATGTGGCACTGATTGCCGCCGAGGATACCCGCCACACCGGCCGATTACTATCGCATATTGGGGTACAAACAGCCCTTAAGTCGCTGCACGAACACAACGAGGCAGCCGTCGTCGGTTCGATACTCGCGATACTCGAAAATGGTGATTCGGTAGCGCTCGTGAGTGACGCCGGAACGCCCCTTTTGAGCGATCCCGGCTACCGGCTGGTTGTCGAGGCGCATGCCCGCGGCATCGACGTGTCGCCGGTACCGGGCCCCTCTGCGTTGACGGCGGCGCTCTCGGTGGCCGGCCTGCCGACGGACCGATTCTGCTTCGAGGGTTTCCTGCCGGCGAAATCCGCGGCGCGCATGAACGCGCTGCGCTCGCTCGCCAACGAGACGCGCACGATGGTGTTCTACGAGTCTGTGCACCGAATCGACGCCCTGCTCGCTGATCTTGAGAGCGTATTCGGGCCGGACCGGATGGCCGTCATAGCGCGCGAGCTCACGAAGCTCCATGAGCAGATCGTGCCCGGGACCCTGGTTGACCTGGGTGCTCGGCTCGCAAGGGACGAAATCCCGCGAAAAGGCGAATTCGTGGTCGTCTTGCACGGTGGCGAGGCGGCCGCGGAACCGGCCATTGCCGATGCGCTTGCCCTGGAACTTGCCGCAGTGCTCCCGGTGAAACAGGCGGCCGCTATCGTCGCGAAAGTCACGGGCGCCCGACGCAACGACGTATACCAGAAGCTGCTCGCCGCTAAAAAGTAGGCCCCGAAACGATCAGATGCGAGTAAAATCGGCCCCGGAAATGTCGGAGCCGGCCAGGCAATCGCTGCGCGTCATTGCGCGGAGGAAAGTCCGGGCTCCTTCGGACAGGGCGCCAGGTAACACCTGGGGGGCGCGAGCCTACGGAAAGTGCCACAGAAAATATACCGCCCCGCGACTCGTTTGCAAGTCGCCGGGTAAGGGTGAAAAGGTGCGGTAAGAGCGCACCGCGCGACGGGTAACCGTTCGCGGCACGGCAAACCCCGCCCGGAGCAAGACCAAATAGGGGAGTATGTGGATTCGTCCGCACCGTCGGTTCCGAGCGGACTCCCGGGTAGGTTGCTCGAGGCGGCTGGTGACAGCCGCCCCAGATGAATGATTGCCCCAGACAGAACCCGGCTTATTGTCGACTCCGGCGTTTCCACCCATCTCGAGGAGCGTGCGATGTTGCGAAAGATCCTGCTGCTGGCTTCTTTATTCTCGGTCGTGCCGCTGTCCGGTTGCGGCTATAACACGATGAATGCCGGCGATGAGCAGATCAAGGCCGCCTGGTCTGAAGTCGTAAACCAGTACCAGCGCCGTGCTGACCTGATACCGAACCTGGTACGTACGGTGGAGGGTTTCGCCGAGCAAGAGCGTGAAGTGTTGATCGGCGTCACTGAAGCCCGGTCGAAGGTGAGTTCGATACAGGTGTCACCCGAGATGATCGGCGACCCGGCTGCGTTACAGCAGTTCCAGTCGGCACAGGGTGAACTGTCGAGCGCATTGTCGCGCCTTCTCGTTACCGTGGAGCGCTACCCGGAACTGAAGTCCGACCAGAATTTTCGGGACTTGCAGGCGCAACTCGAAGGTACGGAAAACCGCATAGCGGTTGCGCGCAATCGCTATATTCAATCGGTACGGGAGTACAACACCGTCGTCCGCTCATTCCCGACAAACCTGACAGCCATGTTGTTCGGCTTCGATGTCAAGCCGAACTTTACTGTGGAGAACGAAGACGATCTGGCCAAGCCGCCCGAGGTATCGTTCGGCGACCGGGACTGACAGTCTCATGCCGGTTGTCCGCAGCCTGGTCCTGGCGGCGGGATTGCTTTTTTTTGTCGCGCCTGCGTTCGCTCAGGATTTGCGCGATGTGCCCGCATTGCGCGAGCGCATCACGGACCTGACCGGCACACTCAACGTGAACGATGTGGCGGCACTGGACGCACGGCTTACCCCGATCGAGGAGGATACCGGCAGCCAGGTTGCCGTGCTGATCGTAGATTCAACGCGTCCCGAATCGATCGAGCAATACGCCATACGTGTCGCAGAGTCCTGGCGGCTCGGGCGTCGCGGCGTGGATGACGGCGTGCTCATACTGGTCGCGCTGGACGATCGCCGGGTCCGTATGGAAGTGGGCTATGGCCTCGAAGGCGCAGTGCCGGACGCGCTGGCGAACCGGATCATCGACGAACGGATGACCCCACGTTTCGCTGCGGGTGAGGTTGCGGACGGGCTTGCCGCCGGTATCGATGCGCTGGCCGCGACCATCCGCGGCGAGGCGTTGCCTGCGCCGGCAAATCTCAGTCGCGGCCTCCCCGATGTGGGGGGACTGTTGCCGATTCTGCTGATCGTCGGCATGACGATCGGCGGGGCACTCAAACGCGCCCTCGGGGCATTCCCCGGTGCCATGCTCGCCGGCGGCATCGTCGGCGTCATCGTGTGGTTCCTCGCCGGGGTCATTCTGACCGCATGTGTTGCCGGCGTCATTGCATTCTTCGTCACCTTGTTCTTGTCC
>JBGTLY010000003.1:0-16669 GCA_041743865.1 Woeseiaceae bacterium
CTTCACAATCTCGTCCGCCGCCACGTTGTGCGGATCCTTCTCCAGCACCACCAGGTCCGCGAGCTTCCCCGGCGTGATCGAACCCTTGATCCCCTCCTCGAACGAGGCATAGGCGCCGTTCATCGTGCAGACTTTCAGCGCCTCGTCCACGGTAATCCGCTGGGTCCCGCCCCATACCCGTCCTTCATCGTCGGTCCGCGTCACCATGCTCTGGATTGCCATCAGGGGTTCGTAGGGCCCGGGCGGGTAGTCGGAGGCCGGCGCCACCGGGATGCCGGCGTCCAGGAAACTCCGGTGCGCGAACATCGATTCCATCATGGGCGCGCCGTACTCGGTCCACTTGTTGCCGTGGTAATACGCGTAGGTGTAGAACGGCGCCGGCACCACGCCCGCGGCCTTGATGCGCTTGAGTAAACCAGGATTGACGAGCGAACAGTGCTCGATGCGAAAGCGCGGGTTCGGGCCCTCCCGGTCTTTGAGCACCCGCTCGTAGGCGTTCAGCACACGCTCGATGGCCACGTCGCCGTTCGCGTGGATGCCGATCCGGAAGTCATGCGCCACCGCGTCGTCGACGGCCGCATCGATCTCTGCCTGCGTCATCGTGAGGATGCCGTAGTCCTCGGGCCTCCCGTCGTAGGGCGTGCTGCGGCTCATCGTGCGCTCGGAGGCCGAGCCGTCCGCGGCGAACTTCACCGCGCCGATGCGGAGCATCTCGTCGCCGAAGCCGGAGGCCATGCGCGCTGCCTTGAGTCCTGCGTACACCTCGCCCTTGCCGTCCGGCATGAACGTCAGGCGGAAATGCATTTCCCCCGCGGCTTGTGCGTCCTGGTAGGCGATGAAGTCATCGAGACTCCCCCAGGCATCCGTCGTCGAGGTGATGCCCGCCGCCGCCATGCGTTTGGACGCCAGCATCACGGAGCGCTGCCGCGTGGCGCGGTCCATCACCGGCCATACGCCCACCTTACGGAAGGCGTCGAAGGCCGCGGGCTCTGCAACTTTGCCGGTGAGCACCCCGCCCTCGCGGAAATAGCGCCCGCCGACCGGGTCCGGCGTTTCGATGGTCACGCCGGCCATCTCGAGCGCCTTCGTGTTCACCACCGCCGTGTGCCCGCCGCGATGGGTGACGAACACCGGGTGATCCGGCACGGCGGCATCGAGGTCCCGGCGATCGAGCGGCCGGCCGTCCTCGAAGCGGGTGTCGTCGTACATCGCGCCCAGCACCCACTGGCCCGGCGGGGTCTTCCTGGCCTCGGCCGCGAGCGCTGCCTTGACGTCCTCGATGCGCGGCAGGTTCACGTTCACCGAGATCGCCTCGTCCGCCCCGAGCGGGTGGCTGTGCGCGTCGATGAAGCCCGGGGTCACGGTGAGCCCGCGCGCGTACAGCATCTCGGTGTTACTGCCCTTGAGGTTGAGGATGTCGTTGTCGCTGCCCACGGCGAGGATGTGCGCACCGCGTACCGCGATGGCGGAAGCCCTCGGGATGGATGGGTCCATCGTGATGACGTTCGCACCCGTGATGATGAAGTCGGGTGGGGTGGTGGCGTCGTGGGGGGCCGCGGTGGCTTGCCCGACGAGCGTGGCCGCCGGGGCGAGCGCGGTGGCGGTGAGGAAGTGGCGGCGGGAGAGTTTGGTCATTTTTTTTGCTCCGCAGGTTTTCAAAAACGGTGCATTGCCGATACTTGTCAGTATCTCGGCTAATGTACCGGCCCCATTGTGAGCCCGTGAAGGTGAGAAGGGTACTCGAACTGCTCAAGGACGACGGCTGGGTCGAGGTGGCGCGCCGCGGCAGTCACCGGCAACTGAAACATCTGGTGAAAATAGGACGCGTGACGGTGCCTGGAAAGCCGTCCGATCAGTTGGCGCCCGGAACCCTGAAGAGTATTCTGAAGCAGTCGGGACTGAAGCGGTGACCGCGATGCGAAACGAAAAAGTTCGGTACGCAATTGTCATTGAGGACGCGGGCGCCAACTTCTCAGCGTATGTACTCGATCTTCCCGGCTGTGTTGCCACCGGATCGACGGTGGAGGAAGTAGAGGCGGAAATCCGCACGGCCATCGAGTTTCACCTGGAGGGCCTGCGCGCCGACGATTTGCCGATTCCCCCACCGCTAAGCCGCGTCGACTACGTGGAGGTCGCTGCATGAGGAACGTTGACGAATACCTTAGGGTAGAACGTGAACGCAGGGCGAAACGCCCGTCTATCGATGCCTTGCTCTAGCAAGTTCGAAAGCGGAAGCGAGTCGCGCGGACCCGGGTGTCGCCCACTGAATCCTGGGGCATCGAGACGCTGATCGGCGCTGAGTAGTTTACGGCTGTCAGATTCGACGGAACTCCCGCCGATCGGCCTCTCGGCCTGTCTATGCGCTACTTGTACGTTCGACGGATTCGCGGCCATGCGCCGCTCCTACAACCAATGCTCGTGCCGCCCGCAGCGGTGGAACCCTCGGAACTATTTCTTGCTCAAACGGGTGTGATTTTCGGCAGGCGCCGATTGGTCTTTGGGGTCGCGGGTGTTGGACGACATTTGGCGAGGAGGCTCCGAAGGCGCGGTCAATGTTCAAATCTTTGATGTTCGCGGTCATGGGCCGCTCCTACAGGGCATAGCTTCGCCCGGGATTTCTTATACACTCGGCAAATGCGGCACCTGTACCAGGAACTGAAGCGGCGCAACGTCGTTCGCGTGGCGGTCGCCTATGCGGTGGTTGCCTGGCTCCTGATCCAGCTCGCAGGGCTGCTCGAGCCGGCCCTGTTGCTGCCGGAGTGGTTCGACCGGGTCGTTATCGTTTTCCTGTTCATCGGCTTTCCGATCGTCCTCATCTTCGCCTGGGCATTCGAGATCACGCCGGAGGGCATCAAAAAGACGAAGGACGTCGACCCGGATATGTCGATCACGCCCCGTACCGGCAGGAAGCTTGAACACTTCACCATTGGCCTGCTGGGGGTGGTAGTGCTGTCCTTCCTCGTGCGAGAGTTCGTGCTGGACGAACCGGTGCAGATCGCGCCCGGGGAAATCACGGCGACCGCGGCCTCGCCGACGTCCATCGCGGTACTGCCCTTCGTCGACCTGTCGCCGAACAAGGACCAGTTGCATTTTTCCAAGGGCATCGCCGAGGAAATCCTGAACCTGCTCGCGAAGACCGAGGCGCTGCGGGTGGCCGCCCGAACCTCGGCCTTCGAACTCGCCGACGACGGTCTCGATATCCGGGAGATCGGCGAGAAACTGGGCGTCGAGACCGTGCTCGAGGGCTCGGTGCGGACGTCCGGGAAGAAGATGCGGGTGACCGCGCAGCTCATCAATGTCGCCGACGGCTATCACCTCTGGTCCGACACCTACGACGCGGACAGCGAGGACATCTTCGAGGTGCAGGACCGGATTTCCGGGGAGATCCTCTCGGCGTTGCGTGTACACCTGCTGCCGGAAGAGGAAACGGCCGTGGCGGAGGCCGCGTCTCGCGAAATCGACCTCGAGGCCTATCGCACCTTCCTCATCGGTCGTGAGCGTCTCGCCAAACGCACGCGGGACGACATTCTTGCCGCTAAAGAGCAGTTCCAGGAGACGCTCGTCGTCGAACCGGATTACGCCCCCGCACACGTCGGGATCGCGCATGCGAACCTGTTGCTCGAGGAGTTCGCCTACGGCGGCAACAGGGACATGGATGCAGCGACCCGGGTCGAAACGGAAGCGCATCTCGACGCTGCCATCACCGCAGACCCAACCCTGCCCGAGGCTATCGGCGTCCAGGGCTATCATTTCCTGCAGACCCATCGCTTCGACGAAGCCGGGGACGCCCTGAACCGGGCCATCGATCTCAATCCCAGTTATGCCCAGGCTTATTCCTGGCGGGCCGAAACGGCATTCGAGCAGGAGCGCTTTCTCGACATGCTGGCCGACAAGGAAAAGGCCTATGCGCTGGACCCGATGTCGCTGCAGATCAGCGCCGAACTAGCCCGTGAGTACGTCAGCTTCTGGCGGCCCGAGGATGCAGACCGCGTAATTGAGCGTATGTTCGCGCTGCATCCCGGCCATCCCCTGGCGTACGACACGGCAATTCACAACCTCAGCGCGCACGGCCGTCTGGGCGAGGCGATGATCCTCATCGAGGAAGCGCTCGTAGAGTACCCCAACGACCCGAACCTGAAGAATTGGCAGGGCTGGCAGCTCCTGCAGATGGGCCTGTGGGAGGACGCCGCCGAAACCGACGTCCCGGAGCCAAAGTTCTTCGCCAAGCTGTTCACCGGCGACGCGGCCGCCGCGAAAGCCATTCTCGATACGGCATCAGCGAATGACGATGGCGTGGACTGGCACTTCGACACACGCATGTACCTGCGGGTCTTCGACGAAGGTCCGGCGAGTCCGGAATTCGGGAAGCTGCTGCAGGCCTCCATCGCCCGCTTCGACGAACGCAACGTAAAGTGGAACGAGCGCTGCATATTGTACCTGATCCAGGACCTGCGGGATGCCGGCCGCGGGGCCGAGACCGAGGCCATGATGAAGGAATGCCATCGGATCTTCGAAGAGCGCCTGAAAGCACGCTACCTGTGCCCGTGCTCCTTCTACGGCGTCGTGGCGTACACGACGCTGGACGGCCGCTACGACGAAGCGCTCAAGCGGGCCGACCAGTGGCTCACCCAGGGCGATTCGAATTCGTTCCTCCCTTTCGACCCGATTTTCAAGGAACTCGAGGACGACCCGGCTTTTCCGGAAATTGTCGCGCGCAACGCGGCGCAGCTGGAGCGGCAGCGGGAGATCTATTTTGCGGGCCGTGCGCCGGAAGCGACGGGCAGACCGTAAGTTGCATCGTGCCATAGCATGGTGCGCGCCGCTCGGTGCGATTGCGCCGGATACATACCGTTCGCGGCCCGCGGCCGTTCCTACAACTCCCACCGGAATTCGTAACTCTGCCCCTCGCATTCAACGCGGTAAACGATCGACACATCCTTGTCGTGCTTTTGCAGGTCTTCCTGTGCGTGTTGCCAGGCATTGATGACTCCGCTGATGCCCTCGGAACAGGTGATCGGCGGGGGCTCGGGCTGCAGCGGAGCCGGGGGACCGCCCGCCTGGCCGGCCGCCATGATGCAGGCAGCCAGGAGCGTGGCCAGAGCCTGCTTGGTGCTGCCTTTCATCTTTTTAAGCGACGTTTTCAGTTTCACCAGGATTCGGAGAGACCCGCGCTCGAAGAACACTTCGGGAACGACGTAGAACTCGGCGTCTTCGGCGGCGAAAAGCCGCTGGTCGTATTGCAGTTCGAGGTTCAGGGCCTCGACGAGGGCAATCACCTGGGTGAGGGCGCCGCGCACGTCGTCCGCCGTGATCAGCGGCGTGTCCAGGGTGACGGAAAGCGCCACGCCGGTGTCGTACAACTCGGCGACTGCTACGCGTTGTGCCAATTGGTCGATCATTCTGCTGGGCTCCGCGGAAGGTCCGTTAAATATAGAGGAAATCATTATTGGATGAAATTGGGTGGAAAAATGGATGCCCGCATGGCAGACTCTTCCGGATGGAATTGGAGGTAAAAACGGATGGCCCTCCGGACTGATAGTCTCGAGATCACCCCGGAAACGCTCAGGCTCATCGCTGAAATCGACGAGTTCAAGGGTGCCTGGCGCGCGCTGGGACGTCTCTCGCCGGACAGGCTGACGACTTTGCGCCGGGTGGCGACCATCGAGAGCGTCGGCTCCTCAACCCGCATCGAGGGCGCCAGGCTCAGCGACCGGCAAGTAGCCGCCCTGCTCGCGGGGCTCGACATCAAGTCATTCGCTTCCCGTGACGAAGAGGAAGTGGCGGGCTACGCCGAGGTCATGGAAACCGTGTTCGCGCATTGGGCGGGCCTCGACCTGACGGAAAACCACGTCCGGCAGCTGCACCGGGACCTGCTGCAGTACGCCTCGAAGGACGAGCGCCACTACAAGACGCACGACAATCACGTCGCGGCATTCGGTCCCGACGGTGAGGTCATTGGCATCGTCTTCGAAACCGCTTCCCCCTTCGACACGCCACGACGGATGAGTGAATTGCTTGATTGGACTCGCCACCAGTTGCAAGGCGGCGAACTGCATCCGTTGGTCATCATCGCCGTATTTATCGTGTCCTTCCTCGCGATTCATCCATTCCAGGACGGCAACGGCCGGCTCTCGCGAATACTGACGACGCTGCTCCTGCTGCGGGCCGCCTATGCCTACGTTCCGTACAGCTCACTCGAGAGCGTCATCGAACAGAGCAAGGAGGCGTACTACCAGACCCTCCGGCAGACCCAGGTTACGCTTGCCACGGAAACGCCCGACTGGCAGCCCTGGTTAACGTTCTTCCTCCGCGCCTTGCAACAGCAGAAGGCACGGCTTGCCGCAAAGATTGAACGTGAACTCAAGCTTGCCGAACTGCCGGAACTTTCCGCCCGCATCCTCGAACTCGCGCGCGAACATGGCCGCGTCACGGTGGCCGAGGCAGCCAGGATCACGGGCACCAATCGCAACACGATCAAGGACCATTTGTCCGCCCTGACGAAGGCCGGGCAGCTGACGCGCCAGGGGGCCGGTCGCGGGACGTGGTATCACCTGAGGTAAGCTCAAGCTGGATTCCGCGGGCAACAGCAGCGGATCTTTCGTTGGAGCGGCTGCTAGCCGCGAATGGTTGATTCGATATCGCACGATGTTGTCTACCGCGTCTTTAGTCGCGGGCGTGGCCCGCTCCTACGGCGGGATTGTTCGCGGGCATGGCCCGCTCCTACTATCAGAACAGTTTCTGCTCGCCGAGCTCCTGGCCGGTCAGCCCTTCGCGCAGGATACGCGTGTAGTGGTCGCGCAGCGTTTCCTTGCCGACGCCAGGCGTCGCGGCCTCGTCATAGCGGCCCGTCGATTCATTCCAGACCAGCATCGATTCGGTCGCGTAGTAGTGTGCGATGCGGGCGAGTTCCGCCTTGGCGGCAGCCGCTGCAGAGAGTTTGCCGAGCGGCGAGAGTACAGCTGACGCGGCGCGGAACATTGCGACGGGCACGCGCCGGAATTGCGACGGCATGCCGGTGAGTTCGAACAGCAGCTCGCCCTGCTGACGCGGCGTGATCGCCTCGCCCGGCCCGCCGATCGGCAACACCCGGTTGCGGGCGGCGGGATCGTCGAGGCAGTCGGCGATGAACTCTGCAAGGTCGGTCTCGCCAATCGGCTTGCACGCGGTTTGGGTGCCGTCACCGAACACGAGGAACGCTTTACCTGCACGCACTCGTTCCACCTGTCCGGAGAGCGATTTGAAAAACGCCGTCGGGCGCACGATCGTGTAGTCGACGCCGGATGCCGCGAGCTCCGCCTCGAAGCGCAGCTTCGCATGCTGGAACGCGAGCTTCGGCCGCTGCACGCAGATCGCGGAGAGCAGCACGATCCGATTCGTGCCGGCGCGCGTTGCCGTCTGAAGCAGGTTGCGATTGGCGAGGTAGTCGACACGATCTGCATCCGCCGCCAGGCCGCTGCGGGAGGCGAGGCAGGATACGACCGCATCGACCGGCGCATCCGGCCACGCGGCTGCCAGGCTCGAAGCGTCCGTGGCCTCGACGAGGAGGATGGTGCAGCCTGACGGGACGTCGTGAGCCGTGCGGACGAGTGCAATTGCCTCGTGTCCGCGGCGCATCAGGGTGCGCGCTACGGCACGGCCGATGTAGCCGTTGGCGCCAGCCACGAGGACGCGTTTCGTCGGAGTTGTCATGGGCCTAGCTTGCCTGATCGACCGGGCTACGTCTTATTCGCGGGCGTGGCCCGCTCCTACGGGCGCGGACATCGGCCGTTCAGGGTTTGTAGGAGCGGCCCATGGCCGCGATCGGGTGCGACCATGGGCGCATTCGCGGGCGTGGCCCGCTCCTGCGGGCGCGGATATCGCCCGTTCAAGGTTTGTAGGAGCGGCCCATGGCCGCGATCGGGCGCATTCGCGGGCGTGGCCCGCTCCTACAACGACGGCTGGAACCAGAACTCGATCTCGGAGGTGTCGGAATCGAATCTTGCGCTGTGCTCCTGTCCCGCGTCGAGGTGATACCACTCGCCCGGCCCGTAACGCTGCTCCTTGCCCGCGGCGATCAGGATCAGCTCGCCTTCGGTGATGACACCGTAGTTCTCCGTCTCGTGCGTGTGCAGCGGGATCGAGGTGCCCGCGGGGTAGGACGCGAACAGCACTTCGCACTGCTCGGCGGCGAGCCGATAGGCATCGAACGGCCCGTCGAACGGCGGCAGAGCGCGTATCCGCGAGGGGAAGTGCCCACGCGAGGCGTCGCGCCGGCTCATGCGGCAGGGCCGTATCGCTTCGCGGTGCGCAGGCGGGCCTTGGCCGCCTCGGTTTCGCGGTCTCTCGGCGGGGCGGGTGTGACCAGGTTGTCGAACAGTCGGTGCACGACCGCGGTGACCTCCTCGACGGCGGCATCGAACGCCGCTTCATTGGCCTTGGACGGACGCGTCGAACCGCTGAGCTTGCGCACGAACTGAAGCGCGGAGGCGCGAATCTCGTCGTCCGTTGCGGGGGGTTCGAAGTTGTACAGGGTTTTAATGTTTCGGCACATGGGGGCTCCCGGAAAGCGCGGTGCACACAGTGGGAACATATCACCGATCGTCCTGTAGGAGCGGCCCATGGCCGCGATCGCGCGTAGTCGCGGGCATGGCCCGCTCCTGCATTGCGTGGCATGGCCGTTCCCACATCGCGGGCATGGCCCGCTCCTACATTGCGTGGGCCGGCAACGTCAATGTGCAAACTATACCGTCGACCTACGCGACGTAGGAGCGGGCCATGCCCGCGATGTATGCACACAGTGGAAACATATCACCGATCGTCTTCCCCGCGCCGCCGGAGTTCGTACACGCGATCCCCGATTCACCGGAGGCGCTCGCACGCGGCGAACACCTCGCCCGGACACGCGGCTGCTTCGGCTGCCACGGCAGCCAGCTCGAGGGTGAGGTGATATGGGGCACGGCCGTGGCGCCCAACCTGCCGGCGCTCGCACAACGCGTATCGCCGGCAGCGATCGAAGCGGCGATCCGTCATGGGATCGGCCACGACGGCCGGGCCTTGTATTCGATGCCGAGCTACAACTTCGTGCACCTGCGCGACAGCGACGTCGCCGATCTCATCGCGTACCTGCGGAGCGCGCCCGTCGTGGAGAAGGCACTGCCGGAGTCGAGCCTGCCGTGGATGATCCGCCTCGACATCGCGCGGGGCCTGGACTGCGCGATGCCGGCCTTCCTGCACTACGTCCCGCCGCTGAAAAAAGCGGACGAAGGCGATAGCCCGCTCGCGCGCGGCGAATATATCGCCATGACCACCTGCAACGAATGCCACGGTTTCAGCCTGCGTGCCGACAGCCCCTGGCCCGAAGGCATGGCGCCCGATCTCATCATCGTGTCCGCCTACGACGAAGACGCGTTCCGCACGCTCATGAAAACCGGCGTTGCGCTCGGCGGGCGCGAACTGGAGATGATGAGTGGCGTCGCGCGCGGCCGCTTCGCCCACTTCACCGACGACGAAGTCGGCGATCTCTACGCATTCCTCAGTGACCTGAGCGCGACCGCCGCGGGAAATCCGCGCCCGGATCGAGATGCCCCGGAGCCTGGTTCCTGAGACCCCACAGGAAGTCATCGCGGGCATGGCCCGCTCCTACAATTCAGCAGCGATAGATGTCCGCAACCAGCGCCTCCCATTCACGGACGAAGTCTTCGGCGAAGCTGGTGCGCATTTCGCACCAGATCTCCTTCGCACCTTCGGATCTCGCGGCGTAGCTTTTCCAGGCTAGCTTCTGCCGGTCGAAATGCGGCTTTTCATATAGTCCATGGAGATACGGGTAATGGACGTTTTCATAGTACCGAAGCGATGCTATTACCATGCGTCGGTACTGCAGTTGCTCATCCGGCGTCAGTTCCTCGCCCGCGTTGCCACGACGAATGACATTGTTGAGTTGCGGATTGCTGGCAGGTAGTGTCATCTGGTCGATGACGGCGAGTGCGATTTCGTTGCGCATCTGTGCCCGCATCATTTCCCGGTTCTGTTGCAACTCGAAGGCCAGCAGGATGAGGCCGGCGATGACGCCCACGCTCGCCGCCAGGCTCATCCAGCGATTGACGTCATCCAGTTTCATAGCGACACCGTGTGGTTGCGGCCGCATCCGCCTGACGGTGGTAATCATATAGACAGGTCTCTCGGGGCCATGGGGCTCATTCGCGGGTCCTACATCGCGGGCATGGCCCGCTCCTACAGCTTTATTGTTCTTTTCGGGTCCGGAGGAGGCGGCGGGTGCGTTTGTCGGGGCGGCCGTCGGTTCTCGGCATCGTCAGGCGATCCTGGCTCAGGGCCGTGGCCTGTTGCTCCCGCTGGCGAACGATCTCCTCGTCTTCGCAATAACAGTTCTGTGCGACCGCGGCCGAACCGCGCCGGGTCGGAATGGCCAGCACGTCGAGTGCATAGAGCAGGCGGTCACGCACCAGGTCGATGCGATCGCCGACCTTCACGCGCCGGCCGGGTGCCGGTCGCTCGCCGTTCACTTTGACGTGCCCTGCACTCACGGCTTTCGATGCCAGCGTGCGCGTCTTGAACAAGCGGCAGTGATACAGCCAACGATCGATGCGCAGCGAGTCCATTTCGTTAAATGGGGTCAGAGTACATTCCTGCGAAGCCGCAACGTTTCAAAATGTACTCTGACCCCATTGTTGCTGACCCCATTGCTCCAAAATGTACTCTGACCCCTTTGTTGGGGCGCTCCTACGGTGCGCGCAGGAAGCCGTTGACGTCCAGCCAGTGAATGAAGGCATCGAACCAGGTGTTGCTCGTGCGGTCGGGGTTAACGAAGCCGAAACCGTGGCCGCCGTTCTGGTAGAGATGAAACTCGACCGGCTTGCCAGCATCGTACCAGGACTTGATGAGACCGAACTCACCGCCGAACAGGAAATCGTCGGCGGCGATGGCAACGAACATCGGCGGTGCATCGTCCGGCACCTCGACCGCCTCCATGCCGCCGTAGATCGGCCCGATGAAAGCGAGATCGACCTTGTCCGAGCTGAGCGTCGTGGCCATCGTCGCGCCGGCACCGGCCGAGAAACCGATCATGCCGATGCGTTCAGGATCGACGTTCCATTCCTTAGCGCGCTCGACGATCATTGCGTAGGCGGCCTCGGTGTCTTCCACCGGGTCCGCCGGGAAGGGTAGCCCGGGGCGTTCGGATGCCGCTGCGCTGTCGTCATCGAAGCGGTTAAACAGGTCTTCCATCATCTGTTCGAAGTCCTCGGGGCTTTCCGGCGTTGGCTGCAACCGGTACTTCAGCACGAAGGCGGCGATGCCCTCGTCCGCGAGCGCTTCGGCCACTTCCCAGCCTTCGTTGCCTATGGATAGCCACATGAAACCGCCACCGGGTGCGACGATCACGGCTGCGCGGGTGGCCTTGTCCGGGGCCGGCAGGAACGGCGTCAGCGTCGCGGTGCTGATGTTCCGCGCCATCGGATCGCCCCACTGGCGAAACCAGGACTCCTCCAGTGTCTGCCCTTCGACCCCGCCGGTGCCGAGTGGGATGGCATTGGTTTCGGGCGGCGGCTCCATGGGGTAGATGGGTGCCTGTTGGGCGGCGGCGGACGTCGCGATCAGCAGGGCCGCGGTTGTGAATAGGATGATGGGCGTGGACATGGTTTTTCCTCTCCTGGGTCGCGCGCATGGCGCATTGCTACAGCTCAATCGCGCGCGTGGCGCGCTCCTACAGCTCAATCGCGCGCGTGGCGCGCTCCTACAGCGCGGCTCGCCGCCAGCGGGACTCAATCGCTGAGCGAATCCGTGATGGATATGGCAAGTCACGCAGCATACGTTCGAATTCGCCGGCGCGAAAATCGCCGTCCGTGAGATCGAGCTCGGGCAGGCTCGAGAAGCGCCGGTTTTTGCGCGTCGACTGGTAGAACACGTCGAGCAGCGCCTTCTCCGGTGTGGCGATGAGATACGCCTGGCGCGTGTCGCTCCAGTCGACACCCTCCCGCATCAATGCCGGCTTGAGCTTCAGGAACTCGTAAGTGCCGACCGGCGAATCGAGGCTGCGTGTGTGGCCGGTGGTCGCCACCTGGATCGTTGCGGGAATCTGCGCGATAAGGCCGTGCAGGTGCAGCGCCGTCAGGAACGACACGTAGCCCTGTTCGTTGCCGAGCAGGTACGGCACACAGGCCAGTGGATGAAAATGCGGATGGCCAGCGTTCGCCCATACGCCGCGTACGACGCGCGTAAGGAACCCCGACGTCGCCAGCCGCTGCAGGCGTTTCGACGCAGCCGCGACCGAGGCACCGCTCGCGGCGGCGAATTCGCGCGTCGTAAACACGACGAATTCGGTCTTGTTCAGAAGTTCAAGCATGAACCTGCAGCGCATCGAAGACGCTCGTCTGCAATGCGTCCCACGCGTCGCGCGTGCCGAAATCCGCGCGTGTTTCGGTCGCGAGGAATTCGACGACCTGGCCGTGATAGTCATCCCAGGTAAGCGTGCCCAGGTTCTCGATGGCATCCTGCAGCGGCGCATCACCGATAGCGCCGTGCGCGGCCGCATCCGCGAAATAGCCGCCCTGGATGAGCAGGCTCAGGTCAAAAACGTCCCGTGCCTGCGTGACCGTACGTCCCGCCAGTGCTTCGATTTTTTGCACGACGGCCGAGCTGCCGTCGTAGTGGCGGCACCGGTACGGCAGCCGGCGATAGGGACGGGCCACCTCGGGATCGACGGGATCCCGGGGAGCAGCATCGCCAGGATCGTCTGCACGCCGCGAGAACTCCACCCGGGTCGGCAATCGTTGCCCCGACTCGCGCACCAGTGCGCAGCGGAAGCGCTGGGTGGTCCCGGTGTGTTTTGCCTTGTCCGGGTCGTTGATCTCGAGGCGCTCTATGCCGAGCACCCGAAGGCCGCGCTGGAATGCCGCGTCGTTCAGAATCTTGTAGCCGTTCTTCTTTAGAGTTTCGACACTGCCGGCGAGTACGTCCAGATCCATGTCCTCGGAATAACGTGGACTGCCAAAAAAAAACCGCAGGTTCACACCGCCCTTGAGGACGTAGAGCGTTGGTTCCGTGTCGGCCAGCAGGCGCTGCAGAAAGCAGAAGTGGAAGGCTTCGCGGAGTTGGGTGTCGGAAAACATGGCTAATTATGTACCTGAACTGCCGTTTACGTCAATTCAGGTACATAATAGACCAGATACCCGATCCCACGTCGTCGGGCATCTCGTCTCTTTCCGATGAGCGCCGTCAGCCCCCTTCATTCGCACTCTAAAGTCGTCCTGGCCCACCGGCCTGCACTGCGGGGGAAAGCCGTGCTTTTGCCAGTACTCGGGAAGCCCGCTCGCCCGGGCGTGTTCCCTGAATTCGGGTGAGCGGCGGTAGGGCGTCATAATGCCGATCCATTCATGACGATGAGGGGCGCCCCCCTCTGGTAATCGCCGAGCGCGTTGAGGAGAGTGTAGGCTCGGGCCGACGCCTGGTTTTCGGCGAACAGCGTCTTGACGTCGGCGGCGATCTGCGGATCCTCGCGCGCGCCGGTCAGCACGTCGTAAAGCGCATTGAATTTCCGGAAGCCGCGCAGACCCGGAACATTCAGGGCCAGCTGCAGAAAGGCGTCGCGCCGTCGCAATTCCGCGAGCAGGAGCATCTGGCCCGGGCCGACAGCGAAAGCGCCGGCGTCGACCGCTGCGTCAACGACGGCGGTCGCCTCTTCCCTGCGGCCGATGCTGAGCAGCTCCAGAGCGAGGTTGCTGTGGCAGGCCGCCAACGCCGGGTCGGCTTCGATGCAACGGCGATGATTGGCCACCGCTGTCTCGTTGTCACCGACAAAGGCGTGCGCAATTCCTCGCCAGTTCAGCGCATTGGAGTTGTTGGGGTCCGACTCGAGAGCACGGCCGAATGCCGCGAAGATATTTTCGTAGCCTTCCGTGCCCCGTCCCTCGATGTGATCGTAGAGATGGCTCAAGGCCGTGACGGCGAGCGCGAGGCTGTTCTGCGGATTGATCGCGAGCGCCTGCTCGGGGCGAATGCGCGGCCCAAGCGCCTGGCCTCGAGTTCGTCGCCCGTGAGGGCGCCGTACTCGCCCCCGAATAGACGCCTGCAACGCGGAAAACGTTACGCCGCCGCAGCTCCGCCAGGAGGTTGCTCACCGTGTCCCCTCAGTTCGCCCGGACGGCACATTAGCACGATTGGCGCGGCACCAATCCCTTGCGTCGTACAGCTTCGCCAACTCGGGCCGACCCGCGTATCCCGACCGACAGCGTGGGCGGCGCGCGCTGGAGAAGAATAGCGACGGCCGCGCATGGCTCAATCGCGCGCATGGCGCGCTCCTACACGTGCGCATGGCGCGCTCCTACACGTGCGCGTGGCGCGCTCCTACGAAAACCCCACCTGTCCCGGCGGGTATTTCTTTGCGTTCTTTGCGATCTTGTCTGCCACCGCCTGGTCGATATCGATGCCGAGCTTGCCGGCAATGATGGCGAGGTAGATCTGGACGTCGGCGATCTCTTCCGCGATCCCGGCCCGCATTGGCTCGCTCACGTTCGCCGACTCGGACTCGCTCAGCCACTGGAAGTGCTCCAGAAGTTCAGCCGCCTCGACGGACAGCGCCATCGCGAGGTTCTTGGGAGAGTGGTACGGCTCCCAGTGGCGTTCGTCCGCGAACTGGCGCAGGCGGTCCTGGAGTTCAGAGAAGTTCATTCGGAACCCGGCGGCTTATGCCGATGCCGCGCCCAGTCCCTGGGCCTGTCCCGCGCCCGCGAGCCGTGCCTCGGCCACGGCGACCATCGCGAGGTAACGCGGCTCACTGCGCAGGATTACGAGATCCGGGTCCGCTTTCGCGTACGGCAGGAAGGTGTCGGTGATCTTGTCGAATACGGGACCGAGCATGCTTAACGCGGCATCCTTGTCCTTCAGGTACACGCACAACGCGCAGCCGAAGTTGTAGCGCATATTGAAATTGTCCGGGTCGATGAGCAGCGCACGCTCCATGCGGCTCTTTGCGCGCTCGCTTTCCCCGAGCGCAGCCAGCGCGTACGCACTGTAGCCGGCCACCATGGAATTGTTCTGGTCGTGCGCGAGCACGGCCTCCGCGCGCTTCAGCGCCAGTTCCGCGGCGCGGCGCATCCCGACGTTATCGCCCAAGGCCGTGTAGGCACTGATCAGCAGAGAGGGTGAATTGAGGTCCGCTTCCATGAGTGCCGCGGATTTTTCGTAGCAGCGAACCGCTTCTTCGTAGCGGTGCAGCTGATAGTTCAGGCGCCCGGCCGAACGATTGACTTCGTAGGATTCCGGGTTGAGCGCGACGGCAATCGCTACTTCAACGGCCGCCTTTTCAGCATCGCCGTCGGCAAGCAGGAGCTGTGCTTTGACGGCATGCGCTTCTGCGAGGTCGGGATTCAGCGCCAGCGCACGCTCGGCAGCCGCCATCCCCTCGCTGGCTTCCCCTGCGCGGGAATCGCGCAGCTTCATGTAGCCGATGGCCATCAATGCCCATGCCTCGGCGTAGTTCGGGTCGATCTCGATGGTGCGCTTGCACAGGCGCACGATGGCTTCCGCGGACCGTGCATCCGATTCCTGCCCGGTGATGTGCGTCTGCCGCGCCATGAGGTACAGGTTGTGCGCCTCGGCACTGTCCGTGCCGCGCCGCTCGATCGCCTTCTTCTCTTTCGGCAGCAAGCGGAGACGCAGCGCCTTCACGATCGCCTCGGAGATCTCGTCCTGCAGCGCAAAGATGTCGCTCGCTTCGCGGTCGTAGCGCTCGGCCCAGATGTGGTTATTGGTCTCGGCGTCCACGAGCTGCGCGCTGATGCGCACCCGCCCGCCGGCCTTGCGCACGCTGCCCTCCAGCACGTGGCTGACCTTGAGCTCGGTCGCGACCTTCGGGATGTCGACGTGCTTGCCCTTGTACATGAACGCGCTGTTGCGCGAGATGATGCCGAGCGCGGAGACCTTGCTCAAATCGGTGATCACGTCCTCGGTGATGCCGTCGCTGAAATATTCCTGCTCCGGGTCGCCGCTCATGTTCGCGAACGGCAGCACGCAGATGGTGAAACGCGGCGTCGGCTTTTCGGACGCGGCTTCAGAGGTGTGCGCGGGGTTCACGGCCGTGGTCGGCGCCCGCGCGATCATCGCACCGAGTGCATGCAGGAATTCGCGCGCCGGCGGGCTGTTTGCATCGTCGTTCCAGCTGTCGAGATCCGTCGTGTGGATGGCCCGCACGTCCATCGGCAGGCGGGCGTTGTCGAAGCGTACCGGCACGAGCTTGTTGCTGTCGGCCGCCTCGCGCGCCTCGCCGCGCACCCAGCGTGAGGCCACTGAGGTGGGCGTCCACACGACCAGCACGGCCTTGGCGGCGTCGATCTCCGCGTCGATCATGTCGTCGAATTCCTGCCCCGGCGTGATCTCCGGGTCCCACCAGACCGTCCAGCCTTTCGCCACGATGGCGGCAACGAGCGGCGCGACACGAGCCTTGTCGGTGCGGGCGTAGGAAACGAAGACGTCGGCCATGCTTAATAACCCTAGAGTTAAATAGACGAGGCAAATCAGCCCGGTGGCGCAGCCGCCAAGGATACCTGAGCGTCGAAGGTCGGGGTAGGAGCGGGCCATGCCCTGTCAACGTCCGGCACGCGGGCGCGTTAACGGGGTGTGGCCAGGGACGGAGCCTTTCCATGAAAACGCTACGGATGACGAGTCTTCTTGCCGCCTG
>JBGTLY010000004.1:0-3653 GCA_041743865.1 Woeseiaceae bacterium
GCCTCATAACCCGAAGGTCGCAGGTTCAAATCCTGCCCCCGCAACCAGACAATCAAGGGCTTGCCGATGGAAGGCCCTTGTCACGCCAGTCGGGTTCGTGGGCACACTTAGGCACAATGCCCCACGGCTTGCGCGCGACTCTTATAGACATCGCAACATTCGATCTCCTCGAATGCGTCTCGCTATTCTCCGGTGCTCGTTGCGAGCCCGCTCTTAGAGCGCTGGCTTCGCAGAGGTAGCACCGCACGATCGATCGCGACCAACGCCGTTCGGCCGTGACCCTCGATTTTGACCATGACGCTATAGGTAAACCTCATGAACCGCCCCGGCTTTTTCTGGAGACTGCCGGGTGTGAGTCAGGCTGCCATCGGCAACTGACTCGTTGATTGATGATACGTCGCTTCGAGTTCGGCCGGCGGGATGTTGCCGATCGGCTTGAGGAGACGACGATGGTTGAACCAGTCGACCCATTCCAGCGTCGCGTATTCGACCGCTTCCAGATGTCGCCACGGACCGCGGCGGTGGATCACTTCGGTCTTGTAAAGCCCGATGATCGTCTCGGCCAAGGCGTTGGAGTCAGCAGTCAATTGCGCCGGCCAGCGACGATCAGAGCCGACGTTTCCGGGTAACCCATCCGTATCATCCCCTGTTGGGCCAGGAATTTGAATTGATGCTTCGCGCCCAGAACTGGCGCGAGGACAGGGTTTGGTTTCACGACGTCGCGGAGCGTCTGCGCTCGCTGCCCGCCGATTGGACGAATGTCGTAGCCGAGGATGCGTTCAACGTCGTTGCCGGGGGACGCGCAGCTTTTCGGGTCGAGGAGTTGCTCGAACTGATCCGTCTGATCAGGGAATGGAAGCCATGAGCCGGCGGAGTTTGTGTAAAGGCAAATATGCCGCTACTGTTAAGACAATTACGTCATTGTGGAAGTTGTCTCAGTGGCCGGTACCCGCGCACTTCTGTTGCCGATTACTCTGCACATCGGCGAATGTACTCAATAAATGCCTTGACACGTGCTTGGAATTGTACATAATTATACTTACACTGAGTGGCGGATTCTTCCCGGGAGGTGCGCATGTCGGCAGACCGACGCAAGGAAGAGAAACGCCGTCGTTTGCGGCAACAGGCAACCCTCAATCCACGCCCCGAGGGCGTTACCCACCCGCTGTTTCAGGGCAGCGAGTTCTTCGATCCCCACGACCTGCTGCAAGTGAAGTACGAAATGCTGCGCCTGGTCAGCGTCGAGAAGCGACCGGTGAGCGAATCGGCCACGCTATTTGGCTTCTCCAGGCCGTCGTTCTATCAAGCCCAAGCCGCGTTCGCGCAGAGCGGATTGGCCGGTCTGGTTCCGCAGAAGCCTGGACCCCGCAGCGGGCACAAGCTGACCGCGACCGTAATGGAATTCCTGACCCAGGCACGCGTTGCCGAGCCGTCGCTGCGACCCGAACGCCTGGCGAGCTTGGTCAAGAAGAATTTCGGGGTCCGGGTTCACCCGCGCAGTATCGAACGGCAGTTTCTGCGCCAAAAAAAACCGCAGTGATTCCTTCACCACCATTGCTTCGCGGTGCGCCTCGCAATGATGGATTGATCTCGCGTTACGAGGAGTTGCGCCAGCAAGCGCTCGGGCGGCCGGGTGGGATCCTGGGTCAAGGGCTTGCGCTGCTCATGCGCAGTGGCATCCGCGAGTGGATGCAGGCGTGGGCCCAGTGCGGGGTGCAGATAACGGCGCCACCGAAGCAACGGCTGGATGAGGATGAGAGCTTCCCCCTTGCGATGCACCGGGAGGTGACGCTGATCCTGGCCGCAATGGTCCTTCATGGCTGTCAGGAGGCGACCGCATGACGCACGATCCCCACTCGAAGGTCCAGGTCAGCCACCTCAAGCGCAACGCCTATCTGTACGTCCGCCAGTCGACACTGCGCCAAGTGTTCGAGAACACCGAGAGTACCAAGCGGCAATACGGTCTGCGCCAGCGGGCGATCGCCTTGGGCTGGTCGGAGGAGCGGATCGTCGTGATCGACAGTGACCTCGGCCAGTCCGGCGCTTCGTCGGCAGACCGCGAGGGCTTCCAGCGCCTGGTGGCCGAGGTCGGTGTCGGGCATGCAGGGATCGTGCTCGGGCTCGAAGTGTCGCGCCTGGCACGCAATTCCATGGACTGGCATCGGCTGCTCGAGATCTGCGCCATCACCGACACGCTAATCCTCGATGAGGATGGCATCTACGACCCGGCGCACTTCAATGACCGGCTGTTGCTGGGACTCAAGGGGACCATGAGCGAGGCTGAATTACATGTGCTGCGGGCACGGCTGCAGGGCGGCATCCTGAACAAAGCCCGGCGCGGCGAACTCGAGATGCGTCCACCCGTGGGACTGGTCTACGACTCGGCGGGCACTTTGGTTCTCGATCCCGATCAGCAAGTGCAGCACTGCTTGCGCTGGCTGTTTGCAACCTTCCGCCGGACGGGATCGGCGATGGCCACGGCAAGAGCTGCGCGCCATCAGGGTTTGTCGTTTCCGCGACGGTGCGGCAAAGGCCCGCACAAGGGCGAACTGCTATGGACGGGTCTCGATCACAGTCATGTGCTGCGCATCCTGCACAACCCGCGATACGCCGGAGCGTTCGTCTACGGTCGTACGCACACGCGAAAGACGATCGATGGCGGCACCCGTATCCATAACGTCCCACGTGACCAATGGGATACTCTGATCCCAGGCGTCCACGCGGGCTATCTCTCCTGGGAAGAGTACGAGCAGAACCAGAAGCGTTTGCATGAGAGCGCGCAGGCAATAGGAGCTGATCGGCGCCGCGGACCACCGCGTGAGGGTCCAGCACTGCTACAAGGATTGGTGGTCTGCGGGCGCTGTGGAAACCGCATGACGGTTCGCTACCATAGCCGCCATGGGCAGCTGTGCCCGGAGTACGTCTGTCAGCGCGAAGGCATCGAGCACGCCGAACCGATTTGCCAACGGGTCCCAGGAGTCGGCATCGATCACGCCATTGGCGAGTTGCTCATCGAAGCGGTCAATCCGGTCGCCCTCGAGGTGACGCTGGCGGTGCAACGCGAACTCCAGTCGCGCCTCGAGGACGCCGATCGCCTACGCCACAAGCAAGTCGAACGTGCCCAGTACGAAGCTGACTTGGCGCAACGGCGTTATCTGCGCGTCGACCCCGATAACCGCTTGGTTGCCGACTCCCTGGAAGCCGACTGGAATCATAAGCTGCGGGCTCTAACCGAAGCCCACGAAGAATATGCGCGCCGCCACGAACAAGACGCGCGAGTGCTCACGGACGACCAGCGCGCCACCATCCTGGCATTGGCATCAGACTTCCCCCGCCTGTGGCGAGATCCCACCACACCGGATCGCGAGCGCAAACGCATGGTTCGGCTTCTGCTCGAGGATGTCACCTTGAACCGGGATCATCAGCTTACGTTGCAGATCCGCTTCAAAGGCGGCGCCCACAAGACACTCACTCTGCCCCTGCCATTGCAATCTTGGAAGAAGTGGGTCACACCTTCGGCAGTGGTCGGTGCGATCGATCAACTGCTGAACAACCACACAGTCGCGCAGATCGCCGCCATCCTCAATGACCGTGGCATCGCTTCCGGTGCCGGCAGGCCGTTCCATCCCCATCTGGTTGCGCGTCTGGTGCGC
>JBGTLY010000005.1:0-13416 GCA_041743865.1 Woeseiaceae bacterium
GGCGGTTTCGCGAGCGGACCCGGCGGCGTGGCCGCCTGGCTCGTACGCTGTCCGCTCATCATTCATGAACAGAATGCGGCCGCCGGCCTCACGAATCGACTTCTGGCGCGTCTTGCCCGGGTTGTGCTGCAAGCCTTCCCGGGCAGTTTTTCCGCAGGGGTGCCCGCGGAAACGGTGGGAAATCCGGTGCGCCGGGAAATTGCCGCGGTGTCGCCGCCGGAAAAACGCTTCGCCGGTCGTACGGGTCCGCTGCGACTCCTGGTTCTCGGGGGCAGCCAGGGCGCGTTAGCGCTGAATCGTACCGTGCCCGCCGCCGTAGCTCTCCTGCCGATCGAGCTGCGTCCGTTGGTACGGCACCAGTGCGGGGAACGGACGATGGGCACGGCGCGCGATGCTTACGCGGGCAGTGGCATCGACGTGGAACTTGTGCCTTTCATCGAGGATATGGCGGCAGCATACGCGTGGGCGGACCTTGCCGTTTGTCGCTCGGGCGCGCTCACCGTCGCCGAGTTGTCAGCGGTCGGCCTTCCTGCGTTGTTCGTACCGTTCCCGGCCGCAGTCGACGATCACCAGACAGCGAACGCGCAGCCCCTGGTTTCGGCCGGTGCCGCCGAAATCGTGCAGGAAGAAGGCCTGACGCCAGAACGGCTCGCGGAGCGCCTGGAATACTGGCTCAGGGACCGGGGATCGCTCGCGGTCCGCGCGTCGAAAGCGCGAGCGCTCGCGATGCCGGACGCCCTCGGCCGGATCACCGAGGTTTGCCTCGAGCAAGCGGAGGCGGCGACATGATCAGCAGGATGCGCCGCATCCATTGCGTACACTTCGTCGGCATCGGCGGGTCCGGCATGTCGGGCATCGCCGAGGTGATGTTGAGCCTGGGGTACGCGGTCCAGGGTTCCGACCTCAGGGCGAACGCCCAGACGCGTCGCCTCGAGAGCCTTGGCGCTACCGTTTTTATCGGCCACGCCGCTGATCATATTCGTGACGCGGACGCCGTTGTCGTCTCCAGCGCGGTCGATGAATCGAATGCCGAAGTCGCCGCAGCGCGGCAGGCGCTGATGCCGGTCGTACCGCGCGCGGAAATGCTGGCCGAGCTGATGCGCTTCCGCTACTCGATTGCCGTAGCCGGCACGCACGGCAAGACGACGACCACGAGCCTGGTGGCAAGTGTACTGGCCGAGGGCGGCCTCGATCCGACCTTCGTCATCGGCGGCCGCCTGAAAAGTGCGGATGCCAATGCGCGCCTGGGACAGGGTGAATATCTCGTCGCCGAGGCCGACGAGTCCGACGCATCGTTCGTGCACCTGAAGCCGATGGTCGCCATCGTTACGAATATCGATGCCGACCATATGTCGACGTACGACGGTGACATCAAGCGGCTGCGCGCCGGTTTTCTCGGATTCCTGCACAACCTGCCGTTCTACGGGCTTGCCGTCGTTTGCACGGACGATCCCGGCGTCAATGCCGTGATCGCCGATATCGGGCGCTCGGTACTGACCTACGGCATCGATAGCGATGCCGATGTCCGTGCAGAAAATGTTCGATTCGACGCCGGATTGACGCGATTTCGCGCCATCCGTGCTGACGACCGACCGCCGCTCGATATCTCGCTCCGTCTGCCGGGGCTGCACAACGTACGGAACGCGCTCGCCGCAATCGCAGTGGCCGACGAACTCGAGGTTGGCGCCGCGGCCATCGTGAACGCGCTCGAGCAATTCGAGGGCATCGACCGCCGTTTCCAGCAACTCGGCGAGATTGCCGTGCCGGCAGGCAGGGCATTGCTGATCGACGATTACGGGCACCACCCCACGGAAATCGCCGCGACGCTTGCCGCGGCACGGAGTGGCTGGCCGGGCAAACGGATCGTGCTGGCCTTCCAGCCGCACCGGTACACGCGAACGCGGGATCTCCTGGACGATTTCGCCGCGGTATTGTCCGACGCCGACGTGCCCGTCGTGCTCGACGTGTACCCGGCGGGTGAAAAGCCGATCGCGGGTGCCGACGGCCGCGCCATTGCACGCGCAATCCGTACCCGCGGTTCCGCCGAGCCGGTGTTCGTGGAGACGCTTGACGAACTCGAACCGGTGCTGCGAGACCTGCTTGAAGACGGGGACCTGTTGCTGACCATGGGCGCCGGCGATATCGGCGCCTATGCTGCGGGCCTCGCGGAACGCCTGCAGCCCGCAAACCGATTGAAGGTGCATTCGTGATGGCTGCTGCCGGGAACATCGAGGTCCAGGGCGACATGCTGCGCAATGAGCCGATGAGCCGGCATACCTCGCTCAGGGTGGGAGGCCCGGCGGACCTGTATTTCGTGCCCGCGAGCCTCGAGGACCTCAAGGCGTTCCTGCGCAATCTCGACGAAGACACGCCGATCTTCTGGTTCGGAATCGGCAGCAACCTGCTCGTGCGTGACGGCGGACTACGCGGTGTGGTGATCGCCGCAACAAAACTTTTTCGCGAACTCGAACGCGTCGATCACTACGTCGTCCGGGCCGGTGCCGGTGTGCCATGCACCCAGCTGGCGCGGCAGTGCATACGCTGGGGTCTCGGTCCGTCGGAGTGGTTTGCGGGGATTCCCGGCACCGTCGGCGGCGCACTGGCAATGAACGCGGGCGCGCATGGCGGCGAAACCTGGGAGCAGGTCGAATCGGTGCGCAGCATCGATCGCGCAGGGGAGATACACGAACGTGCGCCGTCCGAATACTCCGTCGGCTATCGCCATGTCGTCGGTCCGCCGAATGAATGGTTCATCGAGGCCACATTCCGCTTTGAAACCGGGGCAACCGGCAGTGTCGAGACGCTCAACGCCATGCTCGAGCGTCGCAAGGCAACCCAGCCGCTCGGCCTGCCGAGCTGCGGCTCCGTGTTCCGTAATCCGCCAGGCGACCACGCGGCGCGACTGATCGAGTCTGCCGGTCTCAAGGGATTCGGTGTCGGCGGTGCCGTCATTTCGGAGAAGCACGCAAACTTCATCATCAACCAGGGCGATGCGAGCGCGCGAGACGTTGAGACGGTGATCAGGCACATTCACCAGACGGTGCTGGATATCCATGGCGTGGATCTCGTCCACGAAGTCAGGATCGTCGGGGAGCCCGCATGAAAAAGCGTGCCGTGCCCGGCAATGATTCGCGAATCGAGGTTCATGACCCGGCGGCGTTCGGACGTGTGGCGGTGCTCTACGGGGGCGCGTCGAGCGAACGAGCGGTTTCACTGGATACGGGCACTGCGGTGCTGGCCGCGCTCGTCGCACGCGGTATCGATGCGGCAGGCTGGGATCCGGCCGAGCGATCGATGCGCGAGTTCGCAGTCGCGGGCTTCGATCGCGTCTGGATCGCGCTGCACGGTCCGGGCGGCGAGGACGGGGCATTGCAGGGAGCACTCCAGTGGCTGGAGCTGCCCTACACCGGCAGCGGTGTCATGGCCTCGGCGCTGGCGATGGACAAGGTCCGCAGCAAACACCTGTTCCGGTCCGCCGGCCTGCCGACGCCGGCGTATCGTGTGGTTGGCGACCTTGCCGATGCGCGCCGGGCGCTCGACGCCCTGGGACTCCCGCTCATCGTGAAGCCCCCGGGCCAGGGATCCAGCGTCGGCATGAGCAAGGTCACGAACTCCGCGGAACTCGGTGCCGCGGTGGATGCCGCACTCGCCTTCGGCGACCAGGCGCTCGTCGAGCAATGCATCCTGGGCGAAGAGTTCACCGTCGGTGTCCTCCAGGGCCGGGCGCTGCCGACGATTCGAATCGAGACGCCGCGGGTCTTCTACGACTACGAGGCGAAGTACCACTCCGACGAGACGCGGTATCACTGCCCGGGTACGTCGTCTGCTGATGAGGAGGCCCGATACGAGGCGCTCGCAATGGCCGCATTCCGCGAGTTGGGTTGCGAGGGATGGGGCCGTGTCGATTTCATGACCGGTCCTGACGGCATGCCGCAGATCCTCGAAGTAAACACGGTGCCGGGCATGACCAGCCACAGCCTCGTACCAATGGCCGCCCGCGCGATGGGGCTCGACTTCGCCGAACTTTGCTGGCGCATTCTCGAAACCAGCCTGGCGGCGGAAACCGGCGCCGATGTCGCCCGACCACGGGAGGCTGCAAATGGCACGTAAACAGGCACACCGGCGCAAGCCACCCAGGACACGGCGCTTCAAGCTGCCGGGTTTTTCGCTCGGCCGCCTGGTACCGCCGATGCTCGCGCTCGCAGCGATCGCGGCCACTTATGAAATCAGTGCACGGCTGCTCGAGCGGGACATTTCTGCGATCGAAGTCAGCGGACCGTTCCAGCGCGTGTCTGCGCTGCAGATCGAAGCAGCGATCGGCCATGAACTCGACGCCGGCTTTCTGGGTGCGGACCTCGGGCGGATTCGCGAGACGATCCGTGCGTTGCCCTGGATAGACGACGCGGCCGTGGCGCGCCGCTGGCCGGACCGGCTCGCCATCACGGTGACGGAACAGGTGCCTGCCGCCATCTGGGGCGACAGCGGGCTACTCAATGTACGCGGTGAACTGTTCGTGGATGAAGTTCGCCACGTACCTGCCGAGTTGCCGCGCCTCGTGGGGCCGGACGGGCAATCCGCCGAGGTGGCCCGCCGCTACCTCGGTGTACGCGAGCAGTTGATCCCGATCGGCCTCGATCTCAAGGGTGTGCGCCTGGACGAACGCGGCGCCTGGGAGATGGCTCTGACGAACGGCGTGGTCGTGCGCCTCGGCCGCCGCGAAGTCGATGCGCGGACAGCGCTTTTTGTCGACGTCGTCGCCGACCTGATCACCGGACGCGCTTCCGACATCCGGCATGTCGATATGCGATATAGCAACGGCTTCACGGTTGGCTGGAAAGACGGTGTGCCGGCGCCGAACGAGGACGCGGAGGCGACGGAGTTGGAAATGCTGGCATTAAGGGATGGCGACTAGCAATGTCGAAGCGAGGTGACAAAAACCTGATCGTCGGTCTCGATATCGGCACATCGAAAGTCGTGGCTATCGTCGGGGAAATCAATGAGGACGGCGACATCGAAGTCGTCGGCATCGGTTCGCATCCGTCGCGGGGCCTGAAGAAAGGCGTGGTCGTAAACATCGAGTCGACCGTGCATTCAATACAGCGCGCGGTCGAGGAAGCGGAGCTGATGGCCGGCTGCGATATTCACTCGGTGTATACCGGCATCGCCGGCAGCCACGTGCGCAGCCTCAACTCGCACGGCATCGTCGGTATTCGCGATTCTGAGGTGAGCCCCGGGGACGTCGATCGGGTCATCGATGCCGCGCGCGCCGTTGCCATCCCGGCGGACCAGAAGATCCTGCATATCCTGCCGCAGGAATTCGTGATCGACGGCCAGGAAGGGATCCGCGAACCCGTGGGCATGTCCGGTGTCCGGCTCGAAGCGAAGGTACACATGGTGACCGGGGCCGAAAGTGCGGCGCAGAACATCGTCAAGTGCGTGCAGCGCTGTGGGCTCGAGGTCGACGACATCGTGCTGGAACAACTCGCTTCGAGTTACTCCGTGTTGACCGAGGATGAAAAGGAACTCGGCTCCTGCATCGTCGATATCGGCGGGGGCACGACCGACATCGCGGTGTTCCTGCACGGTGCAATACAGCATACGGCCGTGATTCCCATTGCCGGTGACCAGGTGACAAACGACATCGCCGTATCGATGCGTACACCGACGCAATACGCGGAAGAAATCAAGATCAAGTACGCGTGCGCACTCTCGCAGCTTGCGAACCCTGACGAGACCATCGAGGTTCCGAGCGTCGGCGATCGGCCGCCACGGCGACTGGCCCGGCAGACGCTCGCCGAGATCGTGGAGCCGAGGTACGAGGAATTGTTCGGCCTGATCCGCGATGAGTTGCGTCGCAGCGGCTTCGAAGAGTTGATTGCCGCCGGCGTGGTCATTACGGGTGGCAGCGCCAAGATGGAAGGGGCGGTGGAACTCGCCGAGGAAGTCTTCCATATGCCGGTGCGATTGGGTTCGCCGCAGTACGTCGAAGGCCTCAAGGAAGTCATTCGAAACCCGATTCACGCCACTGGCGTCGGACTGTTGCTTTACGGCCATGAAAGCCTGATGCGACGCGGCCGGCGTTCGACCCCGGTGAGCAGCAATGTCAGCGAAATCTGGGAGCGCATGCGCACCTGGTTTCAGAAGCAGTTTTAGGAGCGGCTCATCGAGCCGATGGGAATGGAGCGGGGCTTGTGAGTGCCCCGAATGTAGCGACAACTGGGTACACCAGCGGAGGTTAGACGGATGTTTGAATTATTGGATGCACAGAGCCAGACGGCCGTGATCAAGGTCATCGGCGTGGGCGGTGGCGGCGGGAATGCCGTCTCGCACATGGTCGATGCCGGCATAGAGGGCGTGGAGTTCATCTGCGCGAATACGGACTCGCAGGCGCTCAAGGGTTCGCGGGTGCGCACGTCCCTGCAAATCGGCTGCAATATCACGAAGGGGTTGGGCGCGGGAGCGAACCCCGATGTGGGTCGGCAGGCCGCAATGGAGGACCGCGACCGCATAAAGGAATGTATCGAAGGTGCGGACATGCTGTTCATCACCGCGGGCATGGGCGGCGGAACCGGTACAGGCGCGGCACCGATCGTGGCCCAGGTCGCAAAGGAACTCGGCATCCTCACGGTAGCCGTCGTGACCAAGCCCTTTTTGATGGAAGGCCACAAGCGCATGGCGATCGCGGACCACGGCATCAGTGAGCTGGGGAAATACGTCGATTCACTGATCACGATCCCGAACGAAAAGCTGCTGTCGGTACTCGGCGGTGATACCACGCTGCTCGACGCGTTCAAGGCGGCGAACCAGGTGCTGCAGGGTGCGGTGCAGGGTATCGCGGAACTGATCACGCGACCGGGCCTCATCAACGTGGATTTTGCCGATGTGCGCACCGTCATGGCCGAAATGGGTATGGCCATGATGGGCTCCGGTTCGTCTTCGGGCGAAGATCGCGCGCGCGAAGCCGCAGAAGCGGCGATTTCGAGTCCGTTGCTCGAAGACATCAACCTGGCCGGCGCGAACGGCATCCTGGTCAACGTCACGGCAGGCATGGATCTGTCGATCGGCGAATTCCAGGAAGTCGGCAACACCGTCAAGGAATTTGCCTCGGACGATGCTACGGTGGTCATCGGTACGGTCATCGATCCGGACATGACGGATCGCATCCGGGTCACTGTCGTCGCCACCGGTCTCGGCCAGAGTTCCCGTTCGCAGGCCGAGGCGCCGATTCGCATCGTAAGGCGTCCTGCCCGGCCCACCGAAACGAACTATCATGGCTTCGACAAGCCGACCGTGCAGCGCAAACGCGCAGTCGGAGACGGGCTCGAGCAAGGAGGCCTGCAGGACGAGTTGCTGGATATTCCGGCGTTCCTGAGGCGGCAGGCCGACTAGGGGCGTCGCACGACGAGCCGGCGTGTCACTCACTCGCGCCGGTCGGGGAACCTCCGCTGGCCGGCCCGGATACTCCGGGCCGGCTCGTTCCCTGCCCGGTGAAACTGTACCTACTAAGTTACTTGATGGTTGCCTTGCAAGAAGTTGAAAAGATTGAGAACAGTCTTAACGCTATGCTACGCTTCGCGAACTTGAAATGTCGCGAATGTGTCCTATCTCCGTGAGTCTGCCGCCATACGCCCTGGCGGCCATCCGTTGAACCGCCGGGCAATCAACTACACTCCAACAATGCTTCGACAACGCACACTGAAAACGGCCATCCGGGCCACCGGCGTGGGCCTGCATACGGGCGAGAAGGTCTACATGAGCTTGCGTCCCGCGGCCGCGAATTCCGGTATCACGTTTCATCGCATGGATCTCGAGCCGCCGGTCGACGTGCCTGCGGATCCGTTGCTCGTGGGCGAAACCATGCTGGGCACAACGCTTGTCAAGGACGGCGTCAAGGTGGCCACGGTCGAGCACCTGATGTCGGCGCTCGCGGGTCTCGGCATCGACAATCTGCATGTGGATTTGTCCGCGGCCGAAGTGCCGATCATGGACGGCAGCGCCGGCCCGTTCGTGTTCCTGCTGCAATCGGCGGGCATCGAAGAGCAGAACGCGCCAAAAAAATTCATCCGTATACGCAAGACGGTCCGCGTAGAGCAGGGCGACAAATGGGCCGAGTTAAGACCGTTCAACGGCTTCAAGGTGAATTTCGAGGTCTACTTCAATCACCCCGTATTCAACAAGATCAACCAGCGCGCGAGCATCGATTTCTCCTCCACGTCGTTCATGAAAGAAGTCAGCCGCGCACGAACGTTTTGTTTCCTGCGGGATGTGGAAGCCCTGCGCGAACGGAACCTGACGCTCGGCGGCAGCATGGACAACGCGATCGTTCTCGATGACTACCGGATTCTCAACGAAGACGGATTGCGCTACTCGAACGAATTCGTGATCCACAAGATTCTCGACGCGATCGGCGACATGTATTTGCTGAACCACACCCTGATCGGCGAACTGCGCGCGTTCAAATCCGGCCACGACCTCAACAACAAGTTGTTGCGCGCACTTCTGGCGGATCAGGACGCCTGGGAAGAAGTCACGTTCGAGGATTCCCGCAAAGCGCCGATTTCCTACGCCACCCCCGCCTACGCGTAGCTCGTAGGAGCGGGCCATGCCCGCGATTCGGCCTTATCGCGCGCGCGGCGCGCTCCTACATGTAGGGTGCGTAGGAGCGGGCCATGCCCGCGATTTTTCCCTATCGCGCGCGCGGCCCGCTCCTACATGTAGGGTACGTAGGAGCGGGCCATGCCCGCGATAGGTTCGCGACCGAATCGCACGCATGGCGCGCTCCTACGGCAGCGACTCGTGGCTGACGCGTATGCTGACGCGGGTGACGGATTCACCGGCTGAACTTGCGGCCGCGAGCAGGGTCTCACCCTCGTAACGGACGCGCGCGGCCCGGGCGGATGAGCGGCAAACCACCACCAGCTCGCCATTCTCCCTGACGTTGGCCGCGACGATATCGCCGGAAAGTTCCTCCGGGAGCGCACGGCACAGGGCAGAGGCCAGCGAATCGAGTCGCTGCGCGCGCCGGACCAGGGTCTCTAACTCCCCGTTTCCGCTGCGTTTTAGAAGGTCCTGAAGCTTGCCGGCGGCCATAAAAGTGTGACGCAGTTTGCGCTTTCCCCGCGGATGGGGGTGACTGGCGTCACCCTTCGAATTCTTTGATCTTGTATTAAAAACGGACATTATGCATAGTTTCCGACACGAGAAAGGCAAACCTGCCGAAAGGCGGCGACGCAAAACCACCGGTCTAAGGGGCGCGAGTCCTATGACAGCGGGGCTACCGAAACGATGAAAGACTGCGGGTTAATAATTCCAAGCAGACGTCGAAAGACGAACGAAGTCTGTGCTGAAGCGGCTTGCAGCGCCACCTTTAGCGTCAACAGCACAGCGTACCCGAGGCGTAGTCGATGAATATCGTCATTTTCGGTACGGGGCACGGCAGGCCCCGACAGATAAGCTTGTCCGCGTGTGGGATAGCACTTATCGCAGTGGCCGTGACCGGTATTCTGGGTGCCGTGAGCTTCGCCGGCGGTTACTGGTACTCTGCAAGGAGCGGTTCCGGTGTCAGTCTCTCCGACATGCAAGCCCTCGGTTCTGAACTGGAAGGGCAGCAGCAGCACATCGCGACGATCCGCCGGCACAATGAAGACACCCTCGATGCCCTGGCCATCCGCATTGCACAGATGAACGCGCGCGTGATTCGCCTCGATGCTCTCGGCGGCCGCCTGACAGAAATGGCGGGTATCGATGCGGAGGAATTTGATTTCAATACGGATCCGGCAGTGGGTGGGCCGGAAGAACCGATGCCGACAGGGTCCAATGTCGCGATACCCGAAGTCGTCGATGCAATGGCTCTGCTGAACGGCGAACTCGACAATCGCGAAGCACAGTTGTCAGTACTCGAGAGCCTCCTGATCAATGAGAATCTCAAGGAACGCGTGCACCCGCAGGGAAGACCGGTCACGTCCGGCTGGATTTCATCCTATTTCGGCAAGCGGACAGACCCTTTCACCGGCAAACCCGCCAATCATACGGGCGTCGATTTTGCGGGCAAACACGGTTCTGACGTCATCGCTGTGGCCGACGGCGTCGTGTCCTGGTCCGGGGACCGTTATGGCTACGGGGTCATGGTCGAGATAAACCATGGCAACGGCTATGCCACGCGCTACGCGCACAATTCAGAGAATCTCGTGACCGTCGGCGATGAGGTCCGCAAAGGCCAGCTGATTGCCCGGATGGGCGAGTCCGGGCGAGCTACCGGGCCCAACCTGCACTTCGAGGTCCTGCAGAACAATCAGCGCGTCAACCCGGTCAATTTCATACGCGAATCGTCCCACTAGGATCGTCCCACCAGGGCAGCCCCTGCCGCTGGTCATCGACGCGTGGCTGAAACAACGAGGCCGCCGCGGACGCCTGCCGCTCTTGTGATCGCGAATTGCGCCCATAAATGCCGGGGTTGACCGGAAAGACATTGCCGGCGGCATTCCCGGTTCGGTTTCAGGGCGAAATGCCGTAATCCGGCGACTTTTGTTTCTCATCTACGCGGTAAAACTCTAAAATACCGCGCTTTGTGCGGCCACCCGGGGCGTGGCCGGCCGTTCCCATCGATGGAGGCCCTGGTGGCTAATTTTCTCACCCGTTTCTTCGGCAGCCGCAACCAGCGACTGCTGCGCCAGTATTCGAATGTCGTCGACCGCATCAACGGGCTCGAGGAAGGCATCAAGGCGCTGGATGACACGTCGTTGCGAGCCAAAACAGCGGAGTTCCGCCAGCGCGTCGCCGACGGCACCAGCCTTGAGGATCTGTTGCCGGAAGCGTTCGCCGTCGCGCGCGAAGCCGGGGTTCGAACGCTCGGTATGCGACCGTTCGACGTGCAGCTCATCGGCGGCATGGTCCTGCACGACGGCAACATCGCTGAGATGCGCACCGGTGAGGGTAAGACGCTGGTCGCAACGCTGCCCGCCTACCTCAATGCATTGTCCGGCGATGGTGTGCACATCGTAACGGTCAACGAGTATCTTGCACAACGCGACGCGGACTGGATGCGTCCGGTCTATGAGTTCCTCGGCCTGACTGTCGGCGTTTCGAAGAGCGGCCAGCATCCCGACGAGAAACGCGCGGCCTATGCGGCGGACATCACGTACGCGACAAACAACGAGCTGGGCTTCGACTACCTCCGCGACAACCTGGCGTTTGCGACCGCAGACAAGGCCCAGCGCGGGCTGAATTTTGCGATCGTCGACGAAGTGGATTCAATCCTGATCGATGAGGCACGAACCCCGTTGATCATCTCCGGTCCGGCAGAAGCCAGCACGGATCTATACGCCCAGATCAACAAGCTCATTCCGAAGCTCGATCCGCACGAGGAAAGCAACCAGCCAACCAACTATGACATCAATAGCAAACTGGTCGCACTGGTTGACGAGGATGGCAAGGCCGTGTCGATACCGGGCCACGAGGACAATATCGTGCCGCTCGAGGAGGCCATCGATTTCGCGGAGGCGCGGGAAGCGGACGTCGTGCTCCGTGAAACGGACAAGAAGGCACCACTTTGCGCGCTGGTTGCGCGCGGCGACTATACGATTGACGAAAAAGCGAAACAGGCGCATGTCACCGAGGAAGGCAACGAAAAAGTCGAAAAGCTGATGGCGCAGGCCGGTCTCCTGCAGCCCGGGGAAAGCCTTTACGACGCCACCAACATCCGGCTCGTGCATCACCTGAATGCCGCGCTCCGAGCCCATGCCATCTACCAGCGGGATGTCGACTATATCGTCAAGGACGGCGATATCGTCATCGTCGACGAGTTTACCGGGCGAACGATGGCGGGCCGACGCTGGTCCGACGGCCTGCACCAGGCGATCGAAGCGAAGGAAGGCGTCGCTATCAAGAAGGAAAACCAGACCGTCGCTTCGATCACTTTCCAGAACTATTTTCGCCTGTACCGCAACCTGTCCGGTATGACCGGTACGGCGGACACGGAGGCGTTCGAATTCCAGTCCATTTACGGCCTCGAAGTGGTCGTCATTCCAACGCACCAGCCCATGATCCGCCGGGATGAGCCGGATCTCGTGTACCTCACGCAGTCCGACAAGTTCGAGGCCATTGTCGAGGACATCAAGGACTGTCGCGAACGCGGCCAGCCCGTGCTCGTCGGCACGACCTCCATCGAGACCTCGGAGATCCTGTCCGGCATCCTGACCCGCCACAAGATCGAGCACAGTGTGTTGAATGCGAAGCAGCACGAGCGCGAGGCGCAGATTGTCCAGAATGCCGGCCGACCGGGTGCGATCACGATTGCGACGAACATGGCGGGCCGCGGCACAGACATCGTCCTCGGCGGCAATCTCGAGGCGGCCCTGGCCGAAGCCGGCGACGGCGACAAGGCCGCGATACGCAATGAATGGCAGGAACGGCACGACGCGGTTCTCGCGGCCGGCGGTCTGCATATCATCGGCACCGAGCGACACGAGTCGCGCCGTATCGACAACCAGCTACGTGGCCGTTCGGGTCGCCAGGGCGACCCCGGGTCCAGTCGCTTCTACCTGTCTATGGAAGACTCGCTCATGCGCATCTTCGGCGATCCCGAACGCACGAAGCGGCTGCTGTCACGTGCCGGCATGCGCGAAGGTGAGGCCATCGAGAGCAAGCTCCTGTCGCGGCAGATCGAGCGCGCGCAGCGCAAGGTCGAAGCGCACAACTTCGATATCCGCAAGAACCTTCTCGAGTATGACGACGTAGCCAACGACCAGCGCAAGGTCGTGTATCACCAACGCGCGGAATTGATGGAGGCGGACGACATACGGGACTCCGTCGCGGCCATCCGCGAGGAAGTCATCGCGATCACGGTGGCGCTGCACATTCCGCGGGGAAGCCTCGATGAGCAGTGGGATACGGAGGGACTGACGAACGCGCTGGAGTCGGAGTTTGGCCTGCAACTCGACATCGGCAAGGCCGTTCATGAGGATTCCACGCTCAACGACGACGGCATCCGGGAGTTATGCCTCAAGGCGGCCGACGAGGCCTATGCGGCCAAAGAGGCCGGGGTCGGCAATGAGTTGATGCGCAACGTCGAGAAGCAGATCATGCTGCGGCAGCTCGACAACCATTGGAAGGAGCACCTGGCGGCAATGGATCACCTGCGCCAGGGAATAGGACTCAGGAGTTACGCGCAGAAGAACCCGAAGCAGGAGTACAAGCGCGAAGCCTTTGACATGTTCGGCGCGATGCTCGAACAGGTGAAGCACGACACCATCAGCATGCTTGCACGCATCCGGATCCAGAGTGAGCAGGAGCTCGCCGAGATGGCCGAGCAGCGCCGCCGGGCTGCTGCCTTGCAGTACCGCCACGCGCAGGCGAGCGCGCTGTCGCAACCGCCGCCCGTGGCTGCGGGCGGTGCCGGAGCTCAACCTGCCGCGCCTC
>JBGTLY010000006.1:0-14871 GCA_041743865.1 Woeseiaceae bacterium
CCTCGCGTCGGTGCGGCTGGCCGGCGGGCGGCCGCTGCGGGTGCTCGAAATGCAGATGCCGGCCCCGGTCCTGTACCAGGGCGACCGGCTGCCGGCGAGTTACGCGAACTTTTACATCGGCAACCGGACGGTGGTCATGCCGGTCTTCGACGATCCGGCCGACGAAGCCGCGCGCCACACGCTCGCGACTGCGTTTCCCGATCGTAACATCGTCGCCCTCGACTGCACGGACCTCGTGCTCGGCCTCGGCACGTTTCATTGCTTGAGCCAGCAGATACCTGTGTTTAAATAGGCAGCCCCGCGTCCGGCATCCCCGGCCGGAAACGATTCCAGCGGAGATCCACAATGGGCGCTATTCGCGATTTCATTCATCATCACTACCGGCATTTCAACGCAGCCGCCCTCATCGATGCCGCCGACGGCTACAAGCGGCACCTGGAAAATGGCGGCGTAATGTTCATGACACTTGCGGGCGCGATGAGCACAGCGGAACTCGGTTTGTCCCTCGCCGAGATGATTCGCAGGAACAAGGTTCATGCAATCTGCTGTACCGGCGCAAATCTGGAAGAGGATATTTTCAACCTCGTCGCACATGATCACTACGTCCGGGTTCCGAACTATCGCGAACTGACCGCGGATGACGAGGAGGATCTTCTCTCGCGGCATCTCAACCGCGTAACCGACACCTGCATACCGGAGGAGGAAGCCATCCGTCGCATCGAGGACGTGATCCTCGAGTTGTGGCAGGCCGCCGACCGGGCCGGAAAAAGTCATTTTCCGCACGAATTCATGTACCAGATGATCCGGTCGGGCCGGCTTGATGAGCACCACCAGATCGACCCGAAAGACAGCTGGCTGGTCGCCGCCTGCGAGCGCGATCTGCCGATCATCGTGCCGGGCTGGGAGGATTCGACCCTCGGCAACATCTACGCCTCACATTGCATCACGGGCGAGATCTCGAACGTCCACACGGTGAAAAGCGGCATCGAATACATGATCATGCTCGCAGCTTGGTACTCGGAGACCGCAGCCGAATCATCGATCGGCTTTTTCCAGATCGGCGGCGGCATCGCCGGCGACTTTCCCATCTGCGTCGTACCCATGCTCCAGCAGGACCTGGGCAAGGACGCGACACCGCGCTGGGGTTACTTCTGCCAGATCAGCGACTCGACGACGAGCTACGGCTCGTACTCCGGTGCCGTGCCGAATGAGAAGATTACCTGGGGCAAGCTCTCGGCCGACACGCCAAAGTACATCATCGAATCCGATGCGACGATCGTTGCGCCGCTGATTTTCGCTGATGTGCTCGGCCAGTAAGGGACAGCGGCCAACGATGGGCGATACGGAAGAATGGACCGTCGAGGACGCCGCGGCACTTTACCGCGTCGGGGCCTGGAGCGACGGCTTCTTCGACGTCAACGAGAAGGGTCACGTCGCCGTGCGTCCGATCGATGGCAGCGATCTCACGATCGATATCATGGATGTGCTCGCGGAGACACGGACCCGTAACATCCGTTTCCCGCTCCTGCTGCGCTTCCAGGACATCCTGCACGCGCGTGTGCGGCGCCTGAACCTTGCGTTCGCCGAGGCCATCGAGAGTATGGGTTACGGCAACGTGTATCGGGGTGTCTACCCGATCAAGGTCAACCAGATGCACGAGGTGCTCGAGGAAGTCATCGATGCCGGCAGGCCGTTCGGGCTTGGCCTCGAGTGCGGCTCCAAGGCCGAGCTCGTGGCGACAATCTCGCACTTGACCGACGACGACAGTCTTCTCATCTGTAACGGCGTCAAGGACCTGCCGATGCTGTCCCTGATCGTCGCCGCACAGTCGCTCGGCAAGAACGTCATCCCGGTCATGGAAAAGTTCGTCGAGTTCGAAGAGCTCATGTCCATCGCTGCGCGGGAGGGAGTGCGCGCGCCGTTCGGCGTCCGTATCCGGCTGCGGACGAGCGGCGCAGGCAAGTGGGCCGCCTCAGGGGGATACCGCTCCAAGTTCGGAATTTCGCTGCCGGAACTCATCGAACTCGTGGAACGTCTCGAAACGCTCGATGCACGGGACGCACTCGTACTCCTGCATTTCCACCTCGGTAGCCAGATCACGGATATCCAGCAGCTGCGCACCGCGACGAAGGAGATGTCCCAGATTTATGCAGAACTGATCAGGCGCGGCGTGACGGTTCGCTACCTCGATGTCGGGGGCGGAGTGGGCGTAAATTATACGGGCGGCTTCGAGGAAGGCAGTATCAACTACAGCCTGCAGGAATACGCGAACACGATCGTATCGGCCGTGCAGGAGGTCTGCGACGAGCGCGGTGTACCGCACCCGATCCTGGTCTCCGAGAGCGGGCGCGCCATGACGGCCCATCACTCGGTGCTGGTCGTGGAAACGCTCGGCGCATTCCGCAAGGATCGCGCGGAACAGGACTACGCGCCGCCGAGGGATGCCCATCGGCTGGTCCGCGATCTCCACGTCACGCTCACCGGCTTGCGCGAGAACGACGACGAGGATGTCGCCGGCGTCGTCGAGGCCTGCCACGACATCGAGACCATCCACCAGGAAGCGTCAACGTTGTTCGGGATGGGCTACCTGTCGCTCGAAGACAATGCGCGCGTGGAACGCCTGTACTGGAGCGCCTCGTCCGCTGCCCTCGCTCGCCTTCGCGCACTGGATCCGGAACCGGCGCCGCCGCAACTGCAGCAACTCGAGGAGATGCTCACGGACCAGTACCTTTGCAATTTTTCCGTGTTCCAGTCCATGCTGGACCACTGGGCCATCGACCAGCCCTTTCCCATCATGCCGCTGGCACGCCTGGACGAACGCCCGACACGACGCACGCTGCTCGTCGATCTGACCTGCGACTCTGACGGCAAGGTCAGCCAGTACGTCTCCGCCAACGAGGACAAGTCCTATCTCGAACTGCATCCCATTCGCGACGGGGAACCGTACTACCTCGGCATGTTTCTGATGGGCGCGTACCAGGACATCATGGGCGACGCCCACAACCTGTTCGGGCGTGTCTCGGAGGTCCACATCTACGGTGACGCCGAGGAGGAAAACAATTTCTGGCTCGAGAAAGTTCTCCCGGGAAGCCAGGTGCACGACATGCTCGCGCAGGTACAGTATTTCCCGAACGACCTGCGTCGCCGTATGCAGGACCTGATCAAGCAGAAGATCGACGCCGGCGAGGTGCGACCGAAACGGGCGATGCAGATTCTCGACCAGTACATGGCGTTTTTCGATACGCAAACCTACTTCGACACGCAGAGCAGTGACTGAGGATCCCGCGGAAAAGGGGTCAGAGTAGTTTTTGCCGCGCAAAAAAACTACTCTGACCCCTTATCTGGACGGACGCGAAGAAGATGAACCAGCGCGAGAATGACAAATTGGTGCGGGTCGGCGTGGTGCAGATGCGCTGCTCGGACGACTCGGCGGAAAACACGGAGAAGGCTCTCGCAATGGCCCGCGAGGCCATCGACAAGGGCGCCGATGTCGTGTGCCTGCCGGAGTTGTTCCGCTCGCGCTACTTCTGTCAGACGGAGGATGCAAAATTCTTCGAGCTCGCGGAACCGATCCCCGGCCCGACGACCGAGCGATTCGCCGCGCTCGCCGCAGACGCCGGCGTGACGATCATCGTCAGCCTGTTCGAACACCGCACCGCAGGCCTCTACCACAACACGGTGGCGGTCGTGGATGGCGCAAACGGCTACATCGGCAAGTACCGCAAGATGCACATTCCGGACGATCCCCGCTACTACGAGAAGTTCTACTTCACGCCCGGCGATCTCGGTTTCAAGACCTTTGGTACGAAAAAGGCGAAGCTCGGCACGCTTATCTGCTGGGACCAGTGGTTCCCGGAAGCCGCGCGCCTGACGGCATTACAGGGTGCGGACATCCTCTTCTACCCCACGGCGATCGGCTGGCATCCGGAGGAAAAGGATCGCGTCGGCAATACGCAGCACGGCGCATGGGAGACGATGCAGCGCTCGCATGCCGTGGCGAACGGCTGTTACGTCGTGGCCGTGAACCGCACCGGTTTCGAGCCGGATCCCGCAAGCGATGGCGGCATCGAGTTCTGGGGTCAGAGCTTCATCGCCGCCCCGGACGGGCACATCGTGTGGAAAGCACCGCAAGACGAGGAATGCGTCGAGGTCGTTGAACTTGACCTCGCCGCACTGACAGAAGTGCGCGTTGGCTGGCCGTTCTTCCGCGATCGTCGCATCGATGCCTACGACGACCTCGACCGGCGCTTCATCGACACGGACGCGTTGTAAGCATTTCCTGGCCCCCTCCCGCGGCAGCCGCGCGCCAGGCTTAGACACGAGACGGGCACATCGGGCATTGTCCTCGGTCATGGCTCGGCTCGCTCTGCTCGCCTCCGCTTTACTTCCCTCAGACAACGCCCGACGCGCCCGCCCGGATAGTGCGGCGGTCGCGCGCTTCGCTTCAACACGTGACGCTCACCGCGGCGCCCGAAGTATCCGGGCAGCCGGGCGAGGAGGCCTGTTCGACCGAAATAAAGCGGAGCGAGCCGCAGGCGAGTGAGCCATTCGGTCGAACAGGTCTGGAGCTCGGCTGCCGCGCACCGGGCTTCGGTCATCCACGCCCCCGGCCGGGCGCGCTAGAATTGACTGACTCGGCAGACACGCCGCAAGGAACAGAAGCGATGTCCGGAAAAACAGGCGGCGACTACGCCATCACCCGCCAGAACCCCTACGGCACGACGAGCGAACCGACCTACGCCGGTGCAACGTCCTTCATGCGCCGCAAGTACACGCGCGATCTGGAGGGCGTCGACCTGGTCGTAACGGGGGTTCCTCTCGATACGGCGACGACCAATCGGCCCGGCGCGCGCTTCGGTCCCCGCAGTATCCGGGCCGCATCCTCAGTCATATCCTGGATGCGGCCCTACGGCACGAGCGTCGATCCGTTCGACCAGCTCGCGGTCATCGACTACGGCGACTGCTTTTTCGATTTCGGCCGGCCGGAGACGATTCCGGGCGCGATCGAGCGGCATGCCTGGGAAATTATCAGCCAGGGGCCTGGCCTGCTCACGCTCGGCGGCGATCATTTCATTGCCTGGCCCCTGCTCAAAGCGCACGCCCGCAAGCACGGGAAGCCGCTCTCGCTCCTGCACTTCGATGCCCACAGCGATACGTGGTCGGATGAAGCCGGCCGGGTGGACCACGGGACGATGTTCTGGCACGCGGTTCGGGAGGGACTGGTGGCACCGGAGCACTCCGTGCAGATCGGGCTCAGGACGATCAACGACGACACTCTCGGTTTCAACATTCTCGATGCGCCGTTTGTGCACGGCGAGGGGATCGAGGCGGTGGTGCACGAGGCACGCCGGATACTCGGAGACCACCCGGTCTACCTCAGTTTCGACATCGACTGCCTGGATCCCGCGTACGCCCCGGGCACGGGGACGCCCGTGTGCGGCGGACTGACCAGCGCCCAGGCCATCGCCATCGTGAGAGGGCTCAGCGGTATCAACCTGATCGGCATGGACCTCGTGGAGGTCGCGCCCGCTTACGACGTCGGCGAGATAACCTCGCTGGCCGGCGCAACACTGGCCGCGGAGTTCATTAACCTGTATGCCAGCCGCGCGCGGGACGCGTAAGTCCGTGCGTGGGGTCAGAGTACATTTTCCGGTAAATGTACTCTGACCCCCTTTGCTTTTGCTTACTGTTCGCGAGGCGGGAGCCCCGTGTGCTGGGTGAGCGCCCGGCCCTTCCTGACTCGTTTGGCGTGCGCAGTTTTCGAATTCTTGCGCCGCGGCGAGTCCTTGTACGGTCCGCGCGGCTGGTGCGCAGGGACGAGCTTGCCGGGACCGCTGCCAATGAGGTGCGCGAGATCGAGGTCCTTGAGCGCTTCCCGGATCCGGGGCCAGTTGTCGGGATCGTGGTAACGCAGGAGCGCTTTGTGCAGGCGACGTTGGGTCGGGCTCTTCACGACATCCACCTCGTCGCTCTTGTAGGTCACCTTCTGCAGTGGATTCTTTTTCGAATGGTACATTGCGGTCGCCGTCGCCATCGGCGAGGGATAGAACGCCTGCACCTGGTCGGCACGGAAGTCGTTATTCTTCAACCATAGCGCCAGGTTCACCATGTCGAGGTCCGTCGTTCCCGGATGCGCGGCGATGAAGTACGGGATCAGGTACTGTTCTTTCCCGGCCTCGGCGGAAAACTTCTCAAAGAGTTCGCGGAATCGATCGTAACTGCCGATGCCGGGCTTCATCATCTTGTCGAGCGGCCCACGCTCGGTGTGTTCGGGCGCGATCTTGAGGTAGCCGCCGACATGGTGGGTCACCAGCTCCCGGACATACTCCGGGTCCTCGACCGCGAGGTCGTAGCGCAGCCCGGATGCAATCAGGACCTTTTTCACGCCCGGCAATGCCCGGACCCGACGGTACAACGCAGTCAGCGCCGAATGATCCGTGTTCAGGTTGTTGCAGATGCCGGGGAACACGCAGCTCGGCAGCCTGCATGCAGCTTCGATCTCGCGGCTCTTGCACGCGAGCCGGTACATGTTCGCGGTCGGACCGCCGAGGTCCGAGATGACGCCGGTAAAACCCGGCACGGTATCGCGAATTTTGCCAACTTCCTCAAGGATGGATTCTTCGGAGCGATTCTGGATAATGCGGCCTTCGTGCTCGGTGATCGAACAGAAGGTGCAGCCACCGAAACAGCCGCGCATGATATTCACCGAGAAGCGGATCATCTCGTAGGCCGGAATATTCGCATCGCCGTAGGACGGATGCGGCACGCGACGGTACGGCAGGCCGAAAATGTAATCCATTTCCGGTGTCGAGAGCGGCAATGGCGGGGGATTGAGCCACAGCTCCTGGTTTCCGTGTGCCTGCACCAGCGCACGGGCGTTGCCCGGATTCGTCTCGAGGTGCAAAACGCGATTCGCGTGCGCGTACAGCACCGGGTCGCCCTGGACCTTTTCGAACGACGGCAGGCGGATCACGGAGCGGCCCCGATTGCGGCGCGCGTCCGGCACAAAGCGCAGCATTTTGCCCTGTTCGCTCTCTGCAGCCGCCGACTTGTCGGCACAAGCCGCATCCTGCGTATTGACGTAGGGGCTGATGATCGCTTCCACGCGGCCGGGCCGGTCCACGCGTGTCGAATCGATCTCCCACCAGCCCGCCGGCGTGTCCGTGCGCAGGAACGCTGTACCACGAATATCCGTGATGGAAGCGATGGTTTCCCCGCGAGCGAGACGGTGGGCGAGCTCGACGACCGCGCGCTCGGCATTTCCGTACAACAGGAGGTCCGCATGCGCGTCGACCAGTATCGAGCGGCGCACTTTGTCGTTCCAGTAGTCGTAGTGGGCGATGCGTCTGAGCGACGCCTCGATGCCGCCGAGCACGACCGGCACGCCGAGGTAAGCCTCCCGGCAGCGTTGTGCGTACACCAGCGAACAGCGATCGGGACGGCGGCCGGCCAAACCACCCGGCGTGTACGCATCGTCGTTCCTGACTTTCCGGTCCGCGGTGTAGCGGTTGATCATCGAGTCCATGTTGCCGGCGGCGACGCCGAAGAACAGGTTCGGCGGACCCAGCACCTCGAACGCTTCTTTGGAATGCCAGTCCGGCTGCGCGATGATGCCGACGCGAAAGCCCTGTGCCTCGAGCAGGCGGCCGATGATCGCCATGCCGAACGACGGATGATCCACGTAAGCATCGCCTGTGACGATGATGACGTCGCAGGAATCCCAGCCGAGCGCATCCATTTCCACCCGGGACATCGGAAGGAACGGCGCGGTACCGTAGCACTCGGCCCAGTGACGATTGTAGTCGTAGAGAGGTCTTGCGGCGGACACGGCGGCAGGCCCGGCAGCGAAGGGCCGCTCATTCTACCGGATTATTGGGCCAGCGCTTGCAGTGATCATTCCGCGGCGGGTCGGACAATGCTGATAACGGCCGCGTGCCCGTTACGTGCCATGGCCAACAGCACGGCAAACAAACAAAGCGCATCAAGGGGTTCCGACCGGCAGCGCAGATTGGATTCGCGCGCGTCCGGGCGTGTGGTCGTGACCGGCGACCTAGGCATCCGCATACCGGCACAACCCAGGTTAGACGCCAGCGAATGGGCGCCGCGCCGGGGGGGGCCGCATTGATCCCGGCCTACCATAGAAATCCGTCGCTTTGTGATCCGGCCTGTAACACGAGGGTAATACCGTCCCTTTAGGCTGCCGACCTTGTCTGTGTGAAGCGTTGTAGGCCAGGGGAAAACATGCAATCCGCAATGACGCAGTTCCTTCGAATTGTCCTTTCCGTTACCTGTCTGCTGTTCGCGCAAGCCGCGCACGCGCAGGTGAGCGTTCGTGGCGAAATAACCGACGAGGCGACCTCCCGCCCCCTGGCGTTTGCGGAGGTCATCGTCATTGAGGCCGATCGGCAAGTAGCAGCGGGCGCTAATGGCGTCTACACGATCAGCAGGCTGTCGGCAGGCGAGCACATGGTAACCGTGCGTTCCGTAGGCTACCGGCCGCTCGAAAAGACGGTCACGGTGCCGGCGAGTGGCAGTGCGACGCTCGATTTTGCGCTCGAGGCGGTCCGCATCACCGAGGAAGTCGTCGTGACGGGCTATCGAGCAGCGGCCGCCAACGCGCTCCAGGACAAGCGCATGTCCGCGATGATCAAAGAGACGATCACCGCCGACGACGCGGGCAAGCTACCCGACCAGAACATCGCCGAAGCCCTGCGCCGGGTCACAGGGGTCACCGCAACGGTCGACCAGGGCGAGGGCCGCTACGTCACGATACGCGGTGTCGACCCGAGCTATACGAACGTCACGGTGGACAACCAGGTCATCGGTTCGCCAGAGGATACGCGCCGGGTCGCGCTGGATACGATTCCCTCCGAGGTGCTCGCCCGTGTCGAGGTCGTGAAGGCCGTAACGCCGGAGATGGACGGCAATGCCGTGGGCGGCGCCATCAATATCATCACGCCCAGCGCGTTCGACGACCCGGACGGCGCATTTTTCTCGGCGTCCGCGGACTACGGTTATTACGACCTGAACGGTGAAAATCCCACGGGAATCGCGGCGGGCTGGGGCCAGGTGTTCGGCCCCAACGAGCAGTGGGGCATCGTCTTGTCGGCCAGTTACACGGACCGCGAATTCGATACGGAAAACCTGCAGGGCGGCGACCCGTGGACCGATCCTGGCGAGGACACGGGCTTCCTCGTGCCCGACGAGCAGGTCCTGCGCGACTACCGCATCACGCGGGAACGCAGCGGCATCGTGGCGAATCTCGAGTTTCGGCCCAGCGACAGCGTCAAGCTATACCTGCGCAATTTGTTCAACAATTACGAAGACACCGAGATCCAGAGCGAGACGATCTGGGCTTATCGGGAAGGTGATCTCGAGAACCTGACGCCGACGTCGGGCACGTTTACGGAGGGCGAAGGCGAACGCCTCGTTTCCGATCGCCTGGAAAAGCAGTCCATCCGCACGTCCTCGCTCGGCGGTGAATTCACCCTCGGTAACTGGGGTATCGATGCGCAAATCACGGTCGGCGAGGGAAAACAGGAAACGCCGCGAGACCGGGAATGGTCGTTCGAACTGTCCGAGACGCAGCCGATGAGCTACGACACGTCCAGCCTGTTCTGGCGCGTGGAGGCCTCGGACCCGGATGCATTCAACGATCCGTCCTTGTACGAGTTCAATGAATACCTGCGCGGCGGCCAGGATGTCGTCGAGGACGTGACCGCGCTCGAGCTCGACCTCGAACGCGACATTGAAGTCGCGGACACTACGGTGTTGCTGAAATTCGGCGTCAAAAGCACCGAGCGGGAAAAATCGTCCGATCAGGACATGGAAGTGTTCGACGGTTTCGAGGACGACCTGACCCTTACGGGTTTCACCGAACCCGGCAACGCGGACTTCTACGACAGCGCCCGATCGGGCTACGACTTCGGCCCGCGCATGCTGTTCCCGGCGCTGGAAACCTTTTACGACGCAAATTCGGGCGGATTCGAGCTGAGCGATGCCGATACCATCGCAGAATCTTTCGGTGTCGACTTCGAGGTTGAAGAGCAAGTGGACGCCGCGTTCGTCATGGGCGAGTTCGATGTCGGCAGCGCGACGATCCTCGGCGGCGTGCGGGTCGAGCAGACCGATACGAGCTTTTCCGCCTACGATCTCGTGTTCGTTGACGGTGACCCGGAAACACCGGCGCCCGTCACGGGTGACGACGACTACACGCACTGGCTGCCGAGCCTGCATCTGCGCTGGGCGCTGCGCGACGAACTTCTCCTGCGAGCAGCATGGACGAATACGCTCGGCCGTCCTTCCTACGAGGTCCTGGCTCCGTTTCGAATTTTCGAAATTGAAGAAGACGAAGATAATCCCGGGGTCTTCGAGGGCGAAGCCGAAGCCGGCAACTCCGACCTCGAGCCTCTGGAGTCGATGAACTTCGACGTGGCGCTGGAGTGGTACCTCGAGTCTGGCGGCATTCTCGCAGCCGGCGTGTTCTACAAGGACATCGAGCAACCGATCTTCACCCGCATAACGGAGCTCGAGGATACGGATTTCGAAGGCCGCTTCTTCAGCGAACTGGTCCTCGAAACCACGGACAACGCCGATTCCGGCGATATCTTCGGCATCGAGTTGAACTACCAGCAGCAGTTCATCGGCTTACCATCCCTGTTCAGCGGGCTCGGTATGGCTCTGAACTACACGTACACGGACAGCGAAGCGAGTGTCTTCGGGCGCGAGGACAAGCTGCCCTTTTTCTTGCAGTCCGAACATGTCGCGAATGCGTCGCTGTTTTATGAATATGCAGGTTTCGAGGCGCGCCTCGCGTACACCTACTACAGCACGTACCTCGATGCGGTCGGCGACGACGAAAGCCAGGACCTGTACTTCAACGATCGCGGGCAGCTGGACTTCAAGGCGAGTTACCAGTTCTCCGATCACGTGAACGCGTTCGTGGAGATGCTGAATATCAACGACGCACCGCTGCGAATGTTCAGCGGCAAGGACAGTGGCCGGCTGGCCGAGAACGAGATCTATTCCTGGAACGCCGTCGCGGGCATCCAGGTCAAGTTCTGAGGCGACGCGATCCGCGCGTCGCCGTATTTGCGATTGCCGTTACCGGGGCGGAACCGACTTCATTCAGTGGGTTCGGCCCCCGTGTCTCATCGGCTGGAACTTGCCGCACGGGTCTCCGCCGCAACACAATAGCTGCGGAGGTGACCGATGTTCCGCTGGTTCGAGGAGCGCCTCGACCCGTTCCCGCCCGAGGAGCCGGTAGAGCCGCCAAAGACACTCATTGCCTTTTGCATGCATTACACGCGCGGTGCATGGCGCTTCATCGCGGCCGATGCCGTCCTCGTAGCCGCCATCGCCATTGCCGAAGTCTGGATGTTCGGCTTCCTGGGTGCGATCGTCGACTGGCTGTCGGCACAGGACCGGGAGTCGTTTCTGGCGACCGAGGGCCGGAAGCTCGCCGGCATGGCGTTCATCGTCGTCGTGCTCCTCCCGGCCACCGTCTACCTGCAGTCTCTGGTGCACAGCCAGACGCTGATGGGCAACTATCCCATGCGTATCCGCTGGCAGGTCCACCGCTACCTGCTCAAGCAGTCGATGACCTTCTACCAGGACGAGTTCGCGGGGCGGATCGCCACCAAGCTGATGCAAACGGCGCTTGCCGTGCGTGAATGCGTCATCAAACTCGTCGACGTACTGAATTACGTCGTGGTCTATTTTCTCGGCGTGCTGATCATTGTCGGCTCCGCCGACTGGCGGCTGGCCGCGCCGCTCGCAGCGTGGGTGGCCGCCTATGTCGCCCTGCTCACCTGGTTCGTTCCGCGCCTGGGGCGCGTGTCGAAGGAACAGGCCGATGCACGCTCGACGATGACAGGCCGTGTGGTGGATTCCTATACCAACATCCAGACGGTCAAATTATTCAGCCATGCCGGGCGCGAGTCCGCTTTCGCGAAGGACGGCATGTCGACCTTCATTGGCACGGTGTACCGCTCGATGCGGCTGGTCACCGCCTTGTACGGCTTCTTGTACATTCTGAACTCGCTGTTGCTCGTCTCCGTCGCGGCAATGGCGATCCGCTTCTGGCTGGCAGACATCGTGACGATCGGCGCCGTGGCCGTCGCCATTGGCCTGGTGCTCAGGCTGTGGGGCATGTCGCAATGGATCATGTGGGAGGTATCGGGCCTGTTCGAGAATATCGGCACGGTCCAGGATGGCATCAGCTCGATCGCCCTGCCGCGGCTGGTCGAGGACCAGCCCGGTGCCGAAGATCTCGTCGTCACACGAGGCCAGATAAACTTCGACAAGGTCCGGTTTCACTACGGGCGCGATACGGGTGCTATCGAGAACATGTCGCTCTTGATAGCGTCCGGCGAGAAGGTGGGCATCGTCGGTCGTTCCGGCGCGGGGAAGTCGACGCTCGTTAACCTGCTATTGCGCTTCTACGACGTCGAAGGCGGGCGAATCCTCATCGATGGACAGGACATAAGCTTGGTCACGCAGAATTCTCTGCGGGCACAAATTGGCATGGTCACGCAGGATACGTCCCTCCTGCACCGGTCCGTGCGCGACAACATCGTCTACGGACGGCCCGATGCGACCGAAGCGATGCTCAAGAGCGCGGCCGAACGCGCGAGCGCGCTGGAGTTCATTGGCGGGCTTAGAGATGCGAAGGGCCGCGGGGGGTTCGATGCCCACGTCGGCGAGCGCGGAGTCAAGCTGTCCGGAGGCCAGCGGCAGCGCATCGCGATCGCGCGCGTGATGTTGAAGGACGCGCCGATTCTCATTCTCGATGAAGCCACGTCGGCGCTCGACTCGGAAGTCGAAGCTGCCATCCAGGAAAACCTGTACCGCCTGATGGAAGGCAAGACCGTGATCGCAATCGCGCACCGGCTGTCGACGATCGCTGCGATGGATCGCCTGGTCGTCATGGACAAGGGACGCATCGTCGAGGAAGGCACGCACGAGTCGCTCGTCGCCCGGGACGGCCTGTACGCGCAACTTTGGCAGAGGCAATCCGGCGGCTTTTTTCCCGCCTGAGCGGGCTTTGAAAAAACCACGCAGGAGCGGCCCATGGCCGCGATTTGGGCGCGGATTGATCGCGCGCATGGCGCGCTCCTACGGGTTCCGGATTGATCGCGCCCATGGGGCGCTCCTACGGGTCCAGCGTCCAGCCGTTGTGGTAGTCGGCACGCACGAGCCGGTTGGCTTCCGCGTTGTCCTTGAATTCCTGCCGGTCCGGGTCCCAGAACAGCTTGTTGCCGGTCCGGTAGGCAATATTGCCCATCTGCGCATTGACCGCGGCAAGGGCGCCGGACTCGATCGGCGTATTCAGCCTGCCGGGGTCGCCGGCGCGGATCGCATCGACGAAGTTCCGCGTGTGGAGGTCGAGATGCGATACGCCGTCCGCGGGCGATTGCGGCGCGATCGGCGCCATCTTCGGCTCGCCCTCCTCGCCCCAGCCGACGAACTCGCGCTCCGGGTAGACCTCAAAGCCCCCGCGGCTGACGATCAGCGTGCCGTTGTTGCCGACGAAGGCGATGCCCTCGGTCATGCGGTAAGGCCCGAGATCGATGCCGAGGGCATGCTCCCAGGTCATGCTGAACTGCGGGTACTGGAATACCGCCTGCAGGGTGTCGGGGGTTTCCGACGCGTCGTCCGGATAGGCGAGCTTGCCGCCGGACGCCATGACCGACACCGGCGATGTCGCCTCCATCACCCACAATGCGATATCGATCTGGTGCACCCCCCAATCCGTCATGAGGCCGCCCGCGTAGTCCCAGAACCAGCGAAAGGTGAAATGGAACCGATTGCGATTGAAAGGCCGCTCCGGCGCCGGGCCGAGCCACATGTCATAGTCGACACCCGCGGGTACCGGCTCGTCGGGCAGGACGGGCACGGAGCCCTTCCAGCCCACGTAGGCCCAGGTGCGCACGAGCCGGATGTCGCCGAGCACGCCGGAGCGCACGATCTCTCGCGCCCGCCGGTAATGCGGCCCGCTGCGCTGCCATTGCCCGGTTTGTACGACGACCCCGGCCTCGCGCGACGCGTCGACCATGATCGCGCACTCCTCGATCGTGTTTGCGACCGGCTTTTCGACGTAGACGTGCTTCCTGGCACGCACGGCATCCAACAATTGCCTGCAATGCCAGTGATCCGGTGTAGCGATGACGACGGCATCCACATCGGCCTTCTCGAGCAGCTCGCGATAGTCACCGAAAACGGCGGGCGTGTTGCGGCGCAGCTTTCGGTAGTCGGCGAGCCTGTTGTCGATCACGGAGCGGTCCACGTCGCAGATCGCCACGAGGTCTACATCGTCCATTTTCAGGAGGGACTCGGTATTGGCCCACCCCATGCCGTTGCAGCCGATCAGACCGATCTGCAGTTTCTCGTTCGCGCTGCGCGCAGTGCGCAGTGCTCCCGGCATCAGCCCCATGCCGCCCACGACGAGCGCCGAATTGCGCACGAAATCCCTGCGTTTCATGTGATTTCCCCCAATTTCGTTGGTGTTGTCGTGCACCCCGCGTACTCTGGTGTTTCGTTCAGTTGCGGCTCAGTGCGCGCGATAGCGCCTGTCTCATGCGACGGATGTCTGCTTCCGACGGCTCGCCCAGGACACCTCGCCGTTCCACGGGCAAGTGTGCACCCGCTGTCGCCGGATCGCCAAATACATAGTGCTCGAACATCGCGCGCCAGGCATCGCGGTATGCCGGCGGCAGCGATACCCTGTTACCCCGCCCATGCCAAGAGCGCTGGATTCGCGGGGTGTACAGCGCTACGCCGATGTCGGCGGACCTCAGCTGCCGGCGGATCCTTCGTCGTCGATCTGCCGCCGCCGCTGCAATTGCCGGGCGAGCAGCCACACGCCGAGGG
>JBGTLY010000007.1:0-3550 GCA_041743865.1 Woeseiaceae bacterium
GCGGCGGTGGCGGGTTCTCCGGCGGCGGCGGGGGTGGCGGCGGGGGCGGAGGCTGGTAGTCTTGCACGGAACCCCGGCCCCGGCCGGGACTTAAGAACAGGCGACCGGCCAAAGAAACTTCCGGGGAACCCGAGTGAACCAGTACAGCGTCCGCCGTCCCGCCTCGCAGGGCGGTATTCCGAACATCATTTTCGCCCTGCTGATTGCGAACGGGATCCTGTTCGCACTGCAGCAGTTCAGTAACCAGTTTCTCATCATCAATTTCGGCCTGTGGCCGGCGGGTGTTCCCGGCTCGCCGTTTGCGCCCTGGCAGGTCCTGACCTATGGCTTCCTGCACGGTAGCGTCATGCACATCGCGTTCAATATGTTTGCGTTGTGGATGTTCGGGCGTGAACTCGAGATGCTGATGGGGCCGAAGCGCTTCCTGACTTATTACCTGACCTGCGTCATCGGTGCCGCCGTGGTGCAGCTTCTCGTGGCTCGCCTGCAGGGTGGCCTGTATCCCACGATCGGTGCGTCGGGTGGTGTCTTCGGAATCCTGCTCGCCTACGGCATGGCGTTCCCGAACCGGATGATCGTACTGCTGTTCCCGCCGATCCCGATGAAGGCCAAGTATTTCGTGATCCTTTACGGCCTGTTCGAGCTCTACCTGGGCGTAGCCGGCACGGCACCGGGCATCGCCCATTTCGCACACCTGGGCGGCATGCTGTTTGGCTTCCTGTTGCTGCAGTACTGGTCGCGCCGGCGGCGGCGCTGAACCGGAGAAGCGCGTATGCCGATGGAGAATCTTTTCGCGCTCGCAATCGCAACGGCAGTGCTCGTTGCGATTCCCGGGCCGAACGTCGCGCTAACCGTTGCAAACAGCCTGCGGTACGGCTTCGGCGCGGGCGCCCTTACTGTCGCCGGTGCGGTCGCGGGTGTCGGCCTGCAGCTTGCATTGGTGGTCTTCGGCCTTGCCGCACTGGTCGAACTACTTACATCCGCCCTGACCTGGATCAAGTGGCTCGGTGTCGCCTACCTGCTTGTCCTCGGTGTCCTCACCTGGCGACGCCCTGCCGGCGAATTGGATGGCGCTGCCGGCGGGCGACGCGTCTTTGGCCACGCTTTAGTTATCGCAGTGTCGAATCCGAAGACGCTCATGTTCAACGCGGCGTTTCTTCCGCAGTTTGTCCCGGCCGGAGCGGGCATGACCGAACTGTCGCAGGCCGCGGCGGTGTTGCTCAGTGTGCTATTTGCAGGTGACCTCTGCTGGGCGATTTTTGCGAGCCGTGCACGCTCCTGGCTTTCCAGGTTTGCGACAATCAGGAACCGGCTGAGTGGCGGATTTCTCATCGCCGCCGGGGTGGGGCTCGCGTTGTCGCGACGGTAGGATCTGCAACCGGACAGTTCGATGGAGACAGAATGACGATTAAGCGCAGGGATTTTCTCGGGCAAGTGGCGGCCGGCAGCGCCGTGCTCACCATGCCCGGCTTTCTCGGTGGGTGCGGCGTGCAGCCGGCGACCCGTATCGCAGCGCCGATGCCGGAAAATCCCTTCATGGACTGGTTCGGCGTGGACCAGGCCACGGTGAGCCGGGTCATGGCCGAGTTGACGGCGAACGGCGCCGATGCCGCCGACCTTTATTTCCAGCACACCCGCACGAATTTCCTGCAGCTCGAAGACGGCATCGTGTCGAATGCGAACTCCGGGATCGAGCAGGGCGTAGGCCTGCGCGTCGTCATTGGCGAGCAGACCGGCTACGCGTTTACCGAGGACCTCAGTTTGTCGTCCATGCTCGGCGCCGCGCGGACCGCATCGGCCATCGCGACCCGCGGTGCAGCCGTTTCACCGCAGGCCTTCGACCCCGCCGCAATGGGCGGCCTGTACCGCACCGCAGTCCCCTGGACCGATGTCGGCATCGACCGCAAACTCCCGCTGTTGAAGTTCATCGAAGCCCGGGCCAGATCGCTGGATCCGGCGGTGGACCGGGTGTCCGTGTACTGGAACGACGCCGACGAAAGGGTAATGATCGCGACTCTCGATGGCCGCCTGGTCATGGACCACCGGCCCATGACGCGCGTCACGGTTACGGTCAATGCGAAAAAGGGTGACGAGGTACAGTCCGGCTACTCGAATATTGCTGCCCGTGAAGAGTTTTCCTGGTACAGCGAGGAGCGTCTCGGCACGATGGTCCAGGAGGCGGTGGACCGGACGCTGATCCTCTTTGAGGCGCGCCGGCCGCCGGCGGGCGAGATGCCCGTAATTTTGGCCTCCGGCGCCAGCGGCATTCTCCTGCACGAAGCGATCGGCCACGGCATGGAAGCGGATTTCAACCGCAAGGGCACGAGCATTTACTCGGACATGATCGGCAAGGAGGTGGCGGCCCCCTTTGTAACCGTCGTGGACCAGGCGACGATCCCCAGGGAACGCGGCGCGCTCAACTACGACGACGAGGGCAATCCGGCCGGTCGCACCGTGCTCGTCGAGAACGGCATCCTCAAGTCCTACCTGCATGACACGATCAGCGCCAGGCAATACGGACTGGCGCCGACCGGCTCGGGCCGCCGCCAGTCCTATCGCTTCGCGCCCATGCCGCGCATGAGCTGCACGTTCATGGAGGACGGTCCGCATAACAGGGACGAGATCATCGCAGCCGTGGACCACGGCATCATTTGTGAGACCTACACGAACGGACAGGTGCAGATCGGTGCGGGCGACTACACTTTCTATGTCAAGAACGGCTGGCTGGTCGAGAAGGGGCGCATTACGGCGCCCATCAAGGACGTCAACATCATAGGCAACGGCCCGGACTCGCTCAGGAACATCACGATGGTAGCGAATGATGCGCGCCTCGATACCGGTGGCTGGACGTGCGGCAAGAATGGCCAGAGTGTCCCGGTGAGCCAGGGCATACCGACCGTGCTCGTGTCGAAAATGACCGTTGGAGGCGAAAATGTCGGCTGAGCTCATGGACCGCGCGGTACAGGCGGTCGAGATTGCGACAACGTCAGGCGCTGGCGATGCCTGGGCCAGCCTGAGCCAGAGCAGAGACGTGGAATTCGAGTACCGCGACGGCCAGCTCGAGAAGGTCAAAGACACGACATCGCAAAACCTCGCCCTGCGCATTTACGCGGACGGCCGTTACTCGACCCATGCCACGACCGACCTCGATCCCGATCGCCTGCGCGGTTTCGTGCGCGAGGCGGTCGCGATTACCCGGGCGCTGGAGCCCGATGCGTACCGCCGGATCACCCCAGCGGAGCTCTATCGCAATCCTCCCGGTGCGGACCTCGACCTGGTCGATGACAAGGTAGCGACGCTCGACCGGGAGCAACGTCTGCGCTGGTGCGAAGTGCTGGACGCGAGCGCCCGAGACCATGCTCGCGTCATTTCCGCGACGGCGGGCGTCTACGATGGCATCAGCCGCACGGCCTCTGCGAGCAGCAACGGTTTTACCGGCTTCGGGCAGTCGACCTATTGCTGGCTCGGCTCCGAAGTAACGCTCAAGGACAAGGGCGACAAGCGGGCCGCGGACTGGTTTTATGCGGGCGGCGCCCACGTGGCGGACCTG
>JBGTLY010000008.1:0-2191 GCA_041743865.1 Woeseiaceae bacterium
GGACGACGAACTGCTGTCGCGCGATGCGGCCCGGGCCGCACTGGGACTGGATCGCGACCGTCGTTACGCACTTTTCTCGCTGGGACCCGGAAACCTGAAAGACGTCCGCAGGATCGGGCTTGGCCTGATCGATGAAGTGAAAGAACGAGGCTACACCGTCGTGTGGGCACAGGCGCCGATTTCCGTCAGGGATGTGGAACTGCCCGCCGATGTAACGCCCATCAGCGTTTACCCACTGGTGCGCTACTTGCACGCTTTTGACGTGTACATCGGAGCCGCCGGATACAACAGCTGTTGCGAGGTATTGCAGTCGGGACTGCCAGCGCTCTTCGTTCCAAACACGCTGGTGTCAGATGACCAGGCCCGGCGTGCGGCACTTGTCGCAGAAACGGCGCCCGCGGTCGTCTCGACCTGCGAAAGTGCGGAGCAGCGTGAACGCGCCGTGAATCATTTAATGGAGCTGCGCGACAGCAGTCGGTCGAGACGACAAGCCATCGACCTTGGCGGCGCACAGCATGCCGCCGACGAGATTCTCGCGCTGATCGGCGCGGACAAAGGGCGCTGATTGCTGTCGACATGCCAAGGGAATCGCAATTGAACGTGGAAGATCAGATGGCTCGCATGCGTCAACAGTTCAAGTCGCTGACAGCCGGCAGGGACGAGGGGCTTGCCCGCTTCGAGCTTCGCTGGCCACCGATGCCGCCGGGAGCTTACTGGAGAATGCGCTGGCTCGTCGGCTGGATCTTGCGGTGCCTGGAGTCGATGCGACTCAAGAGGCCCGATCCGTGGCCTGCCGCGCTTCGACACTCGCCCGTCAGCGCCCGCGCCAGGCCGTACCTGATCTGGGCACTGGGCACCGACAAGGACACCCTGCGTCTCGCGTGCCTGGGGTTTGCCGGGATAGGCGATGCCTTGCCCGGATTCGTTCCGGTCCTGGTGACAGACGTTCCGGATTTCGCCTATTTCTCACGGCTCGGCTGGCTGGTGGAGTATGTGCCGGAATTGCCGGGTGCAGGAAGGTCCTATGCGGCGCGCAAGGCGCAATTCATCGCTCGGCTGTATAGCAATTCGCCGGTCGTGCCGGTCGGCCTCGGATTGCAGGCGGACGAGCACGCCGATGCAATTCGGCGTTTGGTGTTGAACGGGTAGTTATGAGGCCGTTGGAAGTGCAATTTCGCGATAACACTTCATCGTCGACCGTTCCGGCCTGGTGGAAACAGGCCCTGGCCCGGATCCCGGGCTTATATTGGCTGTGGCGATCGTCGCGTTACCGGCTGCCACGGTTTTTGGGGTTGCTCGGCCCCGTCAACGACGAGCCGGGACCGCTGCCCGTCAGCCGACCATCCGACCGCGGGACAGCGCCGGTCGCGGACCGTGCTTCGCTCGCCGAACGTTACCGCCAGAGCTCGCTCAGCGGCGAACCCGATACGTTTGTGCTGTATCGTATTGTCGGCAACGACCTGCCGCCGCGCCACGCGTCGGGCCAGTCGCTGGAGAACCTGCGCTTCATTCTCGAGCATGAGCCGTCACTGCCACAGTGCGAGAAACGCTTCGTCGTAAACCGCATTGTCGATCCGGAGCAGGAGAGTGCGATCCTGGCGTTGCTCGATCGAAAGGGCGTGACCTATCTACATCTCCCGTTCGATCCCCAGGCGTATCGCGGGATGCCATGGGATATCGAAGGCGTGCCGGCGGAGTTTGCACCCTGGACAGACCGCTTCGCGACGCTCGCAACGGGCCATCAGGGTCGCGTGCTTATACGCCTGTACCGTCACAAGAATAATTATGTGATGAACAACAACGGCGCAAGAAACGCGGCGCTGCGTGAGGGCAGGGCGCTGGCCAAGTGGGTGTTGCCTTGGGACGGTAATTGTTTTTTTACCGCATCGGCGTGGCGTGAGATCACGGAGGCCGTGCGTGCTGCGCCGGAGAATCCGTACTTCATCGTGCCGATGGCGCGCATTACGGACAACGCAGAGTTGCTCGATGAGTCGGCACGACCGCCGGCGCGCGAGGAGCCGCAGATCCTGTTTCGGCGCGACGCTCGGTTGGAGTTTGACCCGGCGTATCAATACGGGCGCCGTCCGAAGGTCAACCTGCTGTGGCGACTTGGCGTTCCGGGGGATTGGGACGGATGGGCAATCGAACCCTGGGATCATCCGTGTCCGCCGTATGCGGAGGAGGCAGGCGC
>JBGTLY010000009.1:0-7199 GCA_041743865.1 Woeseiaceae bacterium
GTGGTCGCGGCGACGGTGTTGCTGACGCAATTTGCCGTCGTGGACGACCCGGCAATCCGGCACGCCACCGAGCTGGGCGAGCAGCGGTCCGTCGCGCTGGACGATGGCTCGATCGTAACCCTCAATACCCTCTCCGAGGTCGACATCCGGATAGGGCGGTCGAGGCGTCACGTCGCGCTGCTCGCCGGCGAGGCAATGTTCGACGTCGCGAGAGATTCGAAGCGGCCGTTTGTCGTCGAGGCAGGCACTGTTTCGTTAACCGTCCTCGGCACGAAGTTTTCCGTATACCGAAAAGGCGACGTGACGCGGCTGGCGGTGGTCGAGGGCGCCGTACAGGTAGTGCCCGATGATCCACTTACGGCGCCGCTCGTCGTCATGGCGGGCGAAGGACTGGTCGCGGGAAGGGAGGGCATTACACCGATCGATGCGGGCCTCGAGTTCGAAATGGCCCTCGCCTGGACCGACAGGCGGCTCATATTCAACGGCGCTCCCCTCGCCGAAGTCGTGAACGAGTTCAACCGCTACAACGCGGTGCCCATTGTCGTCGAAGACGGCGAACTCGCCGGACGGGAAGTCACCACCGTCTTCAAGGCGAACGATCTTCGCGCGCTCGTCACCTTTCTCGAAATGGAACCGGACGTCGAAGTGCAGCATGACGATGACGCCATTCGCATTCGCGCAAAGCACTGAGCGTCCAGGGGACCGGCACCCGGCCACTGCCTGCGGGTGATGCGGTCCGGCTGCGCCTTTGTCCTGGCCGCGCTGCTTTTGGCAGCGCCTGAATTTTCGGCCGCTGATGAGAAGCGCTTCGATATCGCGATACCTGCACAGCCGTTGGCCCTGGCACTGCAGGAGCTCGCCGAGCAGGTGGATATCCAGATCGTGTTCTTCTCCGGCGCCACCGAAGGCCTCACCGCCAGTGCGATCTCCGGTTCGTTTACTCGGCTCGACGCGCTTGACGCGCTGTTGGCCGGCACCGGGCTACGGTACGTATTTTTGAACAGCGACTCAATTGCCGTCCAGCCGATTCCCGATGCCGAAACAGCCCAGGCGCCTGCGGCCGACACTGCCCGTCCGCGGATACAAGGAGGGGTGACGGGTTATTCCCAACCGCCCGAGGCGCCCGCGCGCGCGTTCGCAATGGAGGAGATCGTCGTAACCGGCACGGCGGCCCGATCACGCACCAAGTATGAATCGAGTGTGGGTATATCGACCTTCGACCGCGCGGACATCGGACGACAGTCGCCGACGAGTACTGCAGACCTGATTTCCGCGGTGCCGGGATTCTGGGTTGAATCCACCGCGGGCACGACGCAAGGCAACGTATTCGCCCGCGGAATCGTCCAGGACGGCGGGTACCGTTACGTGGCGCTGGTGGAAGACGGCCTGCCGGTATACCCCGTGTTCGAGTTGTCATTCTATAACCCGGACCAGTTCATCCGGCTCAGCGAATCGACTGCCCGGGTGGAGGTCGTCCGTGGCGGCACGGCGCCGGTGTTTACCAGCGGCGCCGTCGGAGGAACCATCAATTTCGTCAATGAAAAGGCGGCGTCCGCGCCGGTGCTGCGAGTGAAAGCCGCCTGGTCGGACTTCGACTCGCGTGCGCTGGATGCCTACTGGAGCGCCCCGCTGGCGGGCTCGTGGTGGGCGTCCGCCGGAGCCTACCGGCGAAGCTCGGAGGGCGTGCGATATCCGGGCTTCGTGGCGGACGAGGGCGGGCATGTGCGGTTCGAGCTCGCAAGGGTCACGCAACGAACCGAACTGGCCCTCTACGCCAAGTACATCGACGATCGATCGCTTTTTGCGGTCCCGATTCCGCTGCGCGGCAGCCCGGAGAATCCCACGGCAGCGGACGGCACGGCGGCAGGACGGTATTCGCTGCACAGCGAAGACATGCGCGCCGCGGGCTTGCCGGCCAGCGCCGCCGAAGTTGGCCTGTCCGGTTCCGATCTCGCCGACGGCATCCATCCGCGGCTGCTCTCGACCGGCGCCCGCATCGACCTGCGCTGGGATTCGGGCATCAGCTTGTCGTCGCACACCCGCTTCACGGATGGCGACGTGTCGTTCAACGGGATATTCACCGGGGCCGTGCCGCTGACGGGAGAGGCGTTTGCGGCCGGGCGCGGTGTCGCCCCGGCCTATACCTATATCTCAGGCGGCGCACCCTTCGATGCCGCATTCCTGGTGCAAAACCACGGGCACTGGGCGGTGCACAAGGACTTCCGCGCCTTGCAGAACGACACGCGCCTGAACTTCGAGTGGTCAGGGCACGACATCGCGGTGGGCACCTACCTCGCAGATTTCTCGATGAGCGACCGCTGGAGCCTCGGCAACCTGCTCCTGACCGACGTGCGCGATCAGCCGCGGCGGCTGGCACTGCCCGGTGTTACCGACCCCGCAGGCTTCACGCAGTATTCCTTTCTGAATTTGCTTGCGGATTACGAAGGCCGGATCGCGGCACTTTACGTCTCCGACGAATGGCGTGTCAGCGACCGGCTGCGTCTCGATGTCGGCGCCAGGCTCGACTGGACGGACATCGACGCGTCGATCAGCAAGGGCCAGGACGGTTTGGACCTGGACGGCGACCCGACGACGACGTACGACCGTGCGTCGCTTGCCGGACCGGCGCGCGACCAGTACGACGAGAAATTCGATCACACGGGGTTTTCTGCCGGCTTCAACTATGAACTTGGCCATGGACCCGGTGGGCGTCACGCTCTGTTCGGTCACCTGACCCGGTCCGCGAAGCTTCCGCATTTCGACGACATCCGGAACGGTATTACCGACAAGGATGGCGTAAGCAACGTGGAACTCGGTTACAAGGCATCCGGCGACGACCTCGCCGTTTTCCTCACTGCATTCCGGACCGACTTCGACAATGTGCCGTTCAATGACATCCTCCTCGATGGTTCGATCTTCGTGCGCCGCGCCCGGACCCGCACGCACGGTATAGAAATCGAGGGCGTCTATGAGCCCATCGAGTCCGTCGGCCTTCAGTTCGCGCTGACACTGCAGGATCCGGAGTACCGGGAATTCTCCGGTGCTTCTCTGGATAACAGCGGCAACCAGGTGCGACGAATTCCACGCGTGATGGCACGCCTCGTCCCGTCGATCCAGTTTGCAGACGGGCGCGGCCGCGCGTTCTTTTCCCTGGCGCACATCGGCGAGCGCTTCGCGAACGACGAAAACACGGTCTCGCTCCCGTCCTATCTGAAGCTCGATGCAGGCATCGAATTTGCTTTCCGCGAACACTGGAATGCCCAGCTCAATGTCGACAATCTCTCCAACGAAGCAGGGTTAACGGAGGGCAACCCACGCACCGATGTGCACACCGGCGGCATCGGCTCCCTGTACAACGCACGCGCGCTGTTCGGGCGGTCGCTCACGCTGGCAGTGCGCTACAGTTTCCAGGCCGGATGAATTTTGGAAGATCAATTTACAAGAGATGAGAAAGGAGCACCGTATGAGGCTATTCCCGGGTAACACCTTGTCCACCGCTGTCCTCTCGGTGCTGGTTTTCACGCTGTCGAGCGCCGCTCTCGCGGACGACGCAGCCGGCGAGGAATTGCAGCCGCCTTCGGAACTGTTCGGCGATTTGTTCGAGACGGTGGCGATGAGCGGCCTCTTCGTGGACTCGAAGCAGTGGGCCGATGCGGTCCCGAAACACCTGCCGCAAACGATACTTGCGGAGGCCGCGGCGCTGGAGTTCGACTCGCCGGAGGCGCTGGGAGAATTTCTCACGCGTCATTTCGAGCTCAACCCCGCCGCACCGCCCGCGGTCGAGCCCGAAAAGGGACTGCCACTCTGCAGCCATATTGCCGCGCTCTGGCCGCTCCTGACGCGCGAGTCCACGACGCAGGAGCCCTGGTCGTCACGCCTCGCGCTGCCGCACCCTTATGTCGTGCCGGGTGGCCGGTTTCGCGAGGTCTATTACTGGGATTCCTATTTCACCATGCTGGGTTTCGGGCCGGAGCAGGCTGATCTCCGGCGCAACATGGTGATGAATTTCGCGCACCAGATCCAGCGCTATGGTCACATACCGAACGGCAACAGGACTTACTACCTCAGCCGCTCGCAGCCGCCGTTTTTCCACCGGATGGTGGCGTTGCTCGCGCCGGAGCAGCCGGCGACAGCCTATGCCGAATTCCTGCCGGAACTCCGCGCCGAGCATGCGTTCTGGATGCAAGGCGCCGCGGCGTCGACGCCGGAACAGGCCGCACGGCGAGTCGTGACGATGCCGGACGGTTCGCGGCTCAACCGTTACTGGGACGCGCGGGATGTGCCGCGGGACGAGTCGTTCGCAGAGGACGTCGAAGCCGCGGAGGCGGCGGGCTATGTCGACCACTCACGTCTCTATCGCGACATCCGTGCGGCAGCGGAAAGCGGCTGGGACTTCAGCTCACGCTGGTTTGCCGACGGCGAATCCATCGAGACCACGCGGACGACGTCCATCGTCCCCGTCGACCTCAACAGCCTGTTGTACGGACTCGAGCAGTCAATAGCAGAGGGCTGCCGGAAGACCGGCGACAGCGATTGCGCCCGTCAATTCGAGACGCTGGCGGCGGACCGGCGCTCCGCCATGCACCGCTTCCTGTGGAACGAGGCGGCCGGCGTGTACGACGACTGGTTATGGACCGCGCGCCGCCGCCTCGGGCATGTGACCGCCGCGACCCTGTACCCGCTCTTCACCGGCCTCGCCACCGAGGACCAGGCCGCACGCATCGCGGAGGTCGTCCGCGAGGAATTATTAGAGGACGGCGGGCTGGTCAGCACGAACCGCGACACCGGCCAACAGTGGGATTCACCGAACGGCTGGGCGCCCTTACAATGGATCGCCGTGACGGGACTGCGTGAGTACGGCGAGCCGGAGCTGGCCGAGACGATCGCGAGCCGTTGGCTATCGCTGGTGACGAATGTCTATGCGAATACCGGTAAGCTCTTGGAGAAATACAACGTCGTCACCCTGACGCCGGGCGGCGGCGGCGAATACCCACTGCAGGACGGGTTCGGCTGGACCAACGGCGTCACGGTGGGGCTGTACCGCCTGTACCCATCGGAAGCGTGTGCAACCGCCGCTTCCGAATCCAGTGAAGTGGAATCAGAAATTCAGCAATAAGGAGCTCAATGGATGCTTGCCCGCAGTATCGGAGTCCTGCTCGTTCGCCTTTTCTGTATCTATCTGGCAATAACGGCAATTCAAAGCCTGTCCTACATTGTTCCCAGCGCTGCTGACCCGTAGCGGGCGGCCGTAAAACAGGGGGCTACTGTTGCAATACGCTCCAGGGCTGCGTTGGTTGTCAATCTTGACCGTGTCGGCAGCAAGCTTCTCGATGGGGCAAATATTCGGCGAACTAGATGCCGTTGGATTCGCGAAGAAAACCTTCTCCGAATGTGAGCTACCGACGATTTCCGAGTCTGTTCTTCCTCGTATTGCGTCTTTTGGCGTTTACGGCGCGGTGCTTGCCGCTATTATCATCGCAGCGTTACTGATCGGATTTCGACTATTGCGGTCTGAAGCAGCGCGGTACGTTTTGTCACAGCTATTCATATTGCGGCTTGGCCAATCGTGCTTCTCGGTGTCACGATATTTTTCCTCGCGGCCTATGCATTGCCATATGCGAAGTGTGCTTTGTGAGGCAGTCGCTGACCCGCTGGTTATGGCCGAACCCCTCCCCTCGCCAGACGGCGATTCGAGTGGTTCCAGGGTCTGCTCCGGGTGTGACCAGCCCTGCACCCGGCAAATGAGACGCTAGCCGTCCGGTCTCGCAGTTTCCCGGCCGAGGAGCGACGGAGTTTTCCGCTTTGCTAAAGTACCCCTCGCGGAGGGGTACCCGACCTTACGCACCAGCGTGGCCAGCGACAGTCCGGCCGTCCGGTCGCACTTATCCCCGGCGACATAGCCGCACTCCGGTACGGCAATCCCGTCCGGACGAAAGAACCGCCACTGGTCCCGGAAGTCCTTGCAGATCGAGAAGGCCCCTTCATGCATCGCGCGGTGATGCCGCGTGCACAGGAGCAGGAGATTATCGAGACTCGTCTCACCGCCCTGCGCCCAGTGCTTCACGTGGTGCGCATCGACGAAGCGCTGCCGGTTGCAGCCGGGGAACGTGCAGCCCTTGTCCCTTGCCCACAGCGCCAGACTGATCCGCTGGGGCACCGTGCGGGTGTTGCGTCCGACCGATAGGGGTTGTTCATCCTCGTCCTCGACGATCATCACCGTCTCGGCATCGCAGGCCATCCGCCGGACCGATTCGATCGGCAGGCCGGAACGGCCCCGCCCGTCGACGAGCGCCGAGCGGTCCACGTGGACCGTCACCTGGTGGCTCGGCCGCGTACGGTCCGCCATATTTTTCGCTAAGTGGCTTCCCTCAAGATACGCCCGCGCCACCGTTACCAGCGCATCCGCCTGCTGTGCACTGAACGAGTCCCCGGCGAGTTCGGCGTCTTCCCTGGCCAGACCCCTCTCGCGCCGTATCCAAAGCCCTCTCGATGAGCTCGCCGTCCTCAAGGGACACTTCCAGGGTCATCGACACCGTGCCACGCTCCGGATCACGGCGCAGCGAGAGATAGCGCCGGTCATGCACGCCGTTCACTGCCTCGGGCGAAGCGGACGTGCCGCACTTCAGTTCCCGGCACCGTTCCTCGACCTGCATCGCCGTGTGTTTCAAGGCAAAGCGCAACAGCTCTTCGTCGTTCCGCAGGTGCGATACCCGCGTCAGTGCCGGACCTTGGTGTACGACACCCTGCCCTCCGCGAAAGCCTGGGAGATGTTCGGCAATCCCAGCAAGGCATGCGCCACCCGGACTCTCGCTCGTGCGGCACTGAGGGAAATATCACAGCACCAGGCCAGCCAGTCGCTGCAACTCGGAGAAGACCACTCCAGCCAGCCGGCTCGCTCGTCGAACTCGCGGATCAGGACCAGCTGTTCATAACAGGCCGCATCCCTGCGCGTCGAGAGGCGACGAAATCGCCTGTTCCAGCGCGTCGAGCGAGCGCCGGCGGACTTCCGATTCGGATTTCACTTCACGCTCCCTGTGGGGTTTGAGGAGCATGTAATTATATAAGGGGTATCCATTTAGCTCCAACGACCCCTATATCTTGTGTTTCGCTTTTCGTGTGATTTGGGCATAGGTAACGGGCTCGGTCACCAACGCTTGCTCAAGCATTCGATAGAAGAGCAGCCCCCGTGAGCGAGAGCT
>JBGTLY010000010.1:0-8594 GCA_041743865.1 Woeseiaceae bacterium
CCAGCCGCGTGCCGCTCGCGGCCGGCCACCCGGACGAGTACGTCGTGCAGGTCGGCGACACCCTCTGGGACATCTCGGCACAGTTCCTTGCGGATCCTTGGTTCTGGCCGGAAATCTGGTACGTGAACCCGAACATCGAGAATCCGCATCTTATATATCCCGGCGACGTGCTGGGCCTCGTGTACATCGAAGGCCAGCCGCGGATCACGAACGTACGGGCCTCGACCTACCGCCTGTCGCCCCAGTCGCGGGTCACACCGCTGACCGAGGCGGTGACAAGCATTCCCTACGAATCCATCTCCGCATTCCTGCGTACCGGCGTCGTGCTCGAGAAAGACGAAGCCGACGAACTGCCGTACCTGCTCCGGACACGCGGCGACCACCTGATCGCGGCGGCCGGCAACGAGATCTACGTACGCGGTATCGAGAGCGATATGCCCGGCACACGGTTCTCCGTCGTGCACATCGGCGACCCGCTGGTCGACCCGGACAACGACGAGGTCGTGGGCTACCAGGGCATCTGGGTCGGTGACGGCACGCTGCGGCGCGGCGGTGACCCGGCGACGGTCTGGCTGACGGATACCGCCCAGGAAGCCATCGAAGGCGACCGGCTGATCCCGGAACAGACCGATATCCCGCTCAACTTTTTCCCGAAGGCACCGGACAGCGCGATCGACGGGCGCATCATGTCGGTCATCGGCGGCGTCACACAAATCGGCCAGTACCAGGTGGTCGTCATGAATCGCGGCGCGCGCGACGGGCTCGCGGTAGGCGACGTCCTTACCGTTTTCCAGGCGGGCCAGGTCGTCGAGGACCGGGTCGGCGGCGGCGACGTCAAACTGCCGGATGAAGAGGCCGGCACGGTCATGGTATTCAAGGTCTACGCGGGCATCGCGTACGGGCTGGTGATGGAAGCCACGCAAGCCATCCACATTCACGACGCGGTCCGCAATCCGGTGTAGGAGCGGGCCATCCCGCGATATTGCACCGGCGGCTGCGAATTGTAGGAGCGGGCCATGCCCGCGATTCCCGCGGCAGTCCATCGCGCGCATGGCGCGCTCCCACAGTAGGAGCGGCCCATGGCCGCGAATAAGGCGCGGCCCGGATTCCCCACCAAAAGCCGCAGCAATTCACTCATCAGGCACACCCCCGGACCGCTATGATGGCGACGTGAACGAACCCGCTCCCGACGACCCGCTTGCCGGCTGGCTTGCTGCACCTGGCCACGCCCGCATCGCGCGAGGCGACGAACTCTACCCCGCTTTGCTCACCGCGATTGATGACTCACCGGACGTCCTTTACGTGCGCGGTGATCCCGCCGCAATGCACCTTCCGTGCCTCGCCATCGTCGGCAGCCGCAATCCGACGCGCGGCGGCGAACAAAACGCGTTCGAGTTCGCACGCTACCTCGGCCGGAACGGCTTCTGCATCGTGAGCGGTCTTGCCGCCGGGATCGATGCTGCAGCCCACCGCGGCGCGCTGGCGGCTGGCGCGCGGACCGTCGCGTTTCTTGGCCACGGGGTTGACACCGTGTATCCCGCACGGCATCGGGATCTGGCGGAGCAGATCGCAGCGCAGGGGGCGCTCGTCAGCGAGTTTCCGCTCGGTACACCGCCGATGAAACACTTGTTTCCGCAACGCAATCGGCTGATCAGCGGCCTGTCCTTTGGTACGGTCGTCGTCGAGGCCGCCCGGCAGTCCGGGTCGCTGATCACGGCCCGTCTCGCCGCCGAGCAGGGACGCGAAGTCTTTGCACTGCCGGGCTCGATTCATAACGCCATGGCCCGGGGCTGTCACCGATTGATCCGCGATGGCGCGAAGCTCGTTGAATCCGCGGAGGATATCGTGAGCGAACTCGGCGCTCTGGCCGGCCATGTCTTGCAATCCTCGGAAGAGACCCCAGAATCGCCGTCCGCCGGCCTTGCCGGCGATGACGCCGACTACCGTGTGTTACGCGCAGCCCTCGGCCATGACCCCGTCAGCAGCGACGAGCTGGTGTCCCGGTCCGGATTGACGATCGAACAGGTTTCCTCCATGCTCCTGATCCTGGAGCTAGACGGAAAAGTCGAGAAAATGTCCGGCGGGCGTTATGCATTGCTGCCCTGACGCAATCAAGTCCAGCTTTAAAGGGTACTCGTACCCAAGGAAAGGGAGCCGCTCCAGGCATGAAAGAAAACGTACTCGACGTTTTGATGTACCTGTTCGAGACCTACGTTGACACCGAGGAAGAGCCGGAGCCGGATCACAATGAGCTTCGTCTCGAGCTCGCCAAGGCGGGGTTTGCCGACCTTGAAATCGACCGCGCTCTGGACTGGCTCGATGGCCTGACCGAGCACCAGGAAGCCCTGCCCCTCAATCCGCAAACCGCGCACGGCACCCGGATATATAACGCGTTCGAACTGGAAAGACTCGATGTCAGCTGCCGCGGGTACATTATCTATCTCGAGCAGATCGGCATTTTGTCACCCCCGCATCGCGAGATCCTGGTCGACCGCCTGTTGGCGCTTGAGACCCACGACATCGACGTCGAGCAAATCAAATGGGTCGTTCTGATGGTACTGTTCAGCCAGCCTGGCCAGGAATTGGCCTACGCACGCATGGAAGACCTTGTTTTCGAGGAAGATGCGGGTTTGGTTCATTGAACTGAGCCAGGCACTCGCGGCCGTGGGCCGCTCCAGCACCGATTCCCGGTCCAATTCTTGACATGCCGTGACCGAGCATGTATTTCAGGCGCGGCATCGCTTGCCCCGTTTTCGTCCACCCACCGGTCCAGGAAACCTTACACACCCCGTAATGGCACACAATCTCGTCATCGTCGAATCGCCCGCCAAAGCGAAAACCATCAGCAAGTACCTCGGCAAGGACTTCGATGTTCTCGCCTCCTACGGACACGTGCGCGATCTCGTGCCCAAGGAAGGCGCGGTCGACCCGGACAATGCTTTTGCGATGAAGTACTCCATCATCGAGCGCAACGAGAAACATGTGAATGCGATCGTGCGAGCGTTGAAGAAATCGGATGCGCTGTATCTCGCCACTGACCCGGATCGCGAAGGTGAAGCGATTTCCTGGCACCTCGTCGAACTGCTGAAGGAGAAAGGCGCGCTCGCCGGCAAGTCCGTCCATCGCGTCGTGTTTCACGAAATCACGAAGAATGCGGTCCGCGAAGCGGTCGAACACCCGCGTGACATTTCGGGCGACCTGGTCGGTGCGCAACAGGCCCGCCGGGCGCTCGACTACCTCGTCGGCTTCAACCTCTCGCCTCTACTGTGGAAGAAGGTGCAGCCCGGCCTGTCCGCAGGGCGGGTGCAGAGCCCGGCATTGCGGCTGATCGTCGAACGCGAGCTGGAGATCGAAGCCTTCAAGGCGCGCGAGTACTGGACTATCGAGGCGGATCTCAGTAAGCAGGACCAGCCGTTCGCGTCCCGGCTCGTGTCGTACCGCGGCGAGAAGGTGGAACAGTTCAGTTTCGAAAACGAAGCGGCGGCGCGCGAAGTCGAAAGCACGATCCTGGCCGCCGCAAATGGCAAGCTGACCGCGATCAGCGTCAGCAAGAAGCAGCGCAAGCGCAACCCGGCAGCGCCGTTTACGACGTCCACGCTGCAGCAGGAGGCCTCGCGCAAGCTCGGCTTCAACACGCAGCGCACGATGCGCGTCGCACAAAAGCTGTACGAAGGCATCGAGTTGCCCGGCGAGGGCAACGTCGGTCTCATTACGTACATGCGAACCGACTCGGTAACGCTCGCGCAGGTCGCGCTCGAGGAAATCCGTGCGTTCATCGCCGAGCGCTTCGGGAAGCAGAATGTTCCGGACGAGGTAAGGAGCTTCAAGAACAAGTCGAAGAACGCGCAGGAAGCGCACGAGGCGGTACGCCCGACCTCGGTTGCCTACACGCCCGAATCGCTGGAAGGCACTCTCGACGCAGACCAGATGAAACTGTATTCGCTCATATGGAAGCGCACCGTCGCCTGCCAGATGGTGCCTGCGGTATTCGACACGGTTGCCATCGACATGGCGGCCGGCGCCGCGGCCGACGGCAATACCTTTCGTGCGAACGGTTCGGTTCTGGTCGAACCCGGCTTCATCGCCGTCTACCAGGAGGACATCGACGACGGAGCGGTCGACGACACGGACCGCCTGTTGCCGGAAATCGAGGAAGGCGACACGATCGCACTCGAGACGCTGCGGCCGGAACAGCACTTCACCGAGCCGCCGCCGCGCTTCACGGAAGCCAGTCTCGTAAAGACGCTTGAGGAATTCGGTATCGGGCGTCCCTCCACCTACGCGAATATCATCGCAACGCTCAAGAATCGCGAGTACGTGGAGACGGACGGCAAGCGCTTCATTCCCACCGATATCGGCCGGATCGTCAACGGGTTCCTGACCGATCATTTCACGCAATACGTCGACTACGATTTTACGGCGCGCCTCGAAGACGACCTGGATGCCGTCTCGCTGGGCGAAAAGGACTGGGTACCGGTGCTGGACGAGTTCTGGCGCCCGTTCCACGAACTCGTGCTGGAGAAGGAAGCGTCGGTTACGCGCGAGCAGGTTGCGCAGGCACGGGAGCTCGGCACGGACCCCAAGTCCGGCAAGCCGGTGACCGTGCGCATGGGCCGCTACGGACCGTTCGTGCAGATCGGCACCAAGGATGACGAGGAAAAGCCCAAGTTCGCAGGTCTGCGTCCGGGGCAGAAGATGAACGACGTCACGCTCGCGGAAGCGCTCGAACTGTTCAAGCTGCCGCGCACGCTCGGCGAGACCGGGGACGGCCTCACGGTGTCTGCAAGTGTCGGCCGCTTCGGGCCGTACATACGCTACGGCGACAAATACGTGTCGATCCGTGGCGACGATGATCCCTATACCATCGAACTACCGCGGGCGCTGGAACTCATCGAGGAAAAAAAGATCGCCGATGCGAACCGCATCATCCAGGATTTCGAGGCGGACGGCATCCAGGTACTGAACGGGCGCTACGGGCCTTACATCACCGACAAAGCGAAGAATGCCCGCGTGCCGAAAGATCGTGACCCGAAGTCCCTGTCGCTCGGCGAGTGCCGGGAGCTGCTCGCGGCTGCACCGGATCGCGGCCGGCGCGGCAAGAAAAAAACCGGCAAGAAGGCCGCCGCCGCGGATGCCCCGGCCGTTGCCAAGGCGGCCAGTGCAAAGAAAGCACCGAAGAAAAAAGTGAAGCAAAAGGCCGCGAAGAAAAAAGCCGGCAAGAAGAGCGGCAAGAAAAAGAAAAGCCCGGCCGGCAGGAAGCCCCCGGCTTCCGGCCTGTCCGCGAACGGCGGCGAATAGCCAGGCATCGCAAGCGTGCGCATGCCGATACGCCTCGCCGTCGACACCTTGCAGGCGGGCGGCGTGATTGCCTACCCGACCGAAGGCGTCTACGGCCTGGGCTGCCTGCCGGACGACGTGCAGGCGCTCCGGCGGCTGCTCAGGATCAAGGCCCGTGACGCCGCGAAGGGCCTGATACTTCTCGCCGCAAGGGCGGAGCATCTCGCCGGCTGGATCGTCGAGGAGGACCTCGCCCGGTTGCCCCCGCCCCGTCCCGAGTTTCCGGTGACCTGGCTGGCCCGGCCCGGCCCCCGCGTGTCGCCGCTTGTGACGGGCACGCATTCGACGGTCGCGGTGCGGCTCGCTGCGAACGCGGTGGCGCTCGAAATTTGCCGGGGCGTGGGGCTACCGATTACATCCACGAGCGCGAACCTCGCGGGGCGGCCGGTGGCGGCGAACCGCTTCCTGCTCCGTCGCCGCTTCCGCACTCTTGTAGACTACATCGCGCCCGGCGATTGCGGGCCGGCGCGCGGACCGTCCGAGATCCGTGCGCTCGACACGGGCAAGGTCTCGAGGGCGCGAACATCATGAATGCGATCGGGGAGGTAAAGGACTACCTGTTGTCCCTGCAGAACCGAATCGTCGCGGAGCTCGAGCATATCGACGGCCGCGCACGCTTCGCCGAGGACGCGTGGGAGCGCGAGGCGGGCGGCGGCGGACGCAGCCGCGTGTTGCGAGACGGCGCGGTATTCGAGCAGGCCGGCGTAAACTTCTCCCACGTCTACGGTGCCGAAATGCCGCCCTCGGCGACGAAACACCGGCCGGAACTTGCGGGCCGCGAATTCCAGGCCGTCGGCATATCGCTGGTGCTGCATCCCCTGAATCCCTACGTGCCGACGACGCATGCGAACTTTCGCTATTTCGTTGCAGGCGAGGGTAGCGAATCGCCCGTCTGGTGGTTCGGCGGGGGCTACGACCTCACGCCCTACTATCCTTTTCTCGACGATGTCGTGCACTGGCACCGGACCGCGAAGGCAGCCTGCGATACGCTCGGCCCGGACGTGTACGAGCGATTCAAGGCCTGGTGCGACGAGTATTTTTTTCTCAGGCACCGGAACGAGACCCGCGGCGTAGGCGGCTTGTTTTTCGACGACCTCAACGAACCGGATTTCTCTGCGTGTTTTTCCTTTGTCAGAGCCGCCGGCGACAGCTTCATGCGAGCGTACGCACCGATCGTCGAGCGGCGTCGCCGGCATCGGTACGGTGAGCGGCAGCGCAACTTCCAGCTGTACCGGCGCGGCCGTTATGTCGAGTTCAACCTGCTGTACGACCGCGGTACGCTGTTCGGGCTGCAGTCCGGCGGACGGACGGAATCGATCCTGATGTCGCTGCCACCGCTCGTGCGCTGGGAGTACGACTGGCAGCCCGCGCCGGGCAGCGACGAAGTCCGGCTGTACCGCGATTACCTGCGTCCACGCGACTGGCTCGGGAGTACGACGTGACCGACACCCTCGTCCCCTTTCACCTCGCCATCCCCGTGGTGGACCTCGACGCAGCCCGGCGCTTTTATTGCGACATGATCGGTTGCGGCACGGGTCGCACCGCTTCCCGCTGGGTCGATCTCGATTTCTTCGGCCACCAGGTTACGCTGCATCTCGTGGCGGTCGACGAGACGACGGGCGCCACGAACCCGGTCGACGGCGACGCGGTGCCGAGCCGGCACTTCGGTGTCGTGCTTCCGAGGCCCGACTGGCAGCGCCTGGCGGACCAGCTCGAAGCCGCGGGCTGTGAATTCCTGATTTCACCGCGAATTCGCTTCGCCGGCGAAGTCGGTGAGCAGGCTACGATGTTCCTCAGGGATCCGTCCGGCAATGCCCTCGAGTTCAAGAGTTTTGCCGATCCCCTGCAACTTTTCGCGACCTGAACGCATCTCAGGGGGACGCCTCATGCGAAACGACATACTCATCATTGCAGCGCTGTCCGGCCTGTGGGCCGGCACGGCAGCCACGCAAACCGTTTTCGAGACGGATATCGACAGCAGCGAACTGCGCGCGGTCCCGCTTGAGAAGCCGGCGCCGGTCTTTCCGGGCGGGGTGCGCACCGGCCAGGAGGGCTGGGTCCGGGTCGACTTTATCGTAACGCCCGACGGCCGTGTTACCGACCCCATCATCCTCGATTCGATCGGCGGCGTGGGCTTCGAGCAGGCGGCTCTCGACGCGCTGGACGGCTGGCGCTTCGCAACGCCGGCCGATCGCGCCCAACTCGGTAACAACATCGCCGAAATGCGTTTCGAGGTCCGGCGCGGCCGCGATCTTGCAACGTCCAATTTTCTGCGCCGCTATCGCCGGATCATGACGCACGTGCACAACGGGGAAACCGCGGAAGCGCGGGCGCAACTCAATGAAGCGATCGCACTCGGCGGCTGGAACCTGTACGAAGAGACCATGCTTGCGCTCATGGCCGGGCGTGTCGAGGATCAGGAAGGCAACAGCATCGGCAAGCTCGGGCATTATCGCCGTGCGCTCGCCGTGGACGATCACAACGCGCTGACCGGGCAGGACCGGCGCGACCTGCTGAAGCGGATCTTCGAGGTCGAGCACGCGAGCGGGCAGTACACGGCCGCACTCGCCACCAGCGAGCGGCTCAGGGCCGAAGCGGGCAGCAAGGCGGACCTCGAGTCGATCGCGCCGGCGCTGGCGGCCATACGTGAGACTCTCGAAAGCGATGCAGCGCTCACCGCCCGGGGACGTCTCGGAACCGCCTGCAATTGCGAGGAAGGCAAGCCCCTCTGGCACTACCGGCCGACCCGCCGCAACTTCGAGTTCGCGCAGGCCGACGGCGCGCTGGCGAGATTCGAGGCGCGTTGCGATGCCTACCGGCTGCAGTCGCTCATCGAAACCGGCGCGACCTATTCCCTGCCCGCGGACGCGCAGAATTGTCGCGTATTCGTCTTCGGCGATGCCGGCGCGAACGTCGAGTTCATCGAGCCGGGCGACGCCCCGGCGCAAAGTTCCTGGCAGGCGCGTGCGGCGCACGAGAACTCCGCGGCCGAATAACGGCCCTGCCCGCCCCTCCATGGCCGGCGCGTCCGGCGGTGTGATAAGTTGCGGTCAAAACCCCAGCCTGTAGCAGACCTTGAGACTCATTCCACCCTTATTCCTGATGGTTCTCGCCGTGGCGCCTTTGGGCGTCCCTGCCGCCGAGAGCCAGCTGCGCGACGCAGGGCCCGGCACGAACCTCCGGCTCGCCGGCACGGACGACGCAGCTGCCCTCAAGGTGTACATCGTCCAACTGCGCGAGCCATCCGCCGCCGAGCT
>JBGTLY010000011.1:0-8176 GCA_041743865.1 Woeseiaceae bacterium
ACGGCTCGAGCACTTCGGCATCGATCTCGGCGGCCAGATGGCGCGCAACGATCTCAAGGTCGTCCTGGGCAGTCCGTACGCGTCGGTCACGCTCAACGGCCTGTACCTCGCCGGCCCGGCCCAGCACGTCGACAACCACACACGCATCGAGCACCGGGTAGGGCCCGCGACCTCCCGGCAGGAATACCGCGGCGTGCTGTCTGGTCGCTGCCGCGCCGTATGGAACGGCAAAGCGATCGTGTACCCGGGTGCCGACGGCACCGACGCGCAGCAGGCGAATCACAACCTACTGTTGTCCGAGCACGCGGAAATCGATGCCAAGCCCGAACTCGAAATCTACGCCGATGACGTTAAAGCGGCGCACGGCACGACGGTGGGCCAGCTCGACGAGCGTGCCCTTTTTTACCTGCGCTCACGGGGCATCGGCGCGGACCGTGCACGCCGCATCCTGACCCGCGCCTTTGCGGCAACCGTCGTCGACACGGTACCCATCGCGGCGCTGCACGACCTGCTCGGCGACCGTGTCGAATCCCGTTTGCGGGCCATGGCCGCGGGAGAGGGCCGATGAAGCCTTTGCAGGCGGAAAGCGGACGCGATTTCCTCGACGTCCGGGATGACTTCCCGGCGTTGGACCAGCTCGTCCAGGGCCACCCGCTCGTCTACCTAGACAGTGCTGCGAGCAGCCAGCAGCCGATAGCGGTCATCGAAGCGGTTGCGAGCTACCAGCAACGCGATCACGCGAACGTGCATCGCGGCGTACACACGCTGAGTCACCGCGCGACGGAAGCGTACGAAGGCGCACGTGACAAGCTACGCGCATTCGTGAATGCGCGCAGCCGCCACGAGGTCGTGCTGACGAGCGGAACGACCGCATCAATCAACCTCGTCGCGCAGAGCTACTGCCGACCGCGACTCGGCGCAGGCGACAGGATCCTCATCACGCATCTCGAGCATCACTCGAATATCGTCCCCTGGCAGCTCGTCTGTGAACAGACCGGGGCTGAGCTCCTGGTCGCACCAATGCTCGACGACGGCCAGCTGGACCTCGGCCGCCTCCACGAGATGCTGTCCATGAAGGTACGCATGCTCGCGCTTGGCCACGTGTCGAACGCGCTCGGGACGATCAACCCCGTACGCGAGATCATCGAATGGGCCCACGAACAGGACGTGCCCGTGCTGTTGGACGGCGCGCAGGCGGTACCGCACATGGCCGTCGACGTGCAGGAACTCGACTGCGACTTTTACGCCTTCTCCGGCCACAAGATGTTCGGTCCGACCGGCACTGGCGTGCTGTACGGCCGTGAATCGCTGCTCGATGCCATGCCGCCCTGGCAGGGTGGCGGCGACATGATCCTCGAAGTCCGTTTCGACGGAACGATATACAACGAGCTGCCTTACAAGTTCGAGGCCGGTACGCCGAATATCGGCGGCGTCGTGGGACTCGGGGCGGCCGTCGACTATTTGCAGGGCATCGGCATGGAACGCATCAGCGCGCACGAAGCAGCACTGCTTGCCTACCTGTCGGAACGCCTGGCCGGCATCGACGGGCTGCGCCTCATCGGCACCGCGCCGTACAAGGCCGCCGTGCAATCGTTCCTGGTCGGCGACATCCACCCGCACGACCTGGGTACGATCCTGGACCACCAGGGCGTGGCTATTCGTACCGGCCACCATTGCGCGATGCCCGTCATGCAGTATTTCAGCATCCCGGGCACGGCACGCGCCTCGCTGGCGCTCTACAACGAACCGGGTGACGTCGACCGGCTGGTCTCTGCCATTCGCAAGGCGCAGGAGATTTTCGGGTGAGCACCGTGACAGACCTTTCCGGGGACGAGCTGCGTGAACTGTACCGTGACCTGATCCTCGATCACGCCCGCCGCCCACGGCATTTCGGCAGGCTCGTGTCCCCGACGCACGAGGCCGAAGGCATCAACCCGTTGTGCGGCGACAAACTGCACCTGTACCTCGCGATCGACGACGAGAACATCGTGCGGGATGCGAGTTTCGAGGGCTCGGGCTGCGCCATCTCGATCGCGTCGGCTTCGCTGCTGACGGAAGCCGTAATCGGCCTCGACCGGAGCGATGTCCTGGCCAGGCGTTCGGCCGTGACGGCGGCGCTCCGCGGTGAAACGCGACCCGCCGACCTCGGCAAGCTGCAGTCGCTGCTCGGCGTCCGGGATTTTCCCTCACGCGTCAAGTGCGCCACGCTGGCGTGGCACGCCCTCGCCGGCGCACTGAACCGGCACAACGTACCTGCAAATACGGAAAACTGATTTATGTTCGGCCATAGCAATGAACCCGTGAAGCTCCAGCGCGACGTGAAGGCGATCATCATTCCTGCCGGGGAGGAACTCCTGCTTCGCGAAGGCACGGCCGGCTTCATCACGCAGGCGCTCGGTGGCAGTTTCACCGTCTATGTCGAAGGCAACCTGTTTCGGATCGCGGGCGCCGATGCCGACGCACTCGGCAAGGAGCGCACGCCGGCGCCGGATGTGCCGGAGAATCCTACCGATAAGGATATCGAGGACGTCATCTGGCGGCAGTTGAAAACCTGCTACGACCCCGAGATACCGGTCAACATTGTCGACCTGGGGCTGGTCTATCGATGCGAAGTGAAACCGCGCGGGGACGGTGAGCGCTCGGTCGAAGTCGACATGACGCTGACGGCCCCAGGCTGCGGCATGGGCGACGTGCTGGTCGCGGATGCGCAGGAGAAGATTGCCGTGGTCCCAACGGTCGGTGATGTCAAGGTGGAACTCGTGTTTGACCCGCCGTGGAACCAGTCTATGATGTCCGACGAGGCACGGCTGCAAACGGGCCTCATGTAAAGACGAAGTCCCCAGCACGCAGGACCTGAATGAAAACCTTAACGATCGTTCGTCATGCCAAGTCGAGCTGGGACGACCCATCACTCCACGATCGCGAACGACCCCTGAACGCCCGCGGCAAGCAGGATGCGCCGCTGATCGGCCAGCGGATCGCGGCTGCCGGTATCCGGCCCTCACTCATCGTCAGCAGCCCTGCCGTCCGCGCCTGGAAAACGGCACGCGCCGTTGCGCGCGAACTCAACTACCCGATGGAATTCCTGCAGCGCGAGAGCCATCTTTATCTCGCTTCGAAGGATGAAATCCTGGATGTCGTATGTGCACAGGACAACAAGTTCAACAGTCTCATGCTCGTCGGCCATAATCCCGGATTGACCGATTTCGCGAATTTCATCTCGCCCGGGCTGACAAACAACCTTCCGACCGCCGGCGTCGTCTGCGTAGCCATTGACCGGGACGACTGGATGCTGCATGCCCGCCCCCCCACCGAACTCCTGCTCTACGATTACCCGCGGAACGCGAAAGAGTACGGCTGAGCGCGCACTGGCCACGCTGTGCCTGCTGATGCTCTGCGCACCGGCCGGCGCTGAACTGGTCTGGCATTGGGAGGACCGGTTCGACGACGCCGAGCAGGCCAAACTCCGCGAGTGGGTGAGCACCGTGGCGGAGCACGTGGCCGACACCATCGCGCCCTATCCCTTCGACGTGCACATCCACTTTTACCGGACTGCCGGCGCGACGCCGGTACCCTGGGCCAACACCATTCGTTCCGGGCACCAGGGCGTGAACGTTCACGTAGACCCACATTACACCCGCGCGGACCTGCTGTCGGACTGGACGCTGTATCACGAGTTGGCGCACCTGTTCCTGCCGTTTTTGGGCCGGCAGCAGTCCTGGTTCGCCGAGGGCTTTGCAAGCTACATGCAGTACCAGCTCATGCACTCCGCCGGCGTGATGTCGACCGACAGCATGTGGGCCCAGTACCGGGCGAAGATCGAGCGCGCTGCGAGGCGCTACGACATGCCAGAGCGCAATTTCATCGAGGCTGCGCAGGTATTGCGGGCGCGGCGGGATTACCCGACGGCGTATTGGGGCGGCGCCGTCTATCTTCTGCGGGTGGATGCGGAGCTGCGCCGCCGGGGCTCGAGCGTGCCGGAGCTTGTCAGTGCGTTCGTTACCTGTTGCCGCTTTGAGGCGCGAACCCTCGATGCGCTGATCGAGACGCTGGATCGGCTTGCGGGCGCGCCGGTGTTCAGCCGGGAGCTGGCGGACTTCCGGCGTGAGAAGGGGTTTCCCGCATACGCAGAGCTGCTGCCTTAGGCTTGCGTATCCGCCGCGACCACGCCCTTTTCTTCAGCACCAGTGCGATCCAAAGACGTGCACATCCTCTCGCATGGCATGTTGTTACGCTTCAGCGTTGGCACGGCGTATGCATCACTTTGAGAACATTCTATTCGACAGGAGCTGCGCGATGAACAACATCTTTAAGACGTCCATACAAGTGCTCGCCACCGCCATTTCGCTGGCATGTGGCAACGCGGTGGCACAGGATGATCCGGTCAGCAGGCCGGAGGTCACCCAGGCACCCGAAGGATTGCGGATGCCGGAACCAGAGAAGCCGTGGCAGCCGGATGCGGAACGCGTGCCTGCGCGGCCGGAGCAGGTTGAAGAAGCAATCAACGAAGTGCTGGACCCGGAGGACGACGAGACCGATTCCCTGGACACTGATCGTATTAATAGTGGCCCGCCGACGGACGACCGGATAATTACCGAGCGAATCGACAGCACGCTCCAGGACGAGTCGATTACGGACGATGATGCCGCGTTGGAGCACGAGGAGGTCCTCGAAGATCGTTAGCTCGATCCGAAGACAAGAGTTCAATCCACCTGATTCTACAATTTGACGGATGTCACAGGAAAGATGCAGGCTTGCCGGATCGACTACACGAGACCATGACCTCACCGGTCTCTGTAAATGGCTGCATTACGACTAAAGGTGACTGAGAATGAACTCGCTGCAACTCGGTCTCGTTCTCGTCGCATCGATCTGGGCTGCGATGAACACGCTTATCGCAGGATATAGCGCTGTCAACACCACGCGAGACCGCATCCTGACCGGATACACCGTTGAGGGTGTCAAGTTGACTGCCGAGCACCGAAGAATCATGTATGAAAATGACTGGCTCCCCATGAAAATGGGTATTGCGTTTGTATCGTTGGCATTCGGGGGGTTCCTTGTCTTCCTGCCGGAGCTGGCAAAAGATATTGGATCTCTTCGCCCGTTCTGCTACGTGGCTTCACTGCTGCCCTTCGGAAGTTTCGTCGGCTTCTTTTTTCTCGGCCTCCGCGACAGGCGGCTGATGGTCACTGTACTGAAGTCCACCGACACCGAAAGTCAGGATCCGGTATGACCGCTATTGGCCGGTCCGGGCGTGCCGCATGTCCTACCGCAAGAGCTTCGCCAGCGTCGGCTCCATCGCTTCCGCCCACACTGCGTAGCCGATCGTGTTCGGGTGCAGCAGGTCGGGCATCAGTTCGGAGCGAAACGTACCACCTTCGTCCAGGAATGCCTGATTGACGTCCAGGTAATATGCAGTCTTGCCGTCATCCAGCGCCGCAATCAGGTGATTGATTTCTTCGTTGCGTTCCCGCATGTCGTTGTAAGGCGATGAATGGTGCGGAAAGATGGCGAGCAGCAATACCTTAGACTCCGGGAGTCGTTCGCGCAGCTCGTCGACAATCATCGTTATGCCTTCGGCCGTGTGGGACGCGGGATCCATCCGGTGTGCGGTGTTGTTCGTCCCGATCAGCAACACGACGAGTTTCGGCTGCATGTTATCAACGGCGCCATGCCGTAAGCGCCAGAGCACGTGCTCCGTGCGGTCCCCACCGAAACCCAGGTTGCGCGTGCACCCAGCTGTCGCCCACGTGAAATCGCCGGCACAGGCTGTCTGTCGAAATTACCGCCATCGTTACCTGAGGCTCAGCATTCGGGGACGTTGACCGCAAGCCCGCCCTGCGACGTTTCCTTGTAGATCGTCTTCATATCCAGTCCGGTCTGGCGCATCGTTGCGATGACCTGGTCGAGCGACACTTTGTGCGTCCCGTCACCATGCGATGCGAGCATCGCCGCGTTGATGGCCTTCACTGCGCCCATCGCGTTACGTTCGATGCAGGGAATCTGGACCAGTCCGCCGACGGGATCGCAGGTCAACCCGAGATTGTGTTCCATACCGATCTCGGCGGCTTCTTCGACGTAGTTGTTGTCGCCGCCGAGTGCAGCCGCCAGTCCCGCGGCAGCCATGGAGCACGCAACGCCGACCTCACCCTGGCAACCCATTTCCGCCCCGGAGATCGACGCCCGGAGTTTGTACAGGATACCGATGGCTCCCGCCGTCAACAGGAACGTGCGCATGCCCTCCTCCGTCGGGTTCTTCGTGAAGCGCTCGTAGTACATCATCACGGCCGGAATGATGCCGGCGGCCCCGTTGGTCGGCGAGGTGACCACGCGGCCGCCTGATGCGTTCTCCTCGTTGACGGCTATTGCGAAGGCGTTGACCCATTCCATCGCGTCGGTCGGCGCGGGATCCGTACGTTTCTCAAGGCGCTTGCGCAGCCTTGCGGCACGCCGCAGAACCGCCATTCGTCCGGGCAGGACGCCTTCGGCGTGAAGGCCGCGTTCGATGCAGTCCTTCATCACCGCCCAGAGGCGATCGAGTTGCGCCAGCACCTCCTCCCTGGAGCGCCACGTCAGCTCATTTGCAAGCACGAGTTCCGGGATACGCTGTCCGTTCGCGGCCGCGAGTTCCAACAGGGTCGCCGCACTGTCGTAGGGATACGGGGGCATCGCCTTGTCCGCCGCATCGGTCTCCTCGTCGCCGCGCGCGATGAATCCGCCGCCGAGAGAGTAGTAGTTGTCCACGGCAAGTTCCACGCCGGCATCCGTTCGTGCGATGAAACGCATGCCGTTCGTATGCCGTGGCAATTCCGTCTTGAAATCGAACACGATGTCGGTCCCCGGATCGAAATCGATCGTGCCCCTCCCGGCCAGTTGCAGACGTTTCGATTCGTGCACCTGGCGCAACATGCCGTCAACCGCGTCCGGATTCACGGTATCGGGCTCGGCACCGGAGAGGCCCAGTACGATCGCCGAATCCGTTCCGTGTCCCTTGCCCGTCCAGGCGAGCGAGCCGTGCAGACTCACCTGTACGGTACACACCTCGCCGTCGACCGTTCCCAGCGACAGGGCAAACTCACGTGCGGCTTTCATGGGGCCCACGGTATGGGAGCTCGACGGTCCGATGCCGATCTTGAAGATATCGAAAACACTCAGGACGGACACGGCGGCCTCAGTCGGTTGCGAGCGACAGCAGGCTGGCGTTACCGCCGACGGCCGCGATGTTGTTGCTGATGCTGAATTCGTGGGCGAATCGCGGCAGGTAATTCGGGCCGCCCGCCTTGGGCCCAGTGCCTGACAGCCCGGCGCCGCCAAAAGGCTGCACGCCGACGACCGCACCGATCATGTTGCGATTGATGTAAAGGTTGCCGGCGTCGGAGAGCGCCGCCACTCTGCGCGCCCGCGAATCGATTCGGCTGTGAAGCCCCATCGTGAGGCCGTAGCCTGTCGCGTTCACGGCATCGATCATCTTTTCGAAATCGCGGCCGCGGAAACGCAGCACATGCAATACGGGTCCGAATACCTCGCGTTCGAGCCTGTCGACACTGTCGATCTCGATGAGTGTCGGCGCGAAAAAGGTCCCTTCGCCGAGCCCATCCGGCAGGCGGCATTGATGCAGCACGTCCGCTTCGACGCTCATCCGCTTCACATGTGCCTGCAGCAGCTCACGCGCCTCGCCGTCGATCGTCGGGCCGACATCCGTTGCGAGGTCTGCCGGATCGCCGATGCAGAGCTCGTCCATGTGTCCCCTGAGCAGTTCGATGACGCGCGGCGCAATGTCGCGCTGCACGCAGAGTAGCCGCAGTGCGGAGCAGCGTTGCCCGGCACTGTTGAACGCGGAGTACGCCGAGTCGATCACGACCTGCTCCGGCAATGCAGAACTGTCGACGAACATCGCGTTCTGGCCACCCGTCTCTGCAATCAGTGCGGCGATCGGGCCGTTCCGGGCCGCCAGCGCCCGGTTGATGATGCGTGCGGTATCGCTGGAGCCGGTGAATGCGACACCTGCAACACGGGGGTCCTGCACCGCGCGCCCGCCGATCGTTGCCCCGTCGCCGGGCAGGAAGTGCAGAACATCGGTCGGCACGCCGGCCTCGAGCAATAACTGGCTCGCCCGGAATGCAACGAGCGGAGTTTGCTCCGCTGGCTTGGCGAGCACCGTGTTGCCGGCGGC
>JBGTLY010000012.1:0-5279 GCA_041743865.1 Woeseiaceae bacterium
CGCCTCCACGCTGACGAGCGGCACCTCACGCTTCTCGATCAGGAGGAGGACGACGCCGTTGCGCAGCTCGATTCGTTCCGCGGGGGGCAGCAGCCGGGTATCCGCGGTGTGCCCATGGCCCGCAAGGCCGCAGAGCATGACCAAGGCTCCGGCAAGCCGGACGAGTTGCGTCATTGCGGATCCTCTGAGGGCTGGAACACGCCCACTGTCGCGTTGGCGGGCCGGAACACGTCCCGGGCGATCGCCTGCACATCGGCGGCTGTCACTGCCGCAAGCTCGTTTGATACCTCGAAGAGCGCCTCGTAGTCGCCGTGGAAGACGGCGAAATTTCCAAGCGCCTCGGCTTTGCCGTCGATCGTTCCCATCCCGCGCCAGAAGTCAGCCTGCAGGCGATTCAGCGCCTTGTCGAGTTCGGCATCGCTGACGCCGGACTCCCGCACGTCGCCGAGGACGTCGAACAACAGCGCTTCCGCCGCGGCGGGGTCACCGTCCGGCGGCAGCGTCATGAAGAAATACACGAAGCCGGGGTCGAAACTGTTGGGCAGGTAGGCGTCCACCGAGATCGCGAGTGCCGCTTCCTCGACCAGCCGCCGGTGCAGCCGGGACGATTCCCCGCCGGCGAGGATGCCGAGCAGCATTTCGAGCGGCAGGCGGCCCGGGTCCGACGTGCGCCCGGTATGAAAGGCGACGTGCAGCAGGGGCGTTTGCGCGGGGGCCTCGATGGTCACCCGCCGCATGCCTTGCTGTCGCGGTTCGACGGTACGGACGGCGGCGGGCGGAGCCTGCGCCGGGATGGGCGCGAGGTACTTCGCCGCCAGGGCGTACACCTCTTCCGGCGTCACGTCGCCGACCACCACCACCGTTGAATTATTCGGCGCGTAATAGGTGAGGAAAAAGGACTCCAGGTCATCGAGTGTCCAGGACTCGATGTCCGATGGCCAGCCGATGACCGGGAACTGGTAGGGGTGCGCGACATAGGCTGTCGCGAGCACCTGTTCGAAGAGCTGTCCGCTGTTGTCGTTGTCGACGCGCGAGCGGCGCTCCGAATACACCACGCCCCGTTCACTCTCCACGACCTCGGGATCGAAGGCCAGGTTCGCGAGGCGATCGCCCTCGAGTCGGAAGATGGTGTCGAGCGCGCTGCGCGGGAACCAGTCCATGTACACCGTGACGTCATTACTCGTGTAGGCATTGTTCGAACCGCCGGCCGCTTCCATCTGCCGGTCAAACTCACCTGGCGCAAGGTTCGTCGTGCCGTTGAACATCATGTGCTCGAAATAATGGGAGAGCCCAGTGATACCGGGCACCTCGTTGCGTCCGCCCGCCCTGACGAAGTTGTAGAGAACCACGTTCGGTATGTCGTGATCGGGCCAGACGATGATTTCGAGGCCGTTCTCCAGCGTAAATCGACGGATCTCCGGCGGCACATCAGGGCCGGCGGGCCGCTCGAAACCGAGTGCGGGCACTGACGGAGCGCCCGCGGGCAGGCTCAGCCGGGTCTTCACGGCGACGACCAGCCCGTACAGTACAACGCCGCCGACAATGCAGACGAGAGCAAGCTTGAGCACATTGCGGCGGCGGAGTTCGGCAATGAGCGGCATGAGAAAGTTAGGGCCGTCAGCCCAGCAGCGCCTCGCGGCGATACAGGCGCGCGCACAACCACGTGAGCAGGACGCCGATTACAAGCGTACTGGCGACGGAAATGGCGATATGTACAGGGTCGAGGGGCTCGTTCTTGACCATGTCGACCAGGAGCAGGTGCTGGCCCAGGCTCGGCACGAACATGAATTCCGTACGAGGGCGAAGCTGCAGGACGCTGACGACGAGAATCGGCAGCGTGGGCGCCAGCATCAGCACGCTGAGCCAGGTTTGCGCTTCCCGGTAACTTTTCGTGAAGGAGGCCACGAGCGTCATCAGCGCCGCACCGAGGAGCACGAAGGGCAGCAGGAGCAGGAACGCCTTGCCGACGACCTCGGGGCCGAAGTTGGGCGTCATGCCGAGTTCCTCGAGCGGCATGAATTTCAGCGCGACGAAAAAAGCGACGAGGCTCAGGGCCAGCGACAACATCATGAACAGGCAAGCGGCAAGTATCTTGCCCAGGATCAGCCGTTCACGCGTGACCGGCAGGGCAAGCAAGGGCTCGAGGGATCCGCGTTCGCGTTCGCCGGCGGTGGAGTCGATTGCGAGGTACATGCCGCCCATCAACAGCGCGAAGATGAAAAAGTAACTCATCATGCCGAGCAGGAGGCCGGAGCGGCCGGAAGGCGTCGACACATCGATGTCGTCCACGGTGAACGGTTGCGCGACCAGCGGACTGATGCCGCGCACGCTCAGGCGAATCGCCGCGAGTTCGCGGTTGTAGCGTTCCAGCGCAGTGCGCACGCGACGTGCATCGCGCTCTGCCGCGGAATTGGCCCGGTCGGAGATGACCTCGATCCTCGCGGGCAGTGATGCCCGGAGCCGTTCGTCGATATCCGGCGGAATCACGATGACGACGTCATGGGTCCCCACACTGACTGCCTCGAGTGCGGCGTCACGGGACACCGGGCCGTCGACCATGCGCAGGTTGTGGCTCACGAGGTATGCAGTGAGGTTCGGCGCGTGGACGGCGCCGATCACCGGAACATCGAGCGTCTGCTCGACATCCGACAAGGAGCGCTCTATCGAGAGGTTGATGAGGAACACGAAAATGACCGGGCCGAACAGGGGCCCCATGAGCAGGGCCGACATCAGCGTGCGTCGGTCGCGCACGTTGTCGAGCACCTCTTTCCCGAAGACTGTGAAAACCGTATGCATCAGACGTCGGCTACGCGGCCGAGTGCGGCGACGAAGGCATCTTCGAGGTCTGCTTGGCCAGTCAGTTCGCGCAGCTCATCGGCCGTACCGTGTGCCGCGACACGCCCGTTCGCGATGATGACGATGTCGTCACAGAGTGCGGCGACCTCCTGCATGACATGGCTCGAGAAGAGGACGCAGCGTCCGTCCGACTTGAGTCTCAGGATCAGCTCCCGCAGGGCACGCGTTGCCATGACGTCGAGGCCATTGGACGGCTCGTCGAGTATGACGTTTTGAGGATCGTGGACCAGCGCCCGGGCGAGCGCCACGCGCGTCCGCTGGCCCTGGGAAAAACCCTTCGTACGCCGGTCGGCGAACCCGGCTATGTCGAGCGTCTCGATGATGCGTGCGAGCTTTTCATCGAGTTCGGGATTCGTAATCCCGCACAGCTTCGCGTAGTAGGCGATATTCTCCCGCGCAGTAAGGTGCGGGTACAGCCCGGCGCCGTGCGGCAAGGCACCGGTCCGGCGCCGGGCTTCGAGGCTCTCGCTGACCACGTCGTGCCCGTCGATGGTCGCCGTGCCGCCGTCGGGTTTCAGCACTGTGTACAGGATCCGCAGCGTCGTCGATTTGCCTGCACCGTTCGGACCGAGCAGGCCGGTGATCCGGCCGTCCGGCGCCTCGAAGCTGACGCCCCTGACGGCCTGCACTTTGCCGAAGGCTTTCCGGAGATCGCGGACCTCGATCATGGCGCCGGCCCACCGTAATCGAGGAAGAAGGGCATCACGAAATTCTTCGCCATGCAGCTCGTATCGACCGTCTCGAGGTCCGCATTCTCGACGAATCCCGCGACAATTCGCGGCATGCAGCCGACGGAAATCTGGCCGTGACCCTGGTCCTGCCCCGTCAGGAGCCAGGCCTTCATCAGGTTCATCGCCGCCATGTCCGCGTAACGCGGCGGGGTAATCGGGTCGCTGTCGCCCGACAGGAGCAGCACAGGCACCGCCGTCGACAGCGGCTCGTGGAAGTCGGCATCCACGGGACCCCGCGGCCACACGGAACAAATGGCTTTGAGCGCGTCGATCTGCATGGGGCCCATGTAACTCGCAGCGATCGACACGTCGTCGATGAGCGATTCGTCGAAGTTCGGCACGTCCTCTGCACACATCACGCTGTTGTGCATGCCGAGCGCCAGGCTGCTCGTGATATCGGCGACCGTCATCTGGAACTGCGCGACGAGCGGCCGGTAGTTGCCGTCGGCGGCTTCGGCGACCAGGAGCGGGACCATGGCGATCCCGTTGGCGTGATAGGCGAGCAGGCGCAAGCCCGCCGCGAGTTCATACGGGCCGAAGGAGACGGTACTGAATTCACCGGTCAGCGGGTCGGCGACTTTCACCCGGACCGCCTTCTCGCCGAGCCGCGCGCGCAGCGCGTCGAAACGCGACGCGAGTTCAGGAAAGCGCTCGCCGCAGCCCTCGTCTTCGGCACAGCGCGCGAATATTCGCTCGATCGCGGCCTGCGCCTCGGTCGCAATCTCGGGGCCGAGCGGCAGCTGCGGCGGAACGACGCCGTCGAGGACGACCGTTCGCGTGGACCCGGGATAGCGGCGGGCGAAATGCTGCGCCACGCGGGATCCGTAGGAAACGCCGTAGAGGTTCAACCGGGGATAACCCAGTGCGTCGCGGAGCGCTTCCAGATCGCGGACCGCGACGCTGGTTGTAAAAAAGCGGGCGTCGTATGGCAGCGCATCGAGGCATTCCTGCGTATAGCGAACGGTATCCTCGGACGAATAGTCGCCCTCGACGAACGCCTCCTCCACCGGACAATCCATCCGCGCCGATTCGCCGGTGCCGCGCTGGTCGAGCAGCAGGATGTCGCGGTCGCGGCGCAGCGGCTCGAAGGCCCAGGAATAACCGGCATAAAACTCGATGGCGCCCTGCCCGGGTCCGCCTGCCAGCGGGACCACCGGGTCCGGGAGGGGTTCGAGGTTCTGCGCCGGGACGACGGCAACCCGGAGTTCAAGCATCGGGGACTCGGGATCGTCGGGATTCTCCGGCCGCTCGAAGGTGCCGCAACGCGCCTTGAGGCTCGGGAAGGACGGACCGGCGCTGATGCGGCACTCGCGGAGTTCGAGGGCGGTTGCGGTGCCGGGTGGCCAATACAGGGCGACGAGCGCGATCAGCATCGTCGAGATTGACAGGCCGTTACGGGGCATGCGGGTCCGGGGCAATCCAGCGAGCCGGCTATGTTGGGCATTCGAACCGTGCATGTAAAGCGCCCGCCCGCTAAAATGCGCCGCCTTCACCGACCCGAAAACCTGCGTCCCATCGCCGATGACAAAACCCACTGCTCACGCTTTTGACGTCATCGTTGTCGGTGGCGGTCATGCCGGCACGGAGGCCGCGCTGGCCGCCGCCCGCTCGGGTGCGCGCACGATGCTCGTGACTCAGTCCAGAGCCACGCTCGGCCAGATGAGCTGCAACCCGGCCATAGGCGGCATCGGC
>JBGTLY010000013.1:0-2454 GCA_041743865.1 Woeseiaceae bacterium
CAAGATTCTTGTCATGCACAAAGGACAGGTGCGAGAGATGGGAAGCCATCAAGAGCTACTGGCAAAGCGTGGCATCTATTACAAGTTGTTTCAGTTGCAGTACAAAGACCAAGCGCTCAAGGTGTGATGGTTTTCAGGCTAGGATGCATTGCGTTTACTCAGCGACGCATCGCCAAAGGGGAAGCCTCGCGGGCTCTGTCCGTAGTGCCTGGTCTGGTCTCTGTCGGGGAAACTCGGAAAGTTTGTGGTGTGTGGACTTCGAGCCGACCCGCTAACTAGTTTCTGTCGCGAAACTCGGGAGCCCTTGCTGGGACTGGTTCTTAGAGTTTTATCGGCCTCTGAAATCAACGCCTTCTAACGACGCTTTGCGATGGGTTTGGCACGCGGAGGTTTTCGGGAAACGCCACCCAGTCGTGCTGACGGCAGTTTGAGGCGCGACAGTTCCATCCCGAACGTGATCCAGCGGTCGATCAGTTCCTGCAGCCGCTGGTAATTTCTCAACTGCTGCCGCACCACCGCCAGGTCTTCTTTTCGCACAAATTGAGTCGAGCTCTTGCCGCTGCGGGTGAAGCTGAGCTGGTAGTACGGGCCATGTTTTTGCGGCGGGTCGGCCTTGCAACGGCAGTCGGCTTTGCCACAGACATTGTATTGCTGCGACAGTTTTCCCGGGCGCAGGTCCCCCAGGCGGACAATCGCCTGCTTGAGTGTTTCGATCCGGGCCTCCAGCGATGGTTGTCGTCGGTTCATAGGAATCAGCGTAGGGCGTCAGTATGCGGTTGTCAATCTATTCCGATAGCTCTATAATGCTATCGGAACAGTCAACACAACCTCTTCGGAGATCCCCATGACCCGAGCCACCCCGCCCCAATGGAGCTTCGCCGATCTTGAGTTTCGCGCCCAGAACATCACCCTCGACCCTCTCCTTCAGCAGATCTCCGACTTCATCGATCAACACCAGACTCTGGTCGAGCAAGTGCGCCGCGATCTCCAGCGCGGCCTGAAAAAGCCCGCCACCGGCCGCAACGGACTCGACGCCCCTCAAGTGCTGCGCTCCCTGACCCTGATGCGCGTCAAGAACTGGGACTATCGCGAGCTGCGCGAACGCATCGCCGATGGCTATACCTTGCGGCAGTTCACCCAGTTCTTCAGCCGTCCTGTCCCCCAACACGATGCCTTCCACCGCGCCTTCGTCCGGCTCACCCCAGCCACTCTGGAAGCCGTCAATCAGCAAGTGGTCCAGGCGGCGGTCGCTCTCGGGCTGGAGGACGGCAAGAAACTTCGCACCGACACCACGGTAGTCGAAGCCGACATCCACCACCCCACCGACAGCACCTTGCTCTGGGATACGGTGCGCGTCATTAGCCGCCTGGTCGGGAGGCTCGATAAACTGCTGCCTCGGGGCGTTCGAGGCTTCACCAACCATTGCCGTTCGGTCCGCCGCCGCATGCAGCAGATCCAACGCTTGAGCGCCCAGCAACGGCAATCCCAGCTGGTCCCCCAATACCGCCGGCTTATCCGCGTCAGCCAACGGGTCGTGGCCAATGCACGCCAAGTGCTCCAGCAAACTCAAAAGGCCCATGGCAAAACGCCGCTCGACGACCTGGCCATCCAGGCGCTCCGCAAAGACATCGAGCACTACTGCCAACTGGGCGACCGCGTCATCGGTCAGGCTCGCCGCCGCGTGCTGGAAGGCGAGCAGGTCCCCACCGATCAGAAAATCTACTCCATCTTTGAAAGCCACACCGACCTGATCAAGCGCGGCAAGACTCAAAAACCCATCGAGTTCGGCCACAAGATCTTTCTGGCCGAAAGCGCCCGAGGCTTGATCACTCAGTACCGCGTGCTGGAAGGCAACCCTGCCGACGAGCACCACGTCGAGCCCTCGCTCCACCGCCATCAGAACACCTTTGGTCAGGCCCCGGAAGTCTATGCGGGCGACCGCGGCTTTTACAGCCCCAACAACCTCACGGCTTGCCAGCAGGCCGGCGTCGAACTCATCTCGATCCCCCAGCGGGGCGGAAAGAAAACTCCCGAACGCACCGCCATCGAGAAAAGTCCCGCCTTCAAAAAAGCCCAACGCTTCCGCGCCGGTATCGAGGGCCGCATCTCGGTCCTGTTCCGGGGACGGGGCATGAAGCGTTGCCTGGCTGAGGGCCGACAGCATTTTGAGCTGTTCGTCGGCGCCGCGGTGCTCGCCAACAATCTCCTCCGCATTGCGGCTCTGTTGCGTGCCAAACGCAAACCACCACGTCCCGCCGCCTAATCTTCCGTCTTGAAACCTTCGTTCCTCCCTACTGTGCCGACGTGTCTGATGGCAAAACGATGCAACCTGCTCTCACACCTCTACTACGGGTTGCTCTCGCTTTCAGCCACTCTCAGTGTGATAATCGCAACCTGCCAAGGCTTACGCCAGCCTCACAGCGCCACTTTCAACCGTTTCGCGACAGAAACTAA
>JBGTLY010000014.1:0-8704 GCA_041743865.1 Woeseiaceae bacterium
GGTGCCACCTGGGTCGTCTGGCGCGCATTGTTGCCGTTCCACGTTCTGATCGTCGGGCGTGGTGTCGGCACCGCGTCGCGAGCTGTGGGCACTGTGGGACGAGCGGTCGTGCTATCGGGTCGCGCCGCCGTGGCGGGACCGCGCTCGGCCGGCAGGGTTTCACGGCTGGCGTTAAGTGCGTCGCGGACTTCACGGACCCGCACGCCCGTTTCACGAGTCGGTTGACTGCGAGACGATCCCTGCGTTTGTGGTACACGAACGGCCGCGTTGGGGGCGGCTCTGGAATCGATCAATGCCTGGCGAATCTCTTGCACACCGTCATGCTGCCGCGACGTGGAGTCGGACCGCTGCACTTGGTTCGCACGGGCGGCTCGCTGACCGGAACTCACGGAGCGAGCTTGCACCGACGCCTGCCGTCCATCTGCCGTTGCCGGGTTAGGGTAATAGCGATTTCGCGTGATCCTCTGGTCGCCGTAGTGCAGCCGCGTGTAGCCCTGCGAGCGCCAGCGATCACCCTGCGAATATCGGTTGTGCACCTGCCGCTGATCATAATAGTAATTGTTGTAGACCGTGACAGAGGGGTTGCGATACCACCAGTTATTCCAGTAGCTGTAGCCGTAGTAGGGATGACCGTAATACGTCGGGTGAAACACGTTGAGGCAGTGCGCATTCCAGCCAATGGTGAATGCGGTGGTGACGCCCCAGAAATTACCCCAGCCGTAAGAATGGTAGGACGGGTACGGGTAGTAGTAGACCGGGTACGCGCGCGGATAGTAGTGGTAGACCGGGCGGGATTGGTAAACAACCACGCGCTCCGGTTCATAGTAGGGTACGTAGATGACCTCTTCGCTCACCGGCGAGATCTCGATGACCTCTTCGTTGCGAACGACGGTCTGATTCTCATCGCTCTTGAGGTTGCCGGCGGCGTGAGCGCGGTCGCGAAACGATGCAATCGCCCGGATGACGTCGCCCTGCTGGGCCACTACGGCTTCACCGAGTTGCCAGGTCCAGTCGAGGTCGTCATTCAGCATCTCGACGACCTCCGGGTAGTTCACCAGTGCGACGATGGAGTCGTCCCAGTCCTCACCAGGCTCGAGTTCGGGATTCGCCTCGAGGTCTGCGAGGAATCGCGCGGCCTCGACAATTTGCAACGGGTAGGTGGCAGCCGGCAGAACGATTGCGAGAAGGTCATCGGGGTAAAGGGCGACCGGCCCCACGAGCTCCTCGAGTTCGCTCGCGCTCTTCAATGGAACGCCATCATCCCCGAGCTGGCTCGACCCGTCGCCGATGACATTGCCGGCATCGTCGACCGGCACCTGCCCCAGAGACGGGACGGAACCGAGCGCCAGGCCAAGGACTGCGAGCGCGGTACGGGTACGAGCGATCGATTTGCGCGTTTTCATCGTTCCTGACTCCTCCGCGGGGACGGATTTCCGGATTTCAGGGAAGATTCTGAGGCCTGGTACCTGAACCGGGGCTTAATCCGACCTGCCTGCATGGCGAAGCGGCCAGCGTTTCTCGGATTCCCGTCAGTCGTCCTCGCCGCCATGCCAGGCAAGAAACCTCCAGCCGTCGTCCGTGCGGACGAGTACGTCCGTGTAGCGCCCGTTCTCCAGTTGGACCGCGCCGTCCTGCCCTTCGCTTGCCGACGTGTAAAGGTAGTGGGCAACGGCGACGTCGCCCCGCACAACAATGGAGAGAGGGTACAGCTCATGGGCTTTCATGGTGCTCACCCCGTCCATGGCGCGGTCCCACATTTTCGTGGATGCCCGGTTACGTGGCGCTGGCGACGTCGTTTCCCAGCCGGCGAATTCCTCCGCCAGCAATTCGTCAAGCCATTCCTTGTCGCCGCTTTCGTCAGCATTCCACTGGCGTTCGACGACCGCCCAGACATCCGCCTGGTCGTTACCGGGATCCTGCGCGCCGGCAACGGAAAAAAGTGCGACCCCCAGAAGTGCAATGCTCGTTTTTGCTGCCAGTGACATCAACGCTGATCCCCGCTTCAGTGACGAATTGACCACGGAGTGTAGTCGCAAAGAATATTGGCAACAATCCGCACTCAGGTGCCGTTTTCGAGGTCATCGACGACCGACGCGATACCGCCCTCGTCGAGGACGTCGCCCGGTGCGACGGGATACAGGGCAGCCACCGCCGGAGGCCGCAGGTAGTCGGGGTGATGGACTTCTGTAAGTTTCGCAAAGTCAATCACTTGCGACCCTTTCTTAATGTAGAGCTCATAGACGTGAATCGCCAGGCCTTCGGTTCCGCCGATTCGCATCCAGGCCACCCAGTCCGGCGGCGGCTCCAGTGCCGGCAGCGAACCGACGTAACGGGTACGTTTTTCGACCTGCCAGCCGGCCCGGCGCAGTGCCGCCCCCAGCGATGCGCCGCCGTGAATCTCGCGTTCCGCAGCAAGGAGCGCGGGATCCTGCTGTCCTGACGCCCTCGGCTGAAACCGGACGAGGGCGTAGGTACGACAGATGCGTGTGCCGTCGTGGAGTGAATAGAGGTTGGCGCGTCGGAGGCCGGCGTCACTCGAAACGACATCGATTCCGACGGACCCGAATCGTTCCTCGATACGCTCCGAGTTGAGCTGAGGTTGGGTTGGTGCGCAGGCCTGGAGCCAGGCCAACAGCACGAGGCCGGTTAGCGATCGCGCCCGCCGTTCCGGCCGCTCGTGGAACCATTCTCGTTGCTGGCGCATCGTTTTAGGATAATACGCAAACATGCTCGCGGGCGCGCGAGCGCCTGAACAGGGGAAATCCGATGTTCTACCGTATGCGCTGCCTCGTGAATCTGCTGCTCGTCGCACTGGCGACCTCTGCCGCCGCCGACGACCGGGACTGGGTTGAAAAGAGCAATGCTTATGCAGAGCGCGTCCTGAATGAGGTGGCCCGCTATAACCCGGAGAGCGCCGGCGGGCTCGGTGTCGAGGGTGTTGACGAGCAGATCATCGACCTGGGCCCCGGGCTCTACGAGCGCACGGTTTCTTCCTCGGCAGCGCTGCTCGACGAGCTCGAATCGGGCCTCGCCCGGGAAACTGACCTGCGCGTCCGGCAGGACCTCGAAATTCTCATCCAGGCCGTCGAGGACAGCATCGAAACGACACGCCTCGAACGGGAAAACATGCTGCCGTACGTCAACCTGGCCGGGACCGTTTTCGGTGGCATCCGTGCCTTGATCGACCCGCAGGTTACGCGCCACCGCTACCCCGCTGCGGTCGCCCGCATGCAGCGCTACGCCGGGCTCGGGGAGGGCGAGACCCCGATCTCCGAACTGGCCCGCGCGCGCACCGAGGAACGCTTCGACGTTGCCGATCTCGTCGGACCTTACCGCGGCGAGGTGGAGCAGGATCTCGCACGCGCGGAGACTCTCATCGAAGGGATCGGCGAACTTCTCGCGGGCACGGATCTCGAGGGCTGGGAACCGGTCTACGAAGCGCTTGCCGGCCAGCTCGAGGACTACAACGACTGGGTGAGAGCGGAAGTCCTGCCGCGCGCTCGCGACGATTTCCGGTTGCCCCCGGTCATGTACGCGAATGCACTCAAGAACTGGGGTGTCGACGCTACGCCCGAGCAACTGATCGAGACCGCGACGAAGGGATACATGGACATTCGCAATGAAATGGAGGCCCTGGCCCCGCTCATTGCAAAAGAAAAGGGCTACGAAACGGACGACTATCGTGAGCTTATTGCGCTTCTGAAGCGCGACGGCGCAATCGATGGCGACAAACTCCTCGATCACTACTACGGTGTCTTGCGGGAACTGGAGACGATCATAAAGCGTGAAAACCTGCTCACGCTGCCGGATCGGGATGCCGGCATCCGTGTCGCCACGGCCGCCGAAACGGCAGTTCAGCCGGCAGCCCATCTGGATCCGCCGCCTCTTATCGGCAATACGGGCGAATACCCGATCTTCGTCATCCCGAAGCTGACGCAGAATCCGGATGGCAGCTGGGTGCAGAGCGATGACACCTACATTGCGGGTTCGTGGACCCTGACCGCTCACGAAGCGCGCCCCGGCCATGAATTGCAGTTCTCCAGCATCGTCGAGGAGGGCGTGTCGATTGCACGCGCCATCTTTGCGTTCAACAGCGCCAATGTGGAGGGCTGGGGTTTGTACGCGGAAGCGATCGTCCGGCCGTATCTGCCGCTCGAAGCCCAGTTGATCAGCTTGCAGTACCGGCTTATGCGAGCCGGACGCATGTTCCTGGACCCGATGCTGAACCTCGGGATGATCTCGCCGGAAGAGGCAAAACAACTCATCGTCGATGACATGGCCATCGGCGAGTCATGGGCGCAGAACGAGGTGGAACGCTACACCTATCGGATGCCGGGGCAGGCGACGGCGTACTACTATGGCTACAGTAAGATGCAGTCGCTGAGGTTGTTGACCGAGTTAAAACTACAGGACCGTTTCGACCAGAGGGCATTTCACGACTTCGTACTCGGACAGGGCCTTTTGCCGCCGGACATACTCCGCGAAGCGGTGTTCCAGGAATTCGTACCGAAACACCTCGACTGACGCACGTTATACTGCGTCGTTTAGTGGCGGCGGATGCCGATGCAGACAGATCCGCAAACTGCGGTGGTCGTGCTCTCCGGTGGACAGGACTCCACGACCTGCCTTTATTGGGCGCTTGATCGCTTCGGCCCCGGACGGGTGCACGCGGTAACGTTTGACTACGGCCAGCGTCACCGCATCGAGCTTGAGTGTGCCGCCAATGTTGCCGCAGGCGCCGGGGTCCCGCAGGTTTGCCTCCCGATAAATACCTTTGCCGCCCTCGGCGGCGATGCGCTAACCGATGGAAGGGTCGACGTCAGCGACGTTGTGGACCCCCGGAGCGACCTGCCAAACACCTTTGTTCCTGGCCGCAACCTGGTGTTCCTGAGCTTCGCCGCAGCCTGGGCCTGGCCACGGGGTATTGGTAACCTGGTGACCGGGGTTGCGCAAACCGACTACAGCGGCTATCCCGATTGTCGCGCAAGTACGTTGGCTGCCCTCGAGCAGACCCTGCGCCTGGGCATGGAAACCCATCTGCGCATCCATGCGCCGTTGATGTTGCTGTCCAAGAAACAGACCGTAGAGCTTGCAGTGTCCCTCGGTGCACTCGAGGCGCTCGCCCTTACGCACACCTGTTACAAGGGCTGCCGTCCGCCCTGTGGACAATGTTCCGCCTGCCAATTGCGGGCCAAAGGCTTCGCAGAGGCAGGCATCCCGGACCCCCTCGTTGGTCAAGGCCCCGGTGCGCCGGGATGACGTACTCGGTCAAGGAAATCTATTTCACCCTTCAGGGAGAGGGCGCGCAGACGGGGCGCGCCGCCGTGTTCCTGCGTTTCGCCGGCTGCAATCTCTGGTCCGGCCGCGAACCGCATCGGGCGGATGCGGTCTGCCGATTCTGTGACACCGACTTCGTCGGCACTGACGGACCCGGCGGCGGCAAGTTCGCGACCGCCGGAGAACTCGCGGCAGCAGTCGCGGCGCAATGGCCGCACGGCGCGTCTGCGGCGAGGCCCTACGTCGTGTGTACGGGTGGCGAACCCTTGCTCCAGCTCGATGCGGCCGCCATCCGCGCGCTGCATGCGGGCGGTTTCGAAATCGGCGTGGAGACGAACGGCACCGTACCCGCGCCGCCCGGAATCGACTGGCTTTGCGTCAGCCCGAAGGCGAATGCAGGCGTAGTCCAGCGCAGAGGGGACGAGCTCAAGCTCGTTTATCCGCAGCCGGAAACAGAGGCGCAGCCGGAGCGATTCGAAGACCTCGAATTTCGCCATTTCTTCCTGCAGCCTAAAGACGATACGTGCCATGAGGAGAACACGCGCGCGGCCATCGATTACTGCCTGCGGCACCCGCAGTGGCGGCTTAGCGTCCAGACGCACAAGCTCCTGGGTCTCGACTGAGATGCGCCGGCAGCCCGGCAGCCTGATCTTTGGCCTGGCGGTCGGCATGGTCTTTGCGGTATCGGCCTATCGCATGGTCACCACCCCGGATGCGCGAAGCGAACGACGGGTCGAAGAGGCGGTTGTCCTAGAGTCACGCATGTACCTGTCCCGACGCCTGCAGATCGACGACCTCGAGATCGTCGACCCCCTGGCGCCGCGCCGCAGCGCAGGCAAAAGTTACGTTTATCCCGCCGAGGGTGGGTGGGAGGTGTCGGGATATTACCGGCGGGACGGCCGCGATGTATGGCATGCATTTCTGATGAAGCTCGATACAGACCGCCAACTTCTGCACCTCAAGGTCCAGGACGACGATGCCGAACTTGCCATACTCGCCGAGCGTGATGACACATTCGATGTCTTACGTTGACGCGAGTCCCGGCGGCTCGGCGGAAGCCTGTTCTTCCTGCCGCCACTCCACGACGTTGAGCTCGATGAAAAAGAACGCGACGAGCCACAGGAATGCGTCCCAGAAATCGACGAAGTCGCCGTCGAAGCCCCAATAGATTGCGAGCAACATCAAGGTGGAATAGAGGAGAATCTTGATGCCGCCGAACATGCGGACCGCTGCACTGGTCAGTCGTTCGCGTTCCTGCAGCTGGACTTCGATTTCCAGGATAACGACGATCAGGATCCACACGAAGGCATTGATCGCATCGGCAGCTGCGAGCATCTGAATGTGGCGGAGACCTGCCGGGTCCACGACAGCCTGTAGTTCGGCGAAGCGCAGGAACCCGTCACTGGCTGAAAGGTTCCTGCAGTTGTCGGTCGTTAAAGCCAGGTATTCGTCATAGTCGACGGCGAAGCTGTAGCCGTCACCAACCAGGCCACAAAGGTCCGTGACACCCGCCACAGTCGCAACGTCATAGGTGTCCAGCACGTTCCCGACGTACCCATAAAACGCATAAAGAATGAACAGGAAGCTGCCAATCCGGATAGCATGCAGCGAGTGCGTTACTGTCGGTGTGAAGTGCCTGTCGTCGAGCTGGTAGGTCTCGAGCTCGAACATGAGCAGCAACACCAGCCATGCCGCCGTATCGATAGTGGTCGCGTAGGCGTCGACAATGTACGCAAGCGGGACGCCGTGCGGATACTCGACGAGTGCGGCAGTGAATTCTTCCCGCCAGAACAGGTAGACGTTAAAGGCGAGCAGGGAATAGACGATGTACTTGAAAACCTGGAAGACAGTTTCGCGATTCAACGTCAAGTCAGGGGCTCCGCCGAGTCTGTTTCGACGCCTGCATAGTACACCCAAATGTTTTCCTCGCCAGTCAGCAGTTCAATGTACTTCGGGTGCACGAAAAGATTTTCGCGGCCGGACCTGAGCTCGCGCAGGACCCCGATATCGGCGAGCTGTTTCAGGTATACGGACGCCGTCTGGCGTTTGGCGATACCGGCATCCACCAGGTTGCCGATACGGCAATAGGGTTGCTTGAAGAGCATCGCGCACAGCTCCCAGGTATAGATCTTCGGCAGGGATTTCCGGACGAATTCGGCGGTATGATCCATCAGTTCCCGTATCGCCTTGATTTTGTCGGTAGTCCAGGTGCAGGTCTCGTAGATACCCTCGAGCACGAAGAGGATCCACGGCTCCCAGGCCTGCTCCTCCGTTACCCGTTGCAGCAGCCGATAGTAAGCCGCTTTCTTCCCGATGATGTAGCGGCTGAGATACAGGATAGGCGAGTCCAGGAGACCCTGTTCGACTAGGAAAAGTATGTTAAGGATGCGACCGGTGCGTCCGTTGCCGTCCGGGAAAGGGTGAATGGCTTCGAACTGGTAATGCTGTATCGCCAGGCGCACGAGTGGATCAAGTTCTGTCGTTTCCTGCATGAATCTCGCCCAGTTGTCGAGCAGTTCCTGCAGGTGTTTCTGGCCCACGGGGGGTGTGTAGATCACGTCGCCCGTCATGCGGTTCTTGAGTGTCGTTCCCGGCTCCGCCCGAATGTCGAGTTCCCGACCCTTGACAGTGCTGCAGACCTGGATCGCCATGTCGGTCGTCAGCATCCGCCGCCGCACCATTTTAGTTCCTTCGTATAGCGCCGTCCGGTAACGCAACGCCTCCTTGGTGGCGGCGTCGGCCTTGTCCTCGGCGATATCTGCGTACTCGAACAGCTTGTCGGTTGTCGTGACGATGTTTTCGATTTCCGAGGACGCGCGCGCCTCGAGGAGAGGCAAGGCATTGACCAGCACCGCTGAATTCGGAATCAGTTCCGCTGCCTGCTTCAGTTCGGCCAGGGCTACGCGGGCGCTGATGCATTTCTTCAGGATGGGCGTGGTTTCCACTTGCTCCAACGGCGGCGGCAGTAACGGCAAGTCGTTGTAAGGTTCCTGCGGATTAAAATGGCTCATGGAATCCCCGGTTACTGTCGTTTCTTCGCCTGCCGCGCGCAGGGCCCAAAGTGTGGATTTCAGGCCTCCGTATCGACATCGACGTCGGATCCGTCGACGGTATCGACAGGTCCTTCCCTATATGTCGATAAAACGAGATAAATTCGACACATCGAGAGTATAGGTCGACGGCATCGACAGAACTGTGAACCAGGTTCGCCTTTGCCGCCCCGGCACAGAACCGCGCCGTGACAGGACCCGGTCTCCGACCTATGCTGTGGCGCTTCGGCCCGTACAAAGTCGTTCGGAGTGCGCATGCAGGCCTGTGATCGAATCATCAAGCTGTGCCGCCGGTTTCCCGCGGCGGCGCTCATCCTGTTCGCGGCGTGCAGCGGGAGTGACGGTCCCGGTCCCGGCAGCCCGCCGCCGCAATCGCC
>JBGTLY010000015.1:0-7381 GCA_041743865.1 Woeseiaceae bacterium
GTGCGAAACGTCGCGACCTCGATGGCTTTCCTCGAGGCTTCGCCGACCGCGTCGACCAGCGCCTTCGGCGCCCGCCGGGTCAGCTGCCGCGCGACCGACTCCAGCGGCATGCCGAGTGCCGAACTCAGCCGGACGATGAGGGAGGGATTCTCGAGCCGTGCGCAGGCGTCGCTGAGGGTCGCGAGATCGTCCGCGGCAATCGGGTGGTTCATCGTCGCGCGGGACCTCCGGTCTAATGTAGGAGCGCCCCATGGGCGCGATCGATCCGCGGCTTAAATCGCGCCCATGGGGCGCTCCTACGCACCCGTGAGCGTTGCGTCGAGCGTGATGTCCGCCTTGAAGAGTTTGGAGACCGGGCAACCGGCCTTTGCCTTCGATGCAAGCTCGTCGAATGTCGCCTTGTCCGTGCCCGGCACCGCTGCTTCAAGGGTCAGGTGCACCGCGGTGATCGTGAATCCGCCGTCCTTCTGTACCAGGGTGACCTCCGCCGTCGTATCGAGCTGCTCGGCCACGAGACCGGCATCCGTCAGCATTTTCGAGAGGGCCATGGTGAAACAGCCGGCATGGGCCGCGCCGAGGAGTTCTTCCGGATTCGTGCCTTTGCCGCTTTCGAAACGGCTGCCGAAGCCGTACGGATGATCGGACAGGGCGCCGCTCTGCGTGGAAATACGGCCCTTTCCGTCCTTGATACCGCCCTGCCACGTGGCCGAGCCGCTGCGCTTTATCTGCATGGGAATGCCTCTCGAGTCATGGGCACCCATTATTCCCAGAAGGCCACGGGCGATGCAAACGAGCCGGTGCCGTCACTGGAGACCGGGTTACGGCACATGTCGATCATCGCGAGCTGGCAATGGCGATCGTCCGGCCCCGGTTGGCGACGGGTGTAACGGCCGTCGCTGTCCATCTCCCAGGTGCCGCAGGTGTCGGTCAGCTGCAGGTCGAGAAACTCCCTGAGCTCACTCTGCAGGTCGAGGTTTCGGACGGGCGCCAGCGCTTCCACGCGGCTCACGAGATTGCGGGTCATGAGATCGGCAGACCCGATGTAATACTCTTCCTCGCCGCCATTGTGGAAATAATAGATGCGGGCGTGCTCGAGGAAGCGCCCGACGAGACTTATGACGCGCGCCGATTCCGACAAACCCGGGATGCCGGGCCGCAGGCGGCAGGTATCGCGGACTATGAGTTCCACGTCGACGCCGGACCGTGTCGCCTCGTACAGGTTGCGCACGATGTCCGGATCCTCGAGCGCGTTCGTTTTCAGCTGGATGAGGCCGTTGCCGTTCTTCTCGTGATGTTGGATCTCGCGACGAATTTTCTCGATGAGGGCAGGCTTCATCTGCAGCGGCGCCACGAGCAATTCGTCGTAATGCCGCCCGCTCAATGAACCGGAGGTCATAAGGTTGAAGAGTTCGGTCGCGTCATGCGCGATGACCTTCTCGGAGGACAGCAGCCCGAGGTCCGAGTACTGGCGTGCTGTGACGGCGTTGTAATTGCCTGTGCCGATGTGCACGTAGCGGCGGAGTTTGCCCGCCGGCAGCTTGCGCAGCACCAGCATCGCCTTCGTGTGCATCTTGAAACCGACGACACCGTAGGATACGTGGATTCCCGCCTCTTCCAGCCGGTTCGCCCAGCGAATGTTCGCGGCTTCGTCGAACCTTGCCTGCAGCTCGACGACGACGGCGACCTGCTTGCCCTGTGTCACCGCCTGGATCAGGAGCGGGATGATTTCGGAATGTTCCGAGGTGCGGTACAACGTGGTCTTGATGGCCAGCACGTGCGGGTCCGCGACCGCCTCTTTCAGGAAGCGCGTCAGCGAGCGGTCGAAGGACTGGTAAGGGTACTTGAGCAGGATCGGGCCGTTCTCATCGAGCTCCTCGAAGATCGACTTCGCGCGCACGAGGCGCGGGTGGTCGGCCGGTTCATGGGGCGGAAACCTGAGTAGCGGGCGGTCGAGGCCGACGAGCTGCATCACGTCGCGTGTCCCGAGCATGTGCGGTACTTCGTAGATGTCCTCGGGTCCGCTGAACTTGAGTTCACGAATGAGGTGACGCCGGAGTTCCGGCCGCAGGCTCGGCGCGACTTCCAGCCGGACGACGGGGGCGAAACGCCGGTCCCGGAGTTCCGCCTCGATCATTTCCAGGAGATCGTTGGCGAGTTCTTCGTCGCGCTCCACGATGGCATTGCGCGTCACCCTGAATACGCCGACGGACAATATTGCGGCGCCCGGCAGCAGCAGGTCGAGATTGCTGGCGATGACGTCCTCGAGGCGGACGAAGCGCTCGGACGAACCAATCTGCATCAGGCGCGGCGTGCGGCTCGAACTCGGAATCTTGATTCGCACGAGGTGCGGGTCTTTCTCGACCGGGTCGTGCACCTCGACCAGCAGGTTCACGGACAGGTTGGAAATAAACGGGAACGGATGCGCTTCGTCGATCGCGAGCGGGGTGACGAGCGGGAGTACCGACTCGCGGTACTGCTTCCTGACCGTCTTTTTCGACGCCTCGTCCAGCGAGCCGCAGGCCTCGATGCGGATGCCTTGATCGGCCAGTGCGTCCTGCAGGTCGTGGAGGATGAGCGCCCGCTCCGCCAGGACCCGAATGATGACGTCCCGGCACTCGGCGAGCTGTTGCTCCGGCGTCCGGCCATCCACGGTCGGCGTCGTCATGCCCGCACCGAGCTGCTGCTTGAGGCCGCCGATGCGCTTCATGAAGAATTCGTCGAGGTTCGAATCGAAAATCGCCAGAAACTTCACGCGTTCCAGCAGGGGGTTGGTCCGGTTTTCCGCTTCGGCCAGTACACGGCGGTTGAACGCGAGCCAGGTCAGCTCGCGGTTCAGGTACAGGGCCGGGTCGTCCAGGTTCCACTCGGGCTGGCGAACGGCGGCGTCGTCGAGCGGTGTCACGCTGGACATCGTCAGGGGCCTTTCTCGGGGTACATCAGGAAGTCCCACCTTACGACTCGAATGCGCCAACCGCAATCGACTCTGTCTCATCGTTACGGGCAGGTTTCAGGCGACCTGCACGGCGCCGACCTCAGCCGGCAAATGCCGCCGCACGTCGCTCGTTCACGAGCAGGAGAAGTTCCGCGGCCGCCTGTGCATCCGCAAGCGCCCTGTGATGCTGCCTGAGTTCGATGCCGTAGGCGGAACACAGGGCGGCGAGGCTGTAGGACGAGTGCCCGGGGTAGAGCTTCCGCATCGACCGGCAGGTACAGAGTTTGGGGTAACGGAACGGCCGACCGAGCCGCCGGAATTCGCGGCCGATGAAGCCGTAGTCGAATTCAACATTGTGCGCGACGAAAATCGCCCCCTCGAGAAAAGCTGTGAATCGATCGGCGATGTCCGCGAACACCGGTGCATCGGCGACCATCGCGGGGGTGATACCCGTGAGCCGCGTAATGCCGGCGGGGATACTCCGTTTCGGGTTGAGGAGGGTCTGGAACCGGTCCACGATCTCGCCCCCCTGCACCTTCACGGCCCCGATTTCCGTCACCCGGTGCTGCTCGCCGTGCCCGCCCGTGGTTTCCACGTCGATGACCACGTAGACCTGCTGCGGGTCCAGCCCCCAGCGCACGCGAACCACCTCGGCACGAAAGCCGGCATCCCTGAGCTGCCGGAGGCGAAGCAGCTGGTTGCGCCGCAACTGGTCGCCGTCCGTCTTGATCTCGATGAAGCGTACGTCGCCGGCGTCCACGAGCATCAGGTCGGGATAACCGTGCCTCGCCGCCGGGTAGTCTCGACACAGCCGCTCGAGGACCGCGCGCAAGGCACCGGGTTCGGCGTGATCGACCAGCACGAACAGTACATCGAGGATCGAGCGCCGCCAGCGGAACACGGCGTTCGGCTTGCCGTAATGGCGCGTGCTTGCCCGCAGCAGGGCCTGCTTCAGCTGCGTGCGTCGCCCGAGCAGCCCGAGCTTCGCCTCGATAGCCGGGAGATTCGCCTGCCAGAAGGTGCCGTCACCGAGTGCTGTCGGCAGGAATTCGAACGGCGAGTGCAGCGTGGCCCGGGGACCCTCGAACAACTCTTCCCAGAACAGGAGACCGAAGAAGTTGCGCCAGAGGCCGTTTTCCGTGCGAAAAGCGAGATGCCCCTGCCGCTCGAACCATGCCGCCGCCGCCCGTTCGGGTGCGCCGGACTGCGACTCGTCGAGGTCGATGACCTTCGCCGCCCGAAGTTCGTCCGTCAGCCGGGATGTTCGCTTGCTGCCGAACTTCCGCGAGTAAAGGTCCTCGGCGACCATCGCTTCCTCGTCGTTGCGCGGGTCGTCGATAGCGCACTCGAGATACTGGCGCGCCTCGTCACGGCGGCCGCTCGCCAACAGCAGCCGCGCCACGCGTTCGCTGCAGCGCGCGGAAGCGCCGCGACGATAGAGGTCGAGAGCCGGTTCGCTCTGGCCCGCCTGCTCCATCCCCTGCCCCAGCCGCCAGGCGAGCGTGTCACGCAGGGCGGCACTTCCCGCGTGGAGCGGTTCGGGCCAGTCGGGGGCTTCCGCCGCGAACTGCGCGGTGGCGGCGGCATCCGCGGCGTCGAGTGCGTGCAGCCGCGATGCGAAGTACCAGTGTTCGAGCGCTTCGCTGCGCTCGCCGTAGCGGGGGTCGTAGCTCTCCTTGTAGTCGTGCGTTCGAACGAGACCGAGGTCGCGCATCGTGAATTGCGACAGGCCGTCCTGGACCCGCCCGAAGAACAGGAACAAAAGGAAGCGAATATCGTCGGCATGGCACTGGATGAAGAGGCGTTGCCCGGCGCGGGACAGCAGGACTTCCGGCGGGCAATGCGCAGTCGCCAGCGCGACGAGCTCGGTTTTCCTGAGCGAACGGCTCATGCCCGGCACGAGCGGCACGAGCAGGCGGTTCAGTTCGCTTTTTGTCAGGAAACGCAGGATCTCCGGGAGCTCGCGCGTGCCCGGGCGGGTCACCCAGCCCGATTCCCGCAATGCCTCGAGCAAAGGCACGGGATCGCCGAGTTCGGGATAGCGAAGCTGTCCGGGCGAAAAGACCCGGCCCTTGCGGTTGACGAGTCGCACGTACAGGCGTCGCGCGTCGAGAGGCAGGTCGCGAAATGCCCTGATCAGGGCCCGCTGGCCATCCGACAACACATGCAGGTAGTGCTGCTCGACGAAGCCGAGCATTTCCTCGAAGTGGGCATGATAGTAATGCGTCGGCAGCGGTGCGCGCCGCTTAACCGGGGCCCAGTGCGTCTGGTCGAATTCGGACTCACCCATATGTGCATGCTCACACGAGCGCCGTGGCGACGACAACGTGTTGCGGCATAATCGACGTCTTGCGTGGCATAGGCATATCGATGCGCACCAGTGACGAAACGTACGAAGGACGCTGCACCTGCGGGCAGGTTCGCTATCGCATGGAATCAGCGCCGCTCATCGTGCATTGCTGCCATTGCCACTGGTGCCAGCGCGAGACCGGTACGGCATTCGCGCTGAATGCGATGATCGAGACCGCCCGGCTGACGGTCCTGGCCGGCGACCCGGTGCGCGTTCTTACGCCATCGAACAGCGGCAAGGGGCAGGCGATCCTGCGCTGCCCGGAATGCCGCGTTGCGACCTGGAGCCACTACGCCGGCGCTGGTGATGCGCTCGCCTTTGTCCGCGTCGGTACACTCGACGAACCGGGCCGCTTACAGCCGGGTGTGCACATCTTCACGGCAACGAAGCAGCCGTGGGTGCAACTGCCCGAAGGCATCCCGGCTTTCGACGCGTATTACCGCCGAAGCGAGGTCTGGTCGCCGGAGAGTCTCGATCGCCTTCGCTCGCCGTAGTCGAACATCATGTGGAAGATGACGTTCATGGCCAGCACGCCGCCGATCGCCAGCAGGAGATCGAGTCCGTGGCGGGTGCGTGCTCAGGCTAACGCCGGGGCGAATCACGTACAATAGCCCCGCCGCTCTGCGGCACTCAGGCGAAGACGTGGGGGTGACCTATCGGCCGGGCAACGACACTGCTGCGCGACAACCTCGTGCTGCAAATATTCATCGGCATCGTACTCGGCGTGACGCTGGCCATCCTTGCACCCGATGCGGCACGCGCCGCGATGCTCCTCGGCAACCTGTTCGTGGCTGCACTCAAAGCCGTTGCGCCGGTGCTTGTGCTGGTGCTCGTGGCGTCCGCCATCGCGAATCGCAAGGCGAGCCACATGGGGCAGATGCGCCCGATCCTTCTGATGTACCTCGTCGGAACGATACTCGCCGCGCTGCTTGCCGTCGTGCTCAGCACGCTGTTCCCGACTTCGCTGACTCTCGAGGTCAACAATCTCGACGTCTCGGCGCCGCGGGGCATCGCACAGGTACTGGGCGCCCTGCTCGAAAAGCTCGTGGACAACCCGGTGAACGCGTTGCTCGAGGGAAATTACATCGGCATCGTCGTGTGGGGCGCCCTGCTCGGCATTTTCCTGCATGGTGCGGCAGAGACGACGCGGCGTTCGCTGGGCGACTGGTCGGATGCCATCACGCACATCGTCCGCATCGTCATCCGGCTCGCCCCGATCGGCATCTTCGGCCTCGTAGCCGGCAACCTTGCCGAATCCGGTCTCGCCGTGCTCGCAGGCTACGCGCGCATCCTCACCGTGCTGTTGTCCGCGATGCTCATCATGGCCCTCGTCATCAATCCGTTCATTGCCTGGGTCGCCATGCGCCGTAACCCGTATCCGCTCGTGTTCACTGCACTTCGCGACAGCGGCATCACGGCGTTTTTCACTCGAAGCTCCGCTGCAAACATCCCGGTCAACCTCGCCCTGTGCGAGCGACTGGGCCTCGAGCGAGACACCTATGCCGTGTCGATCCCGCTGGGAGCGACGATCAACATGGGCGGCGCGGCAATCACGATTACCGTGCTCACGCTTGCTGCGACACACACCCTCGGCATCACGGTCGATATCCCGACGGCACTACTCCTGTCCGTGGTTGCGGCACTGTCCGCCTGCGGAGCATCCGGTGTGGCCGGTGGTTCCCTGCTGCTCATCCCGCTCAGTTGCGGCCTCTTTGGCATCTCGGACGACGTCGCCATGCAGGTCGTCGCGGTCGGCTTCATCATCAGTATCCTTCAGGATTCCGCAGAAACGGCATTGAACAGTTCGACGGATGTCGTGTTCACGGGTGCGGTCGCCAACAGGGCGGGGTGACCAGGGAGTGCCCGATACTCCTGCGCTCGCTGCTTCGCATTTTCAATACTAAGCCATTGATATATATTTGCTTTTAACCATAATACTGTATATCCTTACAGCTCCTAAAACACACAAGGAGAGTGTCATGGAGCACCCCTCTGGCGACGCACGCCGGCGCTCGATCGACGCGCTGGATGCCGCGATTCATCGCCTCTCGGCGCGCATGGATGCGGCCTGTTATGAACAACTGGTATTGATCCGCGAA
>JBGTLY010000016.1:0-4411 GCA_041743865.1 Woeseiaceae bacterium
CGCGATTGCGCGATCCCATCGCGCGCATGGCGCGCTCCTACGGACGTGGTCAGGGTCGATAGCCGGGCCCACGTACCGCCCGTCCCGGTGTCGCGCCGGTATGCTGCCCGTCGCGAACGACCGGCACCCCGTTGACGAGCACGTGCACCATGCCTTCGGAGTACTGGTGGGGCTTCTCGAACGTCGCATTGTCGGTGACCAACGCCGGATCGAAAATAACGACGTCAGCAAAATAGCCCGGCACCAGCCGGCCCCGGTCAGGGACGTTCAGGGTCTCCGCCGGCAACAGCGTCAGGCGACGGACGGCCTCGGCCAGCGAGATGATGTTTTCTTCGCGAACGTACCTGCCCAGCAATCGAGCGACGTTGCCGTAGGTGCGCGGATGGGCTCCTTTTTCGAGCGCCTTGCCCTCGGCGGCGGGCGCGTCTGCGTCGGAACCGAACATGACCCAGGGTTCGCGCATCTGCGTGCGCACGTTGTCTTCTGACATCAGAAAGTAGACCGTGCCGACCCGTGAACCGTCCTCTATGACGAGATCGATGATCGTGTCCCGGTAATCCTGTCCGCGTTCCTTCGCGACCTCGGCCACAGTTTTTCCCGCGTACTTCTTCAGGTCCTCGTTCTTGAAGTCCAGCAGCAGAAGCCCTTCCGGTCCGGCAAGAAACCCGAGGTTCTCCCAATCCTCTGCGTTGACGGCCATTTCGTCCTTCACGCGTGCCCGGATCTCCGGAACCCTGAGGCGCTCCGCCCACTTTTCGTAGCCGCCCGCCTGTACCCAGGTGGGCATCGCCGCATCGAGCCCGGTTGCACCAGCCACGTAGGTGTACATGTCGGCGGTGACCGACAGTCCTGCGTCGCGCGCCTCGGTGATCCTGCGCAAGGCCAGCGCCATTTTTTCCCAGTTCGGCTGGCCGGCGGCTTTCAGGTGGTGAATCTTGACAGGCAAGCCGGCTTCCCGCGCGATGCGCAGCGTCTCGTCTATGGCCTCGATGAGCTGGTTGCCTTCGCTCCTTATATGCGCCGTGTAGATACCGCCGTGCTGCGCGGCGACCTTCGCGAGCGCTATGAGCTCTTCTGTTTCCGCGTAAGCGCCGGGTGCGTATATCAGTGCATCGGTCAGGCCCAGGGCACCCTGTTGCATGGCCTGCCCGACCTCAGCCTGCATCGCCTCGAGCTCTGCCGGTGCCGGATCGACATCGTCTCCGCCTAGGACGTTGACTCGTACCGTGGCAGCGGATACGAACGTCGCAAAGTTCGGCGATACCCCCATGTCCTCGACATGCCGGAGGTACTCGTCAACACTGCGCCACGTCAATTCGACGCCTTCTTCATCGATCTGGCTTTGCCAGAACGCCGCGGTTTCGTCATTCAGGGGACTAAGGGATATTTCACTCAGCACCTCGAACGTCACGCCCTGCAACACATCGCTCATAGCGCGGCCATCGCTCAAGAGCGACACGTGTGCATGACTCAGCGTATTGAAGAAGCCGGGGGCCACCGCCAGTCCCGAGGCATCGATGACAAGGTCCGCCTCCGGGTCCTCTAACGTGCCGATGGCCGCCAGGCGATCTCCAATGATTGCAATGTCGGCGACGTAGGGAGGGGCGCCGCTTCCGTCGTAAATGGCGCCGTTACGAATTAGCACGTCGTACTGTGCGGAAAAGCCGGGTGCCGAAGCGGCGAGCAAAAACAAAGCGGAAATGAATCTTGTCATTAAGGACTACCCGAAAGAATCAAGGGCCATTGTAAACGTCTCGCAAATGTCGTGTACGATACGCGGGCGACGGCAGCCTCGCGAACCCGGCTGCGATTTTGGGTTTCGACGGAAATGAGTATCGTGATAATTCGACGCTGGCTCCAGACCAGGATCTTGCCCCTGCTTGCCGGGTTGCTGACCGCTGCCTGCACAGGCGGCCCACAGGTATCGACCACGCAGCCGGTTTCGACTGCTGCAGATGCGCCCTACGGCAATGTTCTCGTCGTCGCCCTGTTCGATTCTTTCGACGCACGGCGCTACCTGGAGAAGGAGATCGTCAAGCAGCTGGCGGTGAGCGGCGTCGAAGCGACCGCGATGACTGAAACGACGGACACGCAGACGATCATCAATCGCGACACGGTCATCGACCGGGTCGAAAAGAGCGGCGCAGATGCGGTGCTCGTAACGCAGCTTGTCGCGTTTGAGACGCGGGGCAAGGCGAAGGACGCGAATCCCCAGGCGACCTACAATGTGCGGCCGACCTATTGGTACAATGTCTTCGAGGTGGAACTTGCCGAGTATGTCGAGCCGCAATACGTGGAGTGGACCAACGAGCTGGCACTGTCGAGTGACATGTTCTCTGCGGCCACACGGGAGAAAGTCTGGTCCATACAGTCGGACTGGAACTTCAAGAAGAAACTCGAACCGGGGATGGATTACTCGGTCATTGTCGACGAAGCGAAAGCGATTGTCGGAGCAGCCAAACGCGACAAGCTGCTGGATGGGCAGGAGTCACAACGATGAAACGAACAGCACTTGCATTAGTCTGTGGCGCGGCGTGCCTCATTGCGGGTGCGGTCGGCGCGGAGACCCCGGGCCTCGCAACCGGTGTCGTGAATTCCGGAACCGCGCGCACCGAATCTTTCGATTGGGGACAGCTCATCACCTATTTTTCCGGCGATTCCTACGCGGCCACGGATTCGCTGACGGCGGTCGCGATCATCAAACCCGGCAGGGAGATTCACCCGCCACACGTCCATTCCGAGGAAGAGTACTTCATGGTACTCGAAGGTGAAGGCACCTGGTCGGTGCAGGGAAGAGAATTTCCGGCGAAAGCCGGCGATGTGCTGTATGCGGCCCCCTGGGATATACACGGCATCAGCAATACCGGCACCGAAGCATTGAAGTTCGTTGTCTTCAAGTGGAACCCGAAACCGGTCGAGCCTATGCCGGCACCGGAACCTGCAGAACAAGACTCGCCGAATTAAAAATTCCAGCGGAGCGCGATGCCGACGCGGTCAGTCGAGCCGAGCTCGAGTCCGGCCCGGGTGCCGTCCTGCAGGTCGGCGCGGTATTCCGCCTCGAAGTCGCGGCCGAGTGTGGCGGTGAGCGCAATGTTTTCGCTGGTCCGCCATTCGAGGGAAATATCAGCCGCCCAGGCCCGGTACTCGACCCGTGACGATCGTGTCAGGCTCTTGTCCTTCACGAACCACTCGTTGCCATTCGGGTATACCGCCAGTACCACACCCAGTTGCTCGGCGGGCCGGTAGGCGATAATGGTGTCCGGGATTCCCGGACTGAGCTGCCATCGGGCGTTAGGCCGCCAATCCGCCGCCACGACCGGGTAAAGCCGATAGCGGCCAAAGCGGTGATCGGCGCAGAGCCCGGCCCGCCATGAGAAATCCATTCCCGCGCCAAAGCGCCACAGCGCGGCAAAATTCAGTTGCAGCGCATCGGCCTCGATCTCGCCCGGATCGCTGGTGACGTTGGAGGAAGCGGAGAGTGCCGGTGCGATACTCACGCGCAGCGGCTGGCCGGGGCTTCGAACGCGATGCAACACGTAATAAAAACTGTGAAGGTAACCGTTGGTCTGCAGGCCGACGTCTTCCTCGTCGAGCAGCGTACCGCGATACGCGCCGCCGGTACGCCATGCGCCGCCGAGATCGAACTCCACGTCAAGCGACCAGCTCTCGCGGTCGAGCCGAGCGGCGTTTCCCGCCGTGTCTGCCGTGTCGTAGGCGGCGAATCCGGCATGCAAACCCGGCGGGTCGGCGGGTTCCCGACAAACGCCGTAAGCGCTATCGGCATGCGCCGAAGCAAATGGAACCAGTACCGCAGACGCCCCCGACAGCCTGACCAGCAGCCGTCCGGCGTTGCGGGCGGCGCGCTGCCCCCGCGTCTGGCGAACGCTCCGCAGGACGAATTTCGCCGTAGTCACTCCACGCCTCTTATGTTTCTTCCTCACCGCAGCCAACACGATACGGCGGCACCGGGCCGCTCGCAACGCGCGGCCGGCTTGCGCTTCGCCAACCGGCAGGCGACACTGCCTGACGTGTAAATAAGAATTGGTCCTATTCTTAAGATGAAGTTCGCCACACTCGTGCTCGCGGCAATGGCCGCAATGACAGCGCGCGCTGCCGATGCGCCGCCTGTGGATGTCGCCGATGCCGCGGAGCATCCGATCGTCCGCTCTGTCCGCGTCAGCGGTACCGTCACCTCGCCGCAGTCTGCATTGTTGTCACCCTCCGTTGGCGGACTGGTTGCCGCAATGAACGTGGACGCCGGCGACCGCGTGGCGGCCGGCGATGTCGTCGTCGAACTCGACGACGAACTGGAGCGTCTCGAGCTGCTGCGCCGGGAAGCGGAGCTCGAACAGGCGCGGGCAAGTCTCGCGGATGCCCGGCGACGGCTGGACGAGGCCGAGCGCGTGGCGAG
>JBGTLY010000017.1:0-3545 GCA_041743865.1 Woeseiaceae bacterium
GGCGGCGGCCGGGCGGACGAGTAAGTGGCGACCGGCGCCGGCGCTACTTCAGGGTCGGTGACATTGTCGACGATGAGGCCGAGGTGAGTGCCGAGCCGCGCGCGGGGGATGCGCGCCTCGATCTGATACCCTCCCGGGACGTCCTGCCATACGGCCCGGATCGTGTGTTCTCGTGCGGCCACATTGGCCGTCTCTGCGGCGAAGCCAAAGGCGTTGCGTGAGAAAGGGACGACCGTCCCGGGCGCTTCAGCGGCGAAGGAAATCCGGTCCTCGTCATAAGGCGGCGTCACGCTCCTCAAACTCAGCCGGTCAGCAAAGGGCGGGCGCGGCATGGGCGCGACCGACGCGGGCGTGGCATAGACCACCGCCTCGTCCTCGACCGCCACAAAAAGGTAAAAATAATTGTCGCGGGTCCCGAGGACGTATCGCGCCGTCATCTTGTCGCCCGTCAGGATCCGGATGGCCGACTCGCCGATCGGCCAGTCCTCTAAGTAGCCGTCGATCACCGGATCGGTTTCCAGTGTATGGGCATACAACTGCTCGTCGATCCGATATTCCGGACCCAGCGGCCGCGGAAACTCGTTCGGGTATTGAGACAGCGAATCGGCGATGGCGCGTGCTGCGCCCGAGAGCATCTGCTGCTGGCTTGCTCGCAGTGCCGACTCCGTCTCGCGCACGAACTGGCATCCGGCCCAGGGCAGGAGCAGGGCCAGGAGGCTCAGGAGGAGCAGTTGCCGCTTGAGAGTCATGGCGTGCGCGGCCGCGGGCCGCGTCAGTCAGCCAGCCAACGGTAGCCCATGCCGTACACCGTCTCGATCGCATCGAAGCCGGGATCGATGGCGAGGAATTTCCGCCGGATGCGTTTGACGTGCGAGGTGATCGTGTTGTCGTCGAGCACGGCCTGCGCGGCGTCCATCAATTGCTGCCGGTTCTTCACATGGCCCGGGTATCGCGCCATCGCGTGAACCAGCCAGAACTCGGTGAGCGTAAGTCCGACCGGCCGCTCCTGCCACGTGATGTTCATTCGGTCCGTGTCGATCTCGAGATCGCCGCGCGTGATGCGCTTGCCTGCCGCCGCGGGCTCCTTCATGGCGTCCAGGCGCCGGAACAAGGCGGCCACCCGTGCCATCAGGTGCGGCAGGCTTATGTCCTTGGTCAGGTAGTCGTCGGCACCGAGCCGGAGCCCGGAGACGGCGTCGAATTCGCTGTCGCGCGCCGTAAGGAAAATGATCGGCAGTTCTGGCGCGCGTGAGCGGAGTTCACGGCAGAGCTCAAAACCGCCTTCGACGTCGTCGCGCAGATTGATGTCGATGACGACCAGGTCGGGGAGACGGCTCGCAAACGCATCCAGTGCGGGCTTTCGGGCCGCGTATTCGTCGACCGCATAGCCTTCGCGGCGAAATGCCGCCGTGTAGTTTTCCCTGATCGCGGCCTCGTCCTCGACGATAGCAATCCGTTTGGCCACCGGTCTCTCCTGTTGTCCCCGGCCCACAATTTGCCACATTCGGTCGGTGCAATGCCATGACGCGGCCGGGGCGGGGCCGTGTTTCGCTGCGGTAATGGCGTCATCGAGACGGGAGACCGACCATGGCGCATACGTTCCTTTCCTACCGGTGCGGGCAGACCGCACTGCTCCTCCTGATAGTCCTGCAGGCGACGGTGGCGCACGCCGATGCGATTGCACCCGAACGGGCGCAATCCGGCAGTCTGCTGTTTCGCATGAAGGACGGCTACCGGACGGCAACCGCGCTGGATACCGAGGTCGAGATGCGCATCAGCGGCCTCGTCGCGCGCGTTGCCGTGCGCCAGCGCTTCGAGAACACCGGCACGGACTGGGCCGAGGGCATTTACGTCTTTCCCCTGCCCGAAACCGCCGCCGTCGATCACATGCGTCTCCAGATCGGTGAGCGCATCATCGAAGGCGAAGTTCGTGAAAAGGAAGAGGCGCGCCGGGAATACGAGCAGGCAAGAAACGAAGGCCGGCGCACGAGCCTCGTCGAGCAGGAACGGCCGAACCTGTTTACGACCTCGGTCGCGAACATCGCGCCGGGTGAGGCCGTCGTGGTCGAAATCGAGTACCTCGAGGAATTGCGCTTTGCCGACAGTCATTTCAGCCTGCGATTTCCGCTGACGCTCACGCCGCGTTACATGCCCGGGCTGGGGCTCCCGGACCGCCAGGGCAGCGGCTGGTCGGCAGATACGACCGCCGTCCCCGACGCGTCGCGCATATCCCCGCCGGTCGTTACCGTGAGTGCGCAGAATGCGGTTCGGATGTCGATCACGCTCGACGCCGGGCTCCCGCTCGATGTCATCGCAAGCCGCTATCACCCGGTGAGCGTGACCGAGACGCAGGGCCGCTATGCAATTACGCTCGCTGCCGGTTCGATGCCGATGGATCACGATTTCGAGCTGGTCTGGAAACCGGCGACCGGCCATACGCCGCAGGCGATGGCGTTTACGGAGACGATCGGCGGCGAGCCGTACTACCTGCTCATGGTCATGCCGCCCTCGGGCGCGGCCGTGCCGGAGTCGTCGATGGCACGTGAAATGATTTTCATCGTGGATACCTCGGGCTCCATGCACGGCTCTTCGATCGCGCAGGCGCGCGCCGCGCTGCTCCGGGCCCTGGATGGGCTCGGCGCACAGGATCGCTTCAACATCGTCGAGTTCAACTCCACGGTGCAATCGCTGTTTCCCGGAAGCGTGGACGTGACGCCATCCGCGCTCGAAGAAGCCGGACACTTCGTCCGTTCACTGGACGCCGAAGGCGGCACGGAAATGCGTCCGGCGCTCGAACTCGCACTCCGGGATACACCGGCGGAAAGTCACCTGCGCCAGGTCGTGTTCATTACCGACGGCGCAGTGGGCAACGAGGACGAGCTGTTCCGCCTGATCAGCGAACGGCTGGGCGCGGGGCGCCTGTTCACGATCGGTATCGGCTCCGCACCGAACAGCTGGTTCATGCGCAAGGCGGCCGAGGTCGGCCGCGGCACGTTCACGATGATCAGCGCGCTGAACGAGGTCGAGGAAAAACTCTCGCGGCTGTTCAGCAAGATCGGGCAGCCCCAGGTCACCGATATTCAGATCGAGTGGCCGGCCGGGGTGCATGTCGAGGCTTACCCGTCCGTCGTACCGGACCTCTATATCGACGAACCGGTGAGCGTGCGCGCAAAAATCACCGGCCGCCTGCCGCAAACGGGTACCGTGCTCATCAGCGGTAATACGGTCGGCGGTGCGTGGCGCCGGGAGCTGTCACTCGCCAGCGGCCTGCCGAACGCGGCCGGCGACGGTGTCTCGGCGTTGTGGGCGCGAGGGCGGATCGGCTGGCTCATGGATGAGCAGCGTGGCGGCCGGGACGACGCATCCGTACGAGCCGATGTCGTGACCACGGCACTCGCACATCACCTCGTGAGCAAGTACACGAGCCTCGTCGCCGTCGACAAGACACCCGCTCGCGCGGCCAGCGAACGCCTGGCGCAGGAACAACTCGCCAACCGGCTGCCGTACGGCCAGAGCACGGACGCCATCTTCGGCTTCCCGGCGAC
>JBGTLY010000018.1:0-7678 GCA_041743865.1 Woeseiaceae bacterium
CTTCGGAACGCGGCTCGCGGGCGTCATCGGGGCGCACTCCGGTTGCGACCTCAAGTTCGTGACGACGACACGCACGGCCTGTGGGGTGACGAACGGCTACACGCAGCCGCGGCGCCTCGGCGTCGATCGCTGGCTCGCGCTCATCGGCGCATGGACGGAACTCGGGGCGGCCTGCCTCGTCGTCGATGCCGGCACCGCGGTCACAATCGATGTGCTGAACGACGAAGGACAGCATCTCGGCGGGCAGATCCTGCCCGGTATCCACACGATGGCGGTAGCCCTCACAGGCAACACCGCGGACATTCCGCCGACGCCAAGCGGCAAGGCCGAGACTTTCACCGGTATGCAGCAATTCGCGAAAAGTACGCGCGCCGCAGTGCAAAGCGGCAGTTTCGGGGCGGTGACGGGCGCCGTCGAGCGCGCGCTGCGCACCCTGCGAGCGGAGGGCTATGAGGTTGAGCTCGTATTGACCGGCGGTGATGCCTCGCGCATCCTGATGGCGCTCGGGGAAACACCGTTGCACCGGCCGAACCTGGTGCTCAACGGCCTGCTCCGGGTGTTCGAAACCGGCAACGGGCGACGCTCATGAAAAATTTGCTGCTCATCCTGCTGCTCGCCAACATCCTCTATTTTCTTTGGGGCTCGATGTCGCACGACGACACGGAGCGTGGCGTAGCCATTCTCGACGAATCGGAACTCGGCCCGCCACTCTCGATGGCGCAGACGCCGACGGGCGGTGCGGAAAGCGTGGGCGCGGTGTTGGGCGAAGGCGAGACCTCGGAACTGGTCGCGGTGGTGGGCCGGTCCTGCGTCACCGTCGGGCCGTTTCGCAGCAGGGACGAGGCCGAGGAGGCGCAGTCGCGCTATGTCGCCGCCGACATGACGGCGCGCGTGCGCTCGACTTATGGCGACGTGTTCGTCGGCCACTGGGTGCAGATCCGCGATGTCCCGGATGCGGCCGCGAGCCAGGCGATGATCCGGACCCTGCACGACGGCGGCCTGGCGGATGCCTATCCGATAGAGACCGAGGATGAGGGCCGCAAGATTTCGCTGGGTGTGTTCGGCGACCTCGAACGGGCACAAGGCGTAGAGGCCGAGGCCGATGCGCTCGGGCTTGAGGCGGAAATCACGCCGCGGACCGCGGAGGGCACGATCTACTGGATGGACCTGGCCCTGCCGCCGGGCCAGGGCGCCAGCGAGATCGTGGAGCTGTACGGCGAGGAGCGGGTGCGGCTCAGGAACCGGGCGAAGTGCCCTGCGGAAAGGTAGACGAGTGATCATAAAAGCCGCGCAGGCGGGGGGTACCGGCGTCTGCGATTGCCACGTTGGTGATGACTTCGTGCTCTTGCGCACCGGCAGCCGCTCGGCGCGCCAGCCGCATCTCGTCGCGCGGGCCGACGGCACGCGCGTTGGCAGCATGGATGTCGACGCCCGCACGAGCTTCACGGCCTGCGGGCGTTATTTTCTTGCCTTCGAACAGTCGCCGACCGAGGCACTCAGCGTGCTCGTGGTGGACGAAGCGGGCGAGTCGCCGTTGCGGACTGTCGCGGGATTCGCGCTTCCGTACAGGAAATCGCGACGCGCACTTGATACAAAGCGCGGCCTCTTTGTGGGCCTCTACGCGGATACGGCGCTCGCCGAGGGCGTGGTGCTCTGGCTGCGCGTGACCGAAGACGGAGGGATGGAGGAAGTCATGACGATCGCGAATCCCTATCCCGACAAGCAGGACCAGTTCGGCGAGGATCTCGCGCTGCACGAAAACTATCTCTATGTACTCGCACCGCTCGACGATACGCTCGCGCACAACATCGGCACGATCTACGTGTACGACGTGAGCAGTGCATCCGCGGCGGGCCAGCCATTAAGCGGGCTCTCGGACTGGACTTCCGGCGCGAAACGCCTGCTCGTACGAGCGCCGTACCTGTACGTCTCGCACCGGGACGGTTCGATCAGCGTGTTCGACATCAGCGATCCGACGGGCATCAAGCCCGTATCGAGCCTGAAACCGGGACGGGACCCCCTGTGGTGGGGCGGCTTCGGCTTCGTGGACGGGAATGTCGCTTTCGCCGACAGTGGCAACCGGCTGGTGGTCGTCGACTCGGACCCGGACAGTGGGACCTTCGGCGGCGAACTCACGAGCAAGCCCTTCGGCAGCGGTCTGGAGGCACTGCCGTTCCGGGTCAGCAGCAGCCGGGACGGCCTGGCGGTCGCATTGTTCAGCGAGGACGGGCAGTTCGAGGAATTGCGGATCTATTGACGGTGTGAGCGGCGGGTCGTCCTGACTCTGCGGCCGGAATTCGGTAAGATCGCTTCGCAGCCAAAGGCCATATGCCGGTATAGCTCAGTCGGTAGAGCAACTGATTTGTAATCAGTAGGTCCCGGGTTCGACTCCTGGTGCCGGCACCAGTTTTTCTAAGAATTTTCGGCCACTTTCTTCATATTCTGTTTGATGGCGGGTGGCGAATCGGGGATTGATACAGTGCCACGGCTGTACCAAGGCCCACGGCCAGCAGAATCGAAAAAGTCGTCTGCGTTTGTCGGCGTCAACGACAGCTAGGCGCATGACTTCTCTCTTGACGATGGGTTTTTGTCTTAGACTCAACTCAGTTTCCCGAAACTAGCTTCCAAAGAAAAGCGGGTTCGGGTGTTTCGCATCCTTGCCACCACTCCCATAGGGCCGGGTAATTATCTCTAACAGATGTCCGTTCGGATCTTTGAAGTATAGCCCGCGTCCATCGTCCCAGTGATTGACCCGGTTCGGCTCTTTCTGAAATGGGTCGGCCCAATAAGACAAACCGCGCCCGGTGATACGGTCGAAAATCTCGTCGAACTCAGTTTCGCTGACCAGGAACGCGAAATGCCGCGATGCGATTTCGGCGTCTGTTGCGACGAAATCGAGTGAAGTGTCGTCAACCTGGACGACGGCAAAATGCCCGACCACTCGGTGTTCCGGCAATCCGAGAATTTCAGTCAGGAATTTCGCGGTCGCTTCCTTGTCTCGCGCGATGACGATGGTGTGATTTAAACTGATTCCCAAGCGTTACTCCTCACCACGTGATCAGCGATTCTCCACGAAGGCCGCGAGTTGGGCGATTGTTGTGCCCCATCCCTCGTGAAAGCCCATCTCTTCCTATTTGCGACTATCCGCTGCGGTCTTGTGCAGCACACGGGCCGAATAGCGCGTGCCTTCCCCCTCTGGCACGAGCGCAATGGCCGCAGTCAGTGCCAGCCAGGGTTCCGTCGGTCTCCAGCCTTCAGAAAGGCAAGTCGTCCACACCATACCTCCTCGGAGACGACTTCGAGAAAACAGCCTTCGACGTGCGGTTCGAAATCACCGCCATCCTCCCGGCTTGATGATGGCAGTCCTATTCACATTTACCGAAGATGAGCTTTCCCACCTCGCAAACCGGGCTGCCATGCCGGATGCTCTTGTTCTTGAGACGGCGCGCGAAACAGTAGAGTTGTTCCGGAAGTACTGGAGAGAGGAGAAAACCAACGAGACCACGGACCTGAGGATCTTCTTCTAAGAATTCGCCTGTGTAGTGCATATGTACGTGGCCGATTCTCCGCAAATTTCTAAAGAAATCGGGCTGAAGGCCGCATTATTGCTTACTTGCAGCCCGAAACGGTGCGATGGCCAGCGCACTTTACGCAACCCCAATGAGCTGTACGACCGCGCGGCCGGGCGCGCGGCAACGACCAGCACCGACCAATTTTGTCGATTCCTTCCGTCTATGGAATCACGAATCTGTTACCCGAGGAGAATCCGAAATGAAACAAAAGCACCGACTCGCATTTCTGTTGGCCACGGTCACCGCATGGACAGCAGCCGTCGCGGGAAAGCCCTTCGAGGAGGCCACAATTTTCGTCGAGCAAAATGCGACGGACGGCGATACGGAGGTCGTGATTTCCGGCACGGCCGGCGACGACGGGCTCCAGCTCCTGACCATCCGGTCCCCGGATGGCCGGACGATGGCGCGATTGCGCGCTCCGGACCTGACCACGCTCGGCATGCGTGAGTTTCATTTCGAGTCGCCGGAGCCACCCGGCGAGGCGGTGCTCGCCGCTTACCCGGAGGGCGAGTACGCGTTGCGCGGCGTCTCGACAGCCGGCGAGGTGTTCCGCACCGTCCTCACCCTGTCGCACCAGCTACCGGCCGCGGCGACCATTTTGCACCCGGCCGCAGATGCGGAATTGCCGGCCAGGGAGGCGCTGACCATTCAATGGTCGTCGGTCCAGGGCGCCGGCTACGTACTCGAATTTGAGAACGAGTCCGCCGATCCGGAGCAGACGTTCACGATCAATTTGCCACCGCACGTGACGAGCTGGCGGATCCCGGCCACATTGATGGTGCGCGGCGGCGAATTCCAGATCGGCATTCACACAATCGCCGAGAACGGCAACATCGTGGTCGTGGAGCAGACGTTCACGACCGAGGAGTAACCGGCCTGGTGCCGAGGACTCGTACCCGAGCTACGCCCGGGCCGGCACGTCGCCTCATTCCGCGGCTGACGCTCGATCGCGGTGGCGGCAGAATCAGTGCGAGTCCGAACAAAGTGCCTCACTGGGCAAACAGGCTATTTCGCGATTATGCGCGGGCCCATTTTCGGCTCAGCCCGCAGGAAAAGCAGGAACCAGTCGCCGCCGTGCGGAAGGTGGAACATCGTTTGCCGGCATCGACCGGTTTCAGTTGCCCGGACGTCTAAAGGTTCGGCACACGCTCACACCGAGGCGTGCGCAGAATCTTGAAAGCGACGGGCCAGGAATGAAGATCTTCATCATCACACTCAACGACGCCGTGGCGCGGCAGCAGCAGTCCGCTGCCCAATTGGACAAGCTGGGCCTCGAGTTCCGGTTCTTTCCCGCCGTGCCGGGGAATGAGGCGATCCAGTCGCCGTCCTGCCAGGTTAGCGAACGCGAGTTCCTGCTCTCGACCGGCCGCAAAGTGACCTCCGGGGAGGTGGGCTGCTTTGCGAGCCATCGCCTGCTCTGGAAACTCTGTGTGCGCCTCGACGAGCCGATCCTGATCATGGAGGACGATTTCGAACTGTCGGACGAGTTTCCGGATGCACTTCGGCACCTGGAATCCGAGATCGATGAGTACGGCTTCATCCGTCTGCAGACAGAGCGGCGCGCCAACAAACAGGCGGCGAAAGCACTCGGACGATTCACACTCTGGCGCTACACCAAAGCCCCGAACAGTGCTATGTGCTACGGCCTGTCACCCGAGGCGGCGGGCAGGCTGCTGGCCAAGGCCGTCAAGATCGGTGCACCGGTCGACGTCTACATGAAACGCTTCTGGCGACACGGGCAGCGCATGTACGGCATCACTCCCTACACGGTGACGGAGAGCGCGTTGAGCAGTATTTCGAACATCTCCGGGCGCACAAAGGCTCGCAAGCATCTCGCCACGCGGTTGCGCCGGACGCTCGCTCGTATGCAGGAACACTTCGCTCGCCGACAGTACAATCGCGATGCCTGACCGTAGGGGCGACGTTCGGTCAGTTCATTTGCGCGGGATCGAGCACATCAGTGTAGACCGCGAGGTACTGCTCCGCCATGCGGGTCGCCGTGTAGCGGTTCGCGTCCTGTCGCGCCTGACAGCTGAGTTCGTCAAGTAAATGTGGGTGAGCCAGGCAGCGCTCGATGGCTTCCACGAGTGCCGCGACCGAATCGGGTTTGACGAGTAACCCGTTCCTGCCGTCCACGACGACTTCGGGAATGCCGCCGACTCTCGTGGCCAGGATCGGCGTCCCACTCGCCATCGACTCGAGCAGAACGGAGCCCAGACCCTCGACCCGGGCCGGATGAAGCAGCAGATGTGCTTTCCGGAGCAGGCCGGGGACGTCGTCGACCCAGCCGAGTACCCGCAGGTTTTCCATGCCGGCAGTGCACTCCCGCAATGCACCCAGGTCCTCGCCGTCGCCGGCGATGAGGAACTGAACCTCCTCGCCGCGCTGCGCGAATTGGCGTGCGACTTCGACGATCAGATCCTGACCTTTGTCCCGAAAACTGATGGCTCCGATCGCTGCCACGATCAACGGGCGATCAAGTGCATTCGCGGGTGCGTATTCCACGGATCGGGGCATCCCCATTGTGCTTGCACAATCGTGGATGACCGAGACCCTGCCGGCGCCCAGGTAGGCACTCATGACTTGTGCGATGTGCGCCGACACACAGACGACGCGGTCCGCGCGTGAGTAGATCCAGCGTGTCGAAAAGACGTCTTTCGGCATTTTCGGGATCCGCCGGGTGATGACGAACTTGCTGCCCCGAAGTGACATCGCCGCGCCGACCTTCGTGCTTCTACCCTCATGGATATGAACGATCGCTGCGGCCGACGCGGCGGCAATGGTCTTTACGAAGTTGGCTCGGATTGCCTGCAGATTGACGTCCGCCATGTCCGGCGTGATGTCGACGAGATGTTCGAAGTAGCGGTGGAATCGGCTGCCGGCCCGCAAGACAAGCGTTTGCGACGGCCGTCCCGGCGACCTTCCCGAAAGAGCGCGCACGAGCGCGGCAGTCTGAAACTCGCCACCACGCAGCTCCTTGGAAAGATTTACATGTGTGACATGCACGGCTAATCCCATTTTCGACCGCTCTTGTCTTTGACGGGCGAACGCACACAAATCGGTCGCTGGCGCCGCTGCCGACCGATTTGTGCGCGTCGCTCCGTCAATACAGGTGCACCGGAACTTCGCGGTCCGCTTTGCGCAGGACTGCGGTCAACTCAAGAACAATCGACGGGAGAGATACCGTGAACACGAAGCACCTGATGCGGCCGCTGGCACTGGCGGTCGCGATCGGCTCGCTGCCGCTGGCAGCGGGCGCCACCGAACCTTGCGGAGATTTTGGCGAATGCAAGGTACTCATCGAGATCAATTCGACCGACGGCGACATCGGCTTTCACTTCCTGATGGATGGCGACAACCTGAAGGCCGCGGCGCTTTTCAACCCGAAGCACCGGAAGATCTTCGGCTACACCGTGCGGCGGGAACTGCGTCGGCAATACCTGACGGAAACCTTCGCGGAGAGCGCGGAACCGCTCTGCTTCGATCCGTCGCTCGACGACGATCCCGAGAACGATGACGAGGACTTCGTTACGCTCGAGGACTTCCTCGACCGCTGGCAGGCCGGCACCTACCGCTTCTTCGGAATCGGCGACCGCTGGGAGCTGTCGTTCGGCGCATCCGAGCTGACGTTCAACCTGCCGGCGGCGCCGGTCGACCTCGAGTACGAGGAGGAGATCGATGACGGGGACGTGGAAGGCTCGATTTCCTGGGCCCCCGGCGACGATCTCGGCGAGTGTTCGGACGGCATGGAACTCCTACCCGTGGCGCCGGCGGACGTGCCCGTGGCCGCCTGGGAGGTCGTGCTGGAACCGGACGTCGACGGCCTGGTTGGCAGCTTCACCCACGTCGTCCGGATTCCTGGCGATGCCGAGGAGCTGGAAGTGGAGATCCCGGACGACTACCTGGAGGCACTGCCGCCGAACACACCGGTCAAGATCGAGGTCGGTGCCATCGGCTTCGACGACAACGCGACCTTCACGGAGGTCGACGAAATCTGCGTGAACGAAACAGAAGTGGACGGTTGCGGCTTCGATGACGAAGAAGAGGAAGAATAGCGGAACCCGTCGCACATCTTTGGCGGGGCTGCTCTGCAGCCTCGCCGCGGC
>JBGTLY010000019.1:0-1575 GCA_041743865.1 Woeseiaceae bacterium
GCCGATGACTTACGAGGGCGAAACGACCGGGGACCGCAGCACGCGCCGCTCGGCGCGGTGGACGCGGGTGCGGGACTGAATCAGCCGGACTCGGCGAGGAACGTGGGCCAGCGCGGGTCCGCGTGCATAGGCTTCAGGAACGGCGAGAGACGCGATTCGTTGCGCAACTCCCAGATGTAAGTCGCGGACTCACCGCTTTTCGCCAGGGCATCGCGCTCGCCGATGAGCGTTGCGAATGCCTTATCGTTCCATCCGCGCGAGGCATAGGCTTCTGCCAGGCGCACGGCGTCAATCGTCGTATGACCCGGCGTGTCCGTCGGCGGCGCCGGCACGTAGGTTTCAAGCTTCGCGAGCGCTGCATCGGCCTCGGCGCGATGGCGGGGCGCCTTGCCCAGGAGCGCCATGGCTTGGTCGCGGTGCTTGCCTGCCGGCAGGCGCAGGATGGCTGGCGCCGCCTCATCGAATCGGCCCTGCAGCACCAGGATCCGGGCGATCTCGATCTCGGCATCGGGATTCATGTCGGAATGCATCTCGAGCGCCGTTCGGAATGTAGCCAGCGCCTCGTCCAACTGTCCGGCTGCGAGCTGGAAGAACCCGAGGTTTTGCCTGTTCACGGCATTCATGGGATCACGAACCAACGCACGCGACTGCAGTTCGACCGCCTTGCGCAGGTCGCCCCTCGAGTGCGCGTGGCCAGCCAGCATGCTGAGCAACAACGGGTCTTCCGGGTCGAGTTGCTGGGCGAGGTCGAAGTGCCGGCGTCCACCCTCCATATCGCCGGACTCCCAGTAGTACTTTCCGAGTCTCGCGTGGGCGAGGGCGAGCGAGGGTTCCAGCTCGACGGCACGGAGCGCTGCCTCTCCCTGTCTCGCACGCAGCAGGGCGGAAGGCGGGTCGACTTCCCAAGCCTGTAACGAGTATGCGCCCGCCAGGGCGGCCCAGGCCCGCGCATAGGTCGGGTCTGCCTGTACAGCCTTCCTGAAAAGCTCGACGGAACGCGCGATGTCTCCCGGCATGCGCCGGTTATAGTGATACTCGCCCTGCTTCACGAGGTCGTAGGCGGCGAGGTCCGGTCGGGACGCCGCCCCCTGCGAACCGTGCTCGAGCGTCGATTTGAGCGCGGTTGCGACGCCTGCCGCAATCTCATCCTGGACCGCAAAAACGTCGCCGGTTTCCCGCTGGAACGTGGTCGACCAGACGTGGGCGCTGTCGTTCGTCGCGATCAACTGTGCTGTCACGCGCAGCCGGTCGCCGGACCTGCGCACGCTGCCTTCCAGTACGTGCGTGACTGCAAGCTTGCGCGCGATCACGTCGAGGTCCGTCGACTGGCTGAGCCGATCCAGGATCTCCTCGGCAAGTCCGTCCGCGAAATACTGCTGGTCCTGTGCCTCGCTCATGTCGGCGAACGGCAGGACGGCTATCCGGGGTGTCGTTCCCTGAGCTGCGGAAACAGCAGCCGGATCGGAGACGTCCCTGTTCTGCGACAGCAGGGCACCGGCGATCAGGATTGCGACCGCCGAGAGGCCCGCAGCCCACAACCACGGCCGCCTGCGGGCCTTCGGGCGGACCGGCGCG
>JBGTLY010000020.1:0-8454 GCA_041743865.1 Woeseiaceae bacterium
GTCGGGCGCTGCCGCCGCTCGGGGCCGCGGTCACAGCGCCGACCCGTGCCGGACGAAAGGCCAGCATACGCAGCAGGGTCATCTCCGTACCCCCACGCGGGTCGGGCGCCAGGTACAGGTCCCGGCGACCGATCAGTGCCGTCTGGTAGTAGAGTTGCACGTCGGCCGGCGGCAGCGCTTCGGCCAGCGTCGCCAGAAGGTCATTGTCGAACTCATCATCATAGTCCGCCGGACCGATCACATGGTGTATTGCGATCCGTTGCAACAGGCGAGCGCAATCCTCGAGCAGGCGCGCGTAGTCCGGAAACTGCAGGTCGATTTCCGCGACCGCGGCCAACAGGCCGCGGGCATCGCCTTCGGCGAGCAATCGCACCAGGCGCACGACATGATCGCGATCGATCGTACCGAGCATCACGGATACCGGATCGGTCGTAACGCTGCCGCCGCAATAGGCGATAGCCTGGTCGAGAAGACTCAAGGCATCACGAAGACTCCCGTCGGCCGCCCGCGCCAGCAAGGCAAGTGCGCCCGCTTCCGCATCGATTTGTTCGTTTGCGCAGATATACGCCAGCCGTTCGCCGATGAGCTTGGGCGTGAGGCGGCTCAGGTTAAACTGCAGGCACCGGGACAGCACGGTCACCGGCAGTTTCTGCGGGTCTGTAGTCGCGAGCAGGAACTTGACGTGCGGCGGCGGCTCCTCGAGCGTCTTCAAGAGTGCGTTGAACGAGCTTCGCGACAGCATGTGCACCTCGTCGATGAGATACACCTTGTAACGGCCGCGCGCTGGCGCGTACTGGACATTGTCAAGCAGGTCGCGCGTATCATCGACTTTGGTCTTCGAGGCGGCGTCGACTTCAATGAGATCGACGAAGCGGCCCTCATCGATTTCGCGGCAGGCACTGCAGGTACCACAGGGCGACGATGTAACGCCCTGTTCGCAATTCAGCGCTTTCGCGAGAACGCGCGCAATCGTGGTCTTGCCCACGCCACGCGTGCCGGAGAACAGGTACGCATGATGCAGCCGGCCCGATTCGAGTGCATTGACCAGTGCCTTGAGCACATGCTCCTGACCAACCGTATCCGTGAAGGATTTTGGCCGCCACTTGCGGGCAAGTACGAGATAACTCATTAAATTCGGTTGGAGTTGGGACCGGTTCGGGAAGTCGGTCAGTGTAACGTACCGGCATGGCGCCGCAAGCGCAAAGTGGCTCGCGCCAGCGATTCCCCGGCACCCGGCGTCACCGCTACCGTTGCTCCCTTCCGGGCCTGGCGGGGTTCACGGTTGACCGTCGCGGGGTTGCCGACGCGAGCCGGGCGCGATTATCACTGTTTGGCGCACGGGTTACAAACCGAAGAACGGCCGGGCGGTGCGTTAGAATGTGGCCGCAGGTTTATTCATTGGACGGGCACTTCATGACAGCCTCTCCCGGCCGATCGCTGATCTATGCACTCATCGCCTTCGCCGGCGGCCTCCTCGCGTGGCTGGTCGTCGATGCCCTGCTGGAACGGCGCCAGGTTCCCGAGGGCCCACGCATGGAGCTCGAACAGCGAACCGCAAGCAACCTTGAAACCATGCGGGATCGGCTCACGGACGAGCTCGCCGCCCGCATGAATAACGAAGCGCAGCAACGTATGGACACGCCGCGCGGCCAAGCGCTCTTTCGCATGTGTGTCGAATGGACCGAGTTCAATGAAAAACATCCGGACGAGGACACAGCGCGCGCTCGCGACGATGCTTGCCGGAAACTGAAGCACTATATTGACGAAGGCGACGTGCCGGAATAAGGGCTCCTCAAGCCCAACCCATGTCGTCGAGGTGATCGTCGTCGATACCGAAGTAGTGGGCAATTTCGTGGATGAGGGTCTTGGCGATCTCCTGTCGGAGTTCCTGCTCGGGAAGTCCGAGTGAGAGGTGAGGCAGTCGGAAAACATAGATTACATCCGGCAACTCCCCGGCGTAGTCGTTACCTCGCTCCGTCAGCGGCCGGCCCAGGTACAATCCGAGCAGACCTTCGCCTCCGGGATCGAGTTCGTCGTCCGGCTCGTCCATCACCAGGACCTCGATGTTGTCGAGGGCCCTGTGCACCCATTCCGGGAGCTTCGACATCACCTCGTGCACGACAGCCTCGAATTGTTCGTGGTTCATCTTCGCCTGCCATGCCGCGCCGGGCCGGCAGTGTACAGCAGCGCGCAGCCAATCTTTAACCGCCGCACAGATTTGCGGCATATGTCAAAACGTCGCCAACCGACGACAGTTCGGTAGGACGATAGGTCCCGGTCGTCCCGGGGCAGCGAATTCGAACGATAAACCCGGGCGCCGCGCAAACATCCGGCGAGCGTCTGCCGACATTACAACAACAAGCGCGCGTCGGCCCTGTTCAGCGGCTGACCGCCAAAGGAGAACACTCATGTTTCGCAGAGAGCCGGAAAAACAAGACATGCGGGTGCCATCAGTGCCCGAAACGGAAACCGCTGTCCCTGCGGACCGTGCCCCGAACCAGGATTTCACACCTCGAACCGTCTCATACATCGGTCCGACCGTGTATTTCAAAGGCGAGATCACCGCGGATGAAGGCCTGATCATCGAAGGTGAGATCGAAGGCACGATTCGGCATCGCAGCAGGAACCTTACCATTGGCAAACAAGGCCGCGTGCATGCAGATATTTTCGCAAAAGTGATTGACGTGCGCGGTCACGTGGACGGGGCCATATACGGCGAGGAGCTTGTGCACCTGTTTTCGACTTCAGATGTCACTGGCACGATCCACTGCACGCGCATCCTCATGGACGACGGCGCCGAGTTCAATGGTACGGTCATCATGACGGGCGAGATCGCAAAGCCGGCCCGGACGCCGCTCGCGGTGGCCGAGAACGTGGAGAAAATCGCGAAAGTGGCGAGCTGAAGGTAACGTCAGGGCACCGTCCGGCACGCGCCTGACTGGGCAAGACGAGCGTTCCGGATTTACAGTGCCCGCAGCTTCGCCATCAGGTCGTGGGTGACGGGCAAGACGGCCTCGAGCTCGGCGGCGTTTTTCTTCCATTTCCCGGGCACGGGCGGTGTCAGGGTGTATTTGGACGGCTTCAGGGGCCCGGATGCCAGCTCCTGCATTCGCGGCTCGAAAGCGATGTCGGCGAAGTGGCAAAGCCTTTCGAGTGCTGCGGGCGTGTCTTCAAGAAATCCATCGTAGTCGATTACGCACCAACGCTCGCGCGGCAGCTCCGCAAGATCGTTCATTATCGTCTGGTTCGTCAGCACCCATTGATACGTGACGGTCTCCGCCAGCGGCCGCCCGATGAATTGCTGCCAACCCGGCACCAGAAGATGCGACCAGGGATGCGGCGGCGGCCAGCCCGGCAGCCGCGGATACGTCACATAGCGGCGCGATCGCCAGGAATCCAGCAGGCTGCTCACGTTTTGCCGCGCCTCCCGGTACAGAAAAATAAAGCGGGCGTCGGGAAAAACCTTCGTCAGGAACGGAATCCTGAGCGCGTTTTTCGGTGTCTTCTCAAGGAATCGGAGCGAGTCCGGCCGCGAGTCGTAGCGCAGGCTTGCAGCCGGCTGACCTTCGCTGTTGACGAGATCGACATTGAGATTCTTCAAAAGAGCATCAATCACCTCCGGCGTTGCGAATTCCGCGGTCAGCCGGTTGCTCTGGTTTTCCCGTGTCGGCCGCAGGGAGGGAATGCTCTCGAATTGCTTGTGCGCTTCGTCACCGACCGTCCAGAGCTCCCGGTGGGTCGCCAGCGTCTCGAACAGCAGCGTGCTGCCTGAGCGCGGCGCCGCGACGATGAACACCGGGCGCTCGAAGTGCGGTCGACAGGCCGGCTGCTGTTCTGCGATGTTGCCCCGAAGTTCGCTAAATCGATCGGGGGCCAGCACGGCATCCAGCGTATAGCGGACGGCGTTGTTGAACGATCCGCGATTGCTCGCCAGCACGAGCGGCTTCGGGAGTTCCTCGACTCCCTGGCGATACACATCGATCATCTTCTTGTAGGCCGGGAAGGCCTCCGGCGTTGGCCCACACTCGATCCACAATGCACGCCACTCGCGAACCAGGTCAGCCGTACGGGATCGCAACTCATGTTTGAGTCTTGTGTCGGCGTCGGTTTCCTCGGCGATGTCTGCGACCAGTTGCTCCAGGTCCTTTTGCAGCTCGGCGGTCGGCATGATGGGCAAACCCCGAAAGCCTTCGAAGCGCGGCTGCGGGTCGGCCGCCGGGTCAAAGGCGATATGTCGAGGCTCGTCGGGTCCGGATTCGAGCATTTTCCACAAGGCCGCCGAGCCTACAGTGTCGATGACCAGGTGGATACGCGAATGGACCGAGGGATTGTGCACCTGATGCTGTCGCCAGTTGTCAAAGGTCCACGCTTCGCCGGCCGCCATGTGCACGTGCTCATCACCGCAATAAAAAGTGACGTCCGGCGTGGTCAGGATCGGGATATGGAGGCGCAGGTGGTCGCGCCAGAAATAGTGGGTGTCCGTGTGCAGGTCGACGGAGGCGCCGGGCGCGAGTCGCATCAACCGTGACCGGCCGACCACCGTATTGAAGCTCGCCATGACCTGCCGGATGTAGGGCGTCCTTGCGAGGCGCGGCGCGGGCACCATGGGTCCGGCGAACTCCTCGTTTTCCCCACCGTGCGTCGATACCAGCACGAGGGAAGAGTTGCCGGAAAAGCGTTGTGGATGGACGCGCCACTCCGTTTCGTCGAACTGCGCTATCTCGTCGGTGAGCCGCGAGACGTCAAAGCTCACCGGGAGCCTGATGAATGGGGTGGGCAGGCGCATTCAGCGTTCGACGCCGTCCGGGGAGGACTCAGGACCCGTTGACGCCATTCACTTTCTCGTTCACTGAACCGGTACATCCATATACCCGTTGCTGCCGGCAAAGTTCCCCGACCGGCTAGGGTCGGGAACCAGACAGTGCGACTAACGGGTGAGATAAGAGACCAAAAACAAGCGCTTGTAGGGAGAATACAGGGGGTGCCCTTGGGGATTCGATGCCTGGCTACGGCGCCTAGAGAAGAAATTTCCAGAGGATGAGCGCGAATCCCAAGAGTACCGCCCAGATCACGACAGGGGCAAGGAATCCCCCGCTCCGCTTGTATTTGCCTACCTGACTCATCGTGTCGCCGATCCTCTGCCGGTTCCCGAAATGGACCGGCATTATCGCCGGAATCGCCCGGCAGTCCAATCGCGACGTCGCCGGTCTGTGCTGGCGGTACCCGCCGGCTGCCGGCCGGGCGGATCGACCGCTGGAATGCGGCGAGTGATTGCTGAATAATCCAGCCGACCCCGGCCTGCGGCACGCCTGATTTGACGACCTTCCCTGATTCTCTCGATCTGCACGCGATCGCCGTAATGCTGTTGGTGGGTATTGCGCTGTTACTTTTCAGCAGTTCGCGCATTTCCATGGAATCCTCCGGCATTGCGATTATCGCGGCACTGGTGCTCGGCTTTGAACTTTTTCCCTATCGAAGTGAGCACGGCACTCTCGGGCCCGCTGATTTCCTCGCCGGCTTTTCCAATCCCGCGCTGATCACTATCGTGGCGCTCCTCGTTTGCTCCAAGGCGCTAGAAGTCACCGGCGCCCTGCACACGACGACGCGCCTGCTCGCCCGCCTTTGGCGCCGGCACCCGCGCGGCGCATTGCTGGCCACGATGTTTGGCGTTGCTATTGCGAGCATGTTCATGAACAACACGCCGTTGGTCGCATTGATCTTGCCCGTGCTTGTCGCGGTCTGCATCCGCACACAGATTCCCGTGACGGGCGTGCTGATGCCGGTTGGCTTCGCGACGATCATCGGTGGCATGGCGACCACCATCGGCACATCGACGAACCTCCTGGTCGTGGACCTGGCCGCGCGTCTCGGGATGCAGCGCTTCGATATGTTCGATTTTGCCCTGCCGGTCATTCTGGCGGGTTCCGCAAGCATAGTTTTCATTTGGCTGATCGCACCCTGGATCCTGCCCGACCGTTCGACCCCCATGATGGACGCATCGCCGCGCATCTTCCGTGGCGTCCTGCATGTGACGGCCGGCAGTCCGAGCGAAGGCCTCACCGTGTCCGAGGTACTGGCAAAGACCAGCGGCAACATGCAGCTCGAACGCATAGAGCGCGGCGCGGACCTTTTTATCGCGCGTCTTCCAACGACGGTGTTGCGCAGCGGCGATCGCCTGTACGTCAGGGGCCAGTCGCAGCAGCTGAAGGAATTCGAATCTCTGCTCGGCGCGCCTCTGTGGCAATCGGACGGTGTCACCAGCGAATCGGCGAAACGCTGGATGGAGGAAAAGACACAACAGCGACTGGCCGAGATCGTGATTACCTCGGCGTCCTCCCTGTATGGGCAGACCCTGGGACAATCGACCCTGCTCGAGCAATTCGGGCTGACTCCCATCGCAGTGCATGCCCCGAAGGGCTTCGCTCACGACAAACCAGAGGAATTGCGCAAATTCCAGGACCTGAGGCTCCGGGTCGGTGACGTCGTTCTCATACAGGGCGACCCGAACGGGATAAGCCGCCTGAAACGCACCGGCCAGGTTCTGGTGCTGGACAGCAGTATCGATTTGCCACACACGTCAAAAGCCGGCACGGCCGCCGCCATCATGGCCGGCGTCGTCCTGGTCGCCGCGCTGGGACTCGTACCGATCCTGGTGAGCTCGCTGGTCGGTGTCGTGCTCTGTGTCGCGACCCGCTGCATCCGGTGGCGCCAGCTGCGCACCGCGGTTGATGCCAACCTCGTTATTCTGATTGTTGCGGCCCTGGCGATGGGTGAAGGCCTGTTGCGTACAGGCGCCACCGGGTGGCTCGCCGGACAATTCGTCGGCGTTGCCGGCGGCCTGCCTCCGCCCGTCATCATTTCGCTGCTGATGATTGCAGCGGCACTGCTGACGGAGATTGTCACGAACAATGCGGTGGCGGTTCTTATAACGCCCATCGCATTTTCGATCGCCTCCGGCCTTGGCCTGGATCCCACACCCTTCGTGCTCGCCGTCATGTTCGGCGCCAACATGAGCTACATGACGCCGTTCGGCTACCAGACCAACCTGATGGTCATGAACGCCGGCGGCTACCAGTTCACCGACTTCGTGCGGCTCGGTGCACCGCTGCAGCTCGTTATCTGGCTGCTGTTGTCGTGGTTGTTGGCCATCGGCGTGGGGCCGCATGCGTAGGAGTCTCCCGCGCCAGGTCGGGGAGCCTTAGGTCGGATGCTCAGGCTCCTATCACACCTACGGCGATGCGCAAATTCCCGTGTTCCCGCACCTGGCGACGCTGGTGCGCAGAAACTATCAATTCTTCGATTTCGCAGGAACGCAGCAAGAAGCCGGACAACTGGCTGATTTAAGCAGCGAACTGGGCGAGGATGCGATCGTCTACTCTCATTCCGAGAACTTCAAGGTGCTTTGCGCTACGTGCTGGCGAGACCCTGACGTCGACCATCAGCGCCATGAGTAAGAGCAAAAGCACGTCGTAACCGGACGGATCGCGATGCCTCCCGATTACGATGCGAAGCGCCTGCTGGACCAGCTCGACACGGGTGCATCCGAGCGAGGTCAGTGCAATATCTATGTGCCTGCCTTGTGCGACAAGGTGGGTCTCAAGGACCGGGCGACGGTAGAGCGGAGACGATACAGTTTGTTGAAAAACAATTAGTCGGGTCGATAGTGCTGTAATAACAACGCCGGCTGCGGTTGCCGGTCGACGAAGGGGAGACCGATGGTGCCGAATATCATGACGCCCATGCTGGCGTTGATCATCTGGACGTTCGTAATCTGGGCCTGGATGTATGCGACTCGGATTCCGGCGATGCAACGCGCTCGTATCGATGCCAGGAAGATCAAGCGCAAATCCGATCTCGATCCGCTGCCCGTCTCGGTGCAGCAGATCGCCGACAACTACAATCACCTGCACGAGCAGCCCACAGTGTTCTATGCGCTGGTCATCTACTCTCACCTGGTCGGCGTGGCCGATGAGGTGAACACAGCGCTCGCGTGGACTTATGTCGCGATTCGGATTGCCCACTCTCTGATTCAGTGCACGACCAACTTTGTGCCACTTCGATTCTTCGTCTTTGCAGGATCGAGCGTCGTGCTGATGGTGATTGCAGCGAGGAACGTGATTGCGCTGTTGCTTGTTTGAGTGGTCTTTATGGGGGCCTGTAGATTGTCTCTCGATACTGACACAACAGCAGGTGGCGGAGAGGGGGTCCACCGTTCTACTACTTCATCCCGTCTCAACCAATTTCACATAGTGCTGAATGGCCCTTATTCTATAGGCTAGATCGCTTCTATCCCATTGCAAGCTGTCGCATCCGAGCGCATAATTTATGTTGGGTTTTATGTGGGGCCCGCATTTCGGAGTGACAGTCCATGCCAAAGATCGCCAAAGAACTCACCTCGCTAGAGGTCAAGCGCAAGACCAAACCGGGTCTCTACGCGGTCGGAGGGGTGCCTGG
>JBGTLY010000021.1:0-5249 GCA_041743865.1 Woeseiaceae bacterium
CCGACCTCCTCGCGGTCGAAACGCTGCCGTCGCTGGTCGAAGCGCGCGTGCTGGCGGAGCTGCTCACGCACTGCCGCACACCGGCCTGGGTGTCTTTCAGTTGCCGGGACGAGCGATCCATTAGCGACGGAACGTCCATCGAAACGGCGGCCGGCGTGTTCGCCGGGCATCCGCGGGTCATCGCACTCGGCATCAACTGCACGGCGCCGCGCTACTTGCCCGGCCTGCTCGGGCGCCTGGGCGAGAGCGTGCCGGGGTCGGCACTCGTGGCTTACCCGAACTCCGGCGAAGTCTACGATGCCGCGACGAACGCCTGGTCCGGGACAGCGGATACCGGCGCCTTTCAGCGCGCGGCCGGCGAGTGGTTTGCGGCGGGGGCTACGTATATCGGCGGCTGCTGCCGAATCGGACCCGCGCACATCGCGTCACTCAGGACCCTCTGGCCGGTGGCACCGTAGGGATCACCGATGATCCGCCGGGCCGGGTGCAGCCGCTCGCCTGCGCAGGACATTGAGCACCGTGATTGCGACACACAGGAGGCCGGTCGCGGTCACGGCCGGCTGCAACCCGAAGACATGAGCCCCGGCACCGATGAGCAAGCTGCCGAGCGATGTGCCGCCGAAGGCGATCATGCCCCAGAAACTGCTCACGCGGCCGCGGACCTCGTCATCGACCATCGTCTGGATCAGGATCTGCGAGCCGATACCGCACAGGGAGAGGGTGACCCCGAGCAGCGCGACGATGAAGACAGCGAGCACGAAGTCCTCGAGCGCACCGAGCAGAGCCACGAGAACGCCGGCGATCGCCAGAGCGATATGGATCGTGCGCGTATCGAGCCAGCTCGTTCCGCGGGCGAGGATGAGTCCCACGAGGACCGCCCCGCCGCCGATCGCGGAGGTGAGTATCGCGAGCGCCGCGGCGCCGCCCCGGTAAACGTCGTCCGCGAAGACCGGCAGCATCTCGAGCGCTCCCCGGCCGAAGACGGACACCAGCGCGGCCACGACGAGCAAGGTCCGGATTGTCCGGTGCCGGAGCACGTAACGGGCGCCGTCCTTCAATTCCTGCCAGGGATGTTTCCGGGCCTCCGGGCCCTTGGCGGACGGGTTCAGCTCGATGATGACCATCGCTGCGATCAGTGCGAGGTAGCTGATACCGTTCACGACGAACGCGGTGGCGACGCCGAAAACGGCGATGATGAAGCCCGCGATGGCCGGGCCTATGAAGCGCGACATGTTAAAGGACACGGATGCCAGCGCGATGGCGTTCTGCAGCTGGCCGCGCCTGACCAGGTTCGGCACGACGCTCATCCGTACCGGCGCATGGGCGCCATCGAGTATTCCCTGCATCAGGGACAGGAGCGCCAGGACGCGAATGTCCATGAATCCCAGCGAGGTCAGGAGCCCCAGCACCAGCATGTTGATGACACTGACCGAATTGATAAGGATCGACGTCGCGCGCCGGTCGAAACGGTCGGCGAGCACACCGAAGATCGGCCCAAAGACCACGGCCGGCGCAAACTGCGTAGCCGCGACGATGCCAACCCAGAGTTCGGAGCGCGACAATTCCCAGGCAAACCAGCCGAGCGCCACCCGGTAGACCCAGAGCCCGTGCAGCGAAATCGTATTGCCAATGAGATAGATCAGGAAGTTACGATTGCCGAGGGCGCTCGTCTCCTGACCCCCGTTGTATTCCGCCATGGGCGCCCTGACATTCTTCCTTTTGTGCAACACCGGAGGGTGATCGCGATGCTCGCAATTCGCAAGGCAGCGGACCGTGGACGGGCCAGTCTTGGCTGGCTCGACAGCCGCCATACGTTTTCATTCGGCCACTACCATGACCCGGACTTCATGGGTTTCGGCCCGCTCAGGGTCATCAACGAGGACCGCGTGCAGCCGGGCCGTGGCTTCGATACGCACGGCCACCGGGACATGGAGATCATCTCCTACGTGCTCGACGGCGCGCTGAAGCACAAGGACAGCATGGGCAACGGTTCCATCATCCGGCCGGGCGATGTGCAACGCATGTCGGCCGGTAGCGGCGTCCTGCACAGCGAGTTCAATGCATCCGATACCGATCCCGTGCATTTCCTGCAGATATGGATCCTGCCCCGGGCGCAAGGGATGGCGCCGGGGTACGAGCAGGAACACTTTGCCGCCGCCGACAAGCGCGGCAAGCTCAGGCTCGTCGGCTCGAGCGATGGCCGCGACGGCTCCGTGACGATTCACCGGGACGTGGACCTGTATGTGGCCATGCTCGAGGCCGGCGAGGTCGTGAGCTTCGAACTCGCGGCGGGCCGTAAAGGCTGGGTCCAGGTTGCTCGCGGCGCGATGCAACTCAACGGGATGGCGCTCGATGCCGGTGACGGTGTAGCCGTCGATGGACCCCGGACACTCATTCTGTCCGGAGTTTCAAAAGGCGAGGTCTTGCTCTTCGACCTGGGCTGAAACGGGCATCGCGCCCGCCTTCCGGGCGCCATCGACAGGCTGTGGTTCGTCCCGGGTATTGCGTAGGATCAGGGAATGCGAACGCCCGAGGAGTCCGGACAGAGCGCGGCAGAGTCGAATGCGGGAGAGCTCGCGACACGGGTCCGTTTCTGGCTCGTCGTGCTCATCGTGACCGTCATGGCGGTCGATTTCCTGCTCATTGTGCGCGAGGGCAACTGGTTCAATGCCTTTTTGAACCTTGCGATCATGCTTCTCGTGCTCGCACCGATCCTGCTGCGGGAACGGCTGCCGGTGAAAATGCCGGCGGAGATGCAGTTTTTTGCCTTGCTGTTCATCTTCGCCGCGCTGTTCCTCGGTGAGACGCGGAACTATTACGAACGCTACTGGTGGTGGGATATCGCATTGCACACGAGTTCCGGGTTCCTGCTCGGAATCTTCGGTTTCCTGCTCGTGTATGTCCTCAACGAGAGCCGCAACATCGGCGTCCACATGCGCCCGCGATTTGTCGCATTTTTCGCCTTCCTGTTCGCGGTCGCGATCGGCACGCTATGGGAAGTGTTCGAGTTCGCGATGGATAGCTCGTTCGGCACGACCATGCAGAAACCGATGTTCGGGGATCCCTCGGGACTCACGGATACGATGTGGGACCTGATTGTCGATATGCTCGGCGCCGCTGTCGTGAGCCTGTTCGGCTGGTGGTACATGCGCCGTGGTGCGGAGTCGTTCATCGAGAACTGGATTCAGCAGTTCATCGATAAAAATCCCGGCATGTTCCGGCGCTGAGGCCGGATTTCAGTGCACGATGCTCAGGGCACGATGTTCTGGTTGCTGCTGAAGACGTTGGCCGGATCGTACTTGCGCTTGACCTCGATCAGCCGCTCGAGGTTCGTCTCGTAAGTCGATCGCACCCGCGCCTCGCCCTCGTCGCCGGTCATGTAGTTCACATAGCCCGCCCCCGTCGCAAACGCCTTGAGTTCATCCCCATAGGCCCGCGTCCAGGCGATGTTGGCTTCATCCGCCGCGCTATCCTGCCACTCGGTGAGCACCGAGACGTTGTACTCTGCGTGCCGGTTCGAGAACGCGGTTTCGTGTTCGCCAATACGCCGAATGGCGCCGCCCATGTGCTCCAGCAGAATGACGGTACCGTCGCCGCGCATGCCTGCATCCGACCGCCGCACGATCAGGTCGATTGCCTCGTCGGTCAGCCCGGTCATGAAATTTGATCGCCAGTAGACACGCTGGTCGCCGGGTGCGCTGGCGCCGAACATGGATTGCAGGGCACTGTAGGACATCCGCTCGATGCCGCCGTCAATCGGCGGCCCGAACTCGCGGATGGGACGCACGCGTTCTTCGCCGAGCGCGAGCGCCCCGCTGTGGCACACGCCGATCCAGCCGACGTTTCGATCCGCCCCGCTGATACTGTTGTCGGCGACAGAAATGCCGGCGATGGTCGTGAGGGCATCCGGCGCGGCCGACGTGTAGTCCCGGAGGAACCGCAGCATGTCCCTGATTCGGTGTCCCGGGTAGACCGTTACGCCGGCAAGCAGCGGCTCCTCTTCGTGCAAGGCGAATTCGAACGCAGTGACGACGCCGAAATTGCCCCCGCCGCCGCGCAGGGCCCAGTACAGGTTGGGGTTCTCGCTTACGCTGGCAGTGAGTTGCCGCCCATCGGCAGTCACGACCTCCGCAGTGAGCAGGTTGTCGCAACTGAGCCCATGGCGCCGCATCAGCCAGCCGAGGCCCCCGCCGAGCGTGAGGCCCGCGACACCCGTGGTCGCGATGGTACCGCCGGTCGTGACGAGGCCTTGCGCTGTCGTCGCGGCATCGAACGTCGCCCAGCGGGCCCCGCCCTGGGCGCGCCCGGTCCGGCGCTTGGCATCCACGCTCACCTCCTGCATGAGGCCGAGGTCGATCAGGATCCCGCCATCGCGTACGGCTTTTCCCGCGACATTGTGGCCGCCGCCGCGCACCGACACCGGTACCTCGTGTTCGCGCGCTAGTTCAACAACGGCAATCACATCGGCGGCGTTGCGGCAGCGTGCGAGCGCCGCGGGGTGGCGATCGATCATCCCGTTCCAGACCTGCCGCGCCTTGTCGAAGCCGGGATCCGACGGGAGGATCAACGCCTCGCGCAGTGCTGCCCGCAGGTCCTCCTGCACCGGTGACGGCAGGGCGTCTGCCGCAAGGGCCCTGAGCGTCGTGCCGCTGCCAGCCAGTGCGCCGATGCCGCCAAGGGCCTTGAGTACCCGTCGCCGCGCCACTTTTCTGCCGGTCTTGATCATTGGTCGTCCCCCCGTGCACCATGTCGTGTGCCGGATTACACCATAGCAGGGTCAGCGGCAGGCGCCATCTACACGACGGACGGAATTCTATACGAGGGACGGAATTCCGGGCGGGTTGACACCGCTTGCGGCGGCGGCCGGCAAGCGCAAGCGGGTATTACCGCTCGGCACAGAGGTGTAAGGTACCGGTACAACAACAAGGCAAGTAAAGGGGACAAGTAATGCCACACAAATACGCAGGCGGCTGTGATCACATCGAAACCTGGGCCGACGCGGAACCGGTCGACAATCACACCTGCCACTGTTCGGTCTGCAAGCGCGTGACGGGGCAGCCGACGACCCATGTCGTCTTCTTTGCCCACGACGACCTGAAGGTGAGCAACCCGAAGGAGCTCGATCGCCAGCCCTTCAACAGCGAAAACCCGGACGGGCCGCTCGAACTCTGTACCTGCGAGACCTGCGGCCAGCCCATCATGCTGGATGACAAGCAAGGGCGGATCCGGGCCATCGTGCCGAACCTGAT
>JBGTLY010000022.1:0-12913 GCA_041743865.1 Woeseiaceae bacterium
GCGGCTCGACGAACAACAGGTGCACGACGTCGCGGTGGTGGGTGCCGGCCCGTCCGGGCTTGCCTGCGCCGTGTACGCGGCGTCCGAAGGGCTCGACGTGATCGTGGTCGACGCGATCGCGCCCGGCGGCCAGGCCGGCACCAGCTCGAAAATTGAAAACTACCTCGGCTTTCCGACCGGCATTTCCGGCCAGGCGCTCGCCGGCCGGGCCTACGTGCAGGCGCAGAAGTTTGGCGCCCGCATCGACGTTCCAACCCGGCTCGAAGGTCTCGCCTGCGGCAACCCCTACCATGTGCTCACGCTCGACAGCGGCGAGACGGTCCGCAGTCGCAGTGTCGTCATCGCCTCCGGCGCCCGCTATCGGAAGCCGGCACTCGACAGGCTCGCGCAGTTCGAAGGCGTTGGCGTGCACTACGGCGCCACCTATCTCGAAGCGCAGTTGTGCCGGAACGAGGAGGTCGTGATCATCGGCGGGGGAAATTCCGCCGGCCAGGCCGCGGTGTTCCTCGCTGAAACGGCCGCATATGTGCGGATTCTGGTCCGGGGCGAGGGTCTCGCAGCGAGCATGTCGCAATACCTTATCCGTCGTATCGAGACGACGCCGAACATCGAACTGCTCAGTTGCACGGAAGTCGTGGCGCTCGTCGGCGACCAGCAGCTCGAGCGAGTGCGCTGGCGCAATGTACGTACCGGCGACGAGACAGAGCGGCAGGTTCGCCATCTCTTTGTCTTTATCGGAGCGACACCGAATACCGAGTTCCTGCCGGAGAGCGTTGTGACCGACCAGAAAGGCTTCGTCTGCACGGGTGCGGAAATCGAATCGAGCGGCAATGGCCATCGCTGGCCGCTCGAGCGCCCACCCTACCTGCTCGAGACCAGTTGCCCTGGCGTATTCGCGGCGGGCGACGTGCGCGCGACGTCGACCAAGCGCGTTGCGTCGGCCGTCGGCGAGGGTTCGGTGGCGGTCCAGTTCGTCCATGCCTTCCTGGCCGCACGAGGTGCCTGAATCCGGTGCAGCATCGTATCGCGCGCATGGCGCGCTCCTACGGCGCAGTCGGCGCGCTTAGCCACTGCTCGACGCCGAACGCTTCCATCACGAACTCGACCGACAATGCCGCGAGAATCATGCCCATGACCTTGGTCAGCACCGACGCTCCGTTCATGCCGATGACGGCGATGATCCGGCTCAAGTTCAGGAGAATGCCCAGCGTTACGAGCAGTATGGCAATCGTCACCAGCGCCATTCCGGCCTGAACGGTTACCGGGTACAGGTCGTGCCCTGCAATTCCAACAGCAGGCCGTCCAGACGTTGAAAATTCGCTTCCCAGAGATCTCGATAGCGCTCGAGCCAGGCATGTGCTTCCGCGAGCGGCACCGCTTCGATCGACCGCGGGCGCCGTTGCGCATCCCGACCGACTGCGACGAGGCCGGCGCGTTCCAGCATCTTCAGGTGCCGCGACACCGCCGGCTGGCTCATGGCAAATGGCGCCGCCAGTTCGGTGACGGATGCCTCACCCGCCGCGAGACGTGAGAGGATGGCGCGCCGGGTGGGGTCGGCGAGGGCGTGGAAGGTGGCATCGAGGCGTTGGTCGGGCGTCATTAGTATTACTCACTCGTTATATAATGAAAGTGTTATTTATGAGCAACGGCATTGTCAAGTGCCGTAGGAGCTGGGGCGGTTGAAAGCCCAAATCGACTTTGGTAAAAAGTGCGGCCGTTCGCCGGCGGAACCGGCCAGGACAACCCAGAATGATTGAACTTGAAGGCCTCACAAAATGGTACGGCCGGCACAAGGTCGTCGATGACCTGAGCTTCGTCTGCCGCCCTGGTGAAGTACTCGGCTTCCTGGGGCCGAATGGCGCCGGCAAGTCCACGACGATGAAAATGGTCACGGGCTTCGTGCCCCCGAGCGCCGGGAGTGCCCGCGTGTGCGGGCACGATATCCGTACCGATACGCTAGCCGCGCAGCGGCGCCTTGGCTACCTGCCGGAAGGTGCGCCGCTCTATGCCGACATGACGCCGCGGGAATTCTTAGGATTCGTCGCCAACGTGCGCGGGCTGGCCGGCGCGCGCCGCCGCGAGCGCCTCGACACGGTGATCGGCCTGCTGCATCTCGAGCCGGTCCTCGACCAGTCGACGGAAACCCTGTCGAAAGGCTTCAAGCGCCGCGTCGGCCTCGCGCAGGCCATCCTGCACGACCCGGAGGTGCTGATCCTCGACGAGCCGACCGACGGTCTCGACCCGAACCAGAAGCACGAAGTGCGAGAACTCATTCGCTCGATGGCCACCGACAAGCTGATCATCATCTCGACCCACATCCTCGAGGAAGTCGAGTCCGTGTGCTCGCGCGCGATCATCATCGCTGACGGCAGAGTGCTGGTCGACGATACACCTGCCGCACTTGCGGCGATGGGCGACGGCGACCTCGACCGGGTGTTCCGGCAGATTACCCAGGACCCGGCTCGACAGGGCAGGGAGGCCGCCGCGTGAACCCGACAATAGCCATATTCCGCCGTGAGCTGCGGAGTTATTTTGCAACGCCGGTCGCGTACGTCTTCATCGTGATCTTCCTGATGCTCGCCGGTGCGTTTACGTTCTACGTCGGCGGCTTCTACGAGCGCGGACAGGCGGACCTCAGGCCCTTCTTCGAGTTTCACCCCTGGCTGTACCTGTTCCTGATCCCTTCCATCGCAATGCGGCTGTGGGCCGAGGAGCGGAAAGCCGGCACGATCGAGCTCCTCATGACGCTCCCGGTTACCGCCTGGCAGGCAACGCTCGGCAAGTTCCTCGCGGCCTGGGCCTTCGCCGGCATCGCGCTCGCGTTCACGTTCCCCCTTTGGATTACCGTCAATTACCTGGGCGACCCCGACAACGGTGCTATTTTCGCGGCTTACCTCGGCAGCTTCCTCATGGCCGGCGGCTTCATTGCGATCGGGACCTGCATCTCCGCGTTCACGCGTAACCAGGTAATCGCATTCGTGATCACGGTGTTCGTCTGTTTCGGCTTCCTGCTTTCCGGCTTCCCGATGGTGCTCAACCTGTTCTCGGGCTGGGCACCACAGGTCGTGGTTGACGGTATCGCCTCGCTGAGCTTCTTGACGCATTACCGTGACATCTCGCGCGGCGTCATCGAGCTTCGGGACCTGGTGTACTTCGGTCTCGTCATCGGCACGGCGCTCTTTGCGTGCACCATCGTCCTCGACTGGAAAAAGGCGGCCTGAGCATGTCGGCACCGGCACACAACCGACTCGGCGCATCGAGCCTCCTGTTGCTCCTCGTCGTATTCGTCGTTGCGGCAATCCTTTCGAACCTGTTGTTCAAGGGCCTGCGCGTCGACCTCACGGAAAACAACCTGTACACGCTCTCGGATGGCACGAAACGCATCGTGGGAAATATCGAGGAGCCGATCAACCTCTACTTTTACTTCTCGGACGACGCGACAGCCGACGTGCCCTCGCTCCGCGATCACGCGCTCCGGGTCCGCGAGATGCTCGAGGAGTTCGAGGACGCGAGCCGCGGCAAACTGACCCTCAGGATCATCGACCCGCTCCCGTTTTCCGAGGAAGAGGACCAGGCGACGCAGTTCGGCCTCGAAGGCGTACAACTCCCGACGACGCCCGACGCGATCTACCTGGGCCTCGCCGGCACGAACAGCGTCGGCGACGAGGAGATCATCCCGTTCTTCGCACCGGACCGCATCGAATCGCTCGAGTACGACGTCGCGAAGCTCGTGAGCACGCTGGCCGATCCCGAGCGCACGGTAGTCGGCCTCGTGTCCGGCGTCGCGATGAACGGCGGGTTCGACCCGCAGTCGCAGCGCATGAGTGCCCCGTGGGTCGTGTACCAGCAGGCAAGCCAGGTATTCGAGATCCGGGACCTCGGGACGAGCTTCGAAACCGTGCCCGAGGACGTGGGCCTGTTGTGGATCGTGCAGCCGAAGAACCTGACGGCAGCCACGCAGTATGCGATCGACCAGTTCGTGATGAAGGGCGGTCGGGCACTCATTTTTGTCGATCCGCTGGCGCAGGTCGATGCGGCGGCCCAACCCGGGATGCCGCAAGGCATGCCGCCGGTCGGGCAGGCGTCGGACCTGCCGGCATTGTTCAGCGGCTGGGGGATCGAGTTCGACGCGCAGTCGGTCGTCGCCGACGCCTCGCTCGCGCTGCGCCTGAGCGACCCGATGAGTGGCCGGCCGGTCCGGCACTACGGGTACCTCGGCATTGGCCCGGAACAGATGAACCGGGACGACATCATCACGATGGAGCTCGGCAGCCTCAATGCGGCCATGCCCGGAGCGATTGCGAAAGCCGCGGACAGCGACACCGGTTTCGAGCCCCTCCTCCGCTCGAGCGCTGATGCCGCCACGCTTCCCGCCTCGCGCTTTTCCTTCCTGATGAACCCGTCCGAGTTGCAGCAGGGTTTCGCCGCCACAGGCGAACCCTTCGTGCTGGCCGCCCGAATCATCGGGCCGCTGCGCTCCGCATTCCCGGGTGGCGCGCCGGACGTCGCCTTGCCGACGACCGCGCCGGATGACGACGGCGAAAGCGCTGAAGGCGATGACGGCGATGACGCAGCAGTGTCCGAACCCGAAGCGAACGACGACAAGAACACCGCGGAAGCCGAGCCGGCACACCTCGCCGAATCGGTCGAGGCCGTAAATCTCGTCATCGTCGCCGACGTCGACCTGCTCAGTGACTCACTGTGGGTGACGGTACAGAATTTCTTCGGCCAGCAGCTCGCGTCCGCGTTTGCCGGTAACGGTGCCTTCGTCGTCAATGCACTGGAGAGTCTCGCCGGCAGCCCGGACCTTATCTCGGTCCGCAGTCGCGGGGGCTGGTCGCGGCCCTTTACACGCGTCGACGAACTGCGAGCCGACGCTGAAGCCCGCTTTCTCGAAACCGAGCAGCGCCTGCAGGAGGAGCTGGCCGAGACAGAGCGGCGCCTCGGCGAACTGCAATCGGCGCGCGAGGACACGGGAAGTCTCCTGCTCACCGGTGAGCAGGAAGCGGAAATCGATCGATTTGTCGAACAGCGCGCGGAAATCCGCAAGGAGCTGCGCGCCGTGCAGCGCGGTCTCGACGAAGACATCGAGAAGCTCGGCACCTGGCTCAAGGTTCTCAATATCGGCCTGGTGCCGCTCCTGCTCACGATCGGGACGGCGTTCCTCTTGTGGCGCCGGCGCCGGAGGACAAGCGCATGACACAGCGAACGGTGGCAATGCTGGCCGCGATAGCCGTGGGCCTCGTCCTGCTGCTCGTGGTGGTGCGCAATGTGGACATGGATGGCACACGGGAAGCAACCGGGCGTCTCCTGCTACCCGAGTTTGCGCCACTTGCAAATGACATCCGCGAAGTAAGCATCGCCGGTGCCGGACAAGTCGTGACGCTTCGGCGCAACGATGAGGGCTGGGTGGTCATCGAGCGCGAGGACTATCCGGCCGACATGGGCAAGCTGCGGCCACTCGTCATCGCCCTCTCGGAGGCAGTCATCGTCGAGGAAAAGACCTCGAACCCCGAGTTGTACGCGCGCCTGGGGCTGGGCGATCCGGGCGGTGAAACCGCCGCAGACACGAACGACGAAGCTTTGGTTGACGGCGCCGTCGACAGTGAAGGCGAAGGCACCCGTGTGACGGTGAGCGGCGAGGGGGCACGGTCCACCGTGATCTTCGGTAACACGGCCCAGGGCAACAATCGCTACGCGCGCGTGGCCGATGAACCCGGCAGCTTTCTCGTTGACATCAATCCCGACCTGCCGCAAAGCGCGGCAGAATGGCTCGATCCGCAGATCACGGATATCGGTGCGGACACCGTTCGACTGGTCACGATCGAGCATGCCGATGGCGAGCGCGTCGAGCTCGCAAGGCCGGACGACGCCGAGACGCCGGACTATGTCGCCGTGAACCTGCCGGAAGGGCGTGAACTCACGTACCCGTCCGTTGGGAACAGCATCGCCGGCGCGCTGGATGATCTCGAACTCGACGACGTGCGCAGGCGTAGCGAAGGCGACGCCGATACAACCGCGGTTTTTGCGACTGCCGACGGTCTCGAGGTGTCGGTCGAACTCATCGAGGAAGGCGACGAGGAAGAGACGAGCGATGTCGCAACCTGGCTCCGTTTCTCGGCAAGCGCGAACAGCGAAGAGGCAAAAGGCGCAGCCGACGCTCTCAATGAGCGCCTCGGCAACCGGGAATACCGCGTCGCCGAGTACAAGGCCGAACTCCTGACCAGACGCTGGGACGACCTCTTAAAAAACCCGTAGGAGCGGGCCACGCCCGCGAATCGAACCTGGATAAAACTCCGCGCCGTAGGAGCGGGCCACGCCCGCGAATCGATCGCGGTTCGATTCTGCCGCGTTCCGGTGGTGCTTGAATCTGGCTGCGATGTTTATCGAGGCTCTATCCGGCCGCATTCCATTCGCGGGCATGGCCCGCTCCTACAGCTGCTACGCTATTGGCATGGCAATGCTTTGGCGATTGACACTGGGCAGCATACGCGACGTCAGTCCCGTCGTTCTCGTCATCGTGTTCTTCCAGATCGTAGTCCTGCAACAGCCGGCAAGCGAGCTGCTCGGTCTCATCGAGGGTGCCGTGCTCGTCCTCGTAGGGCTGACCCTTTTTGTCTACGGGCTGGAACTCGCCCTCTTTCCCATCGGGGAGGCACTCGCCTATGAACTCGCAAGGAAAGGCAGCTTTGTCCTGCTCCTCGTGTTCGCTTTCCTCCTCGGCTTTGGAACCACGCTGGCAGAGCCGGCACTGACGGCCGTCGCGTCCGAGGCAGCTCGTACCGCTGCTGACGGCGGTACGATTGCAGACACCGACTCTGCAAGGACGCAATACGCGTTCGGATTGCGCTTGACGGTTGCGCTGGCGGTGGGCATTGCCCTGATACTCGGCGTCTCCCGGATCGTCCTCGGCTGGTCGCTGCCCCTGATGGTCATCGCGGGCTACGTACTGGTACTGGCCATGAGTTTCATTGCACCGCCCGAGACGCTCGGCATCGCTTATGATTCCGGCGGCATAACGACCTCCGTCATCACCGTCCCGCTGGTGACGGCACTGGGGATCGGCCTCGCCTCTTCCATCGCAGGACGAAATCCGATGACCGATGGCTTCGGAATGCTCATCCTGGTGTTGATGACACCGATGATCTTCGTGCTTGCCTACGGGACGTTCCTCACGTGGATCGGGTAGCTGAACTCCTGCGCAGCCTCCTCGGCACGGCGCTCAGCGTCCTGCTGGTCGCCGCTTTTCTGCTGTTTTTCTACCGTGTGGTGCTGCGGCAGAAGCTGGTCAACCCCGCGAACATATTGGTCGGACTGGGTTTCGTTGTGGTCGGCCTTGCCCTTTTTCTGCAAGGTCTTGATAAGGCGCTGTTTCCAGTCGGCCGCATGATGGTCGAGCAGCTGACAGGGAGACTCGACGCGACTCAGGAAATTTCCTCTGCGTGGCGCTACTATCCAGTCTATGTCTTTGCTTTTTGCATCGCTTTCAGCGCGGCCTTTGCAGAACCGGCCCTGCTCGCTGTTGCGCATAAGGTCAACGATATCTCGGGCGGCGCGATACAGGCAGCCGGACTCAGGATTGCTGCTGCGCTGGGTGTCGCACTGGGCGTCACCTTCGGCTGCGTCCGCATCGTCACCGGGATTCCGCTGCAGTGGTGCCTCGCTGCAACATTCATGATCGTGATCATCCAGACTTTTACCGCGCCGCGTGCGATTGTGGCGCTGGCTTACGATGCCGGCGCAGTCAGTACGACTGCTGTCACGGTGCCGGTCGTTACGGCACTTGGCCTCACACTCGCGAACCAGGTGCCCGGCCGCAGCCCGGTTATCGATGGATTCGGATTGATTTCCCTGGCGTGCCTTTTCCCTGCCGTGACGGTACTCGCTTATGCGCAGGTCGCCGTCCTGGTCGAATACCGGCAACGAAAAAGAAGCGCGGCTGCCGGTAAGGCAGGCCCGAGCAGCAAAACGGAGCATTGACATGCATTTCAAGCTAATCGTCGTTTTCGTCGAAGATCGCAAAACCGATATGGTTATGACTGCCGCTCGAGAGAGCGGCGCGACGGGTTGCACGGTCATTCATCACGCGCGCGGCGAAGGCCTGAACAAGGCGACCACGTTCCTCGGAATGTCCCTGGCGACCCAGCGCGATGTGCTCCTCATGCTGGTTGAGGAGCACCTCAGCCGCCGTATCCTCGAGCACATTCGTGAAGTTGGCGAGTTTGACGACAAACCCGGCACCGGCATGGCAGTGCAGATCGATGTGGAAGATGCCGTGGGCATTGTACGGCAGGTAGAGGAACTCACTGACGTAGTGGAGGCAGAGCTGTGAAACACGACGAGATAACGGTTCGACAGGTGATGCGTGAGAACGTCACGATTGTCGATGGCCGTATCGACCTGATGGAAGCGATGCGCATTATGAAAAAGGTCGGCGCCACGAGCCTGATCGTCGACAAGCGTGATGAAAACGATGAATACGGCATGGTGTTGTTCTCGGATATCGCCAAGCAGGTGATCGCGAGAGACCGTGCACCTGAGCGCGTCAACGCGTTCGAAATCATGGCCAAGCCAGTAATTTCGGTGCGTCCCGGCATGAGTATCCGGCATTGTGCACGACTGTTCGAACGCTTCGGTATCAGCCACGCACCGGTGATCGAAGACGACAAGGTAATCGGCATCGCCAGTTATTATCTGCTGGTTCTCGGCTCCGTGGATCTCGAGCCGTAGGAGCGGGCCACGCCCGCGATTCAAACGAGCTTTGATTCGGCCGCGTTCCATTTCGCGGGCGTGGCCCGCTCCTACAGCCGCTCCGACAACCCTCATTCCTGCCTCGCGTTTTCCGCAGCGTCTACTAAGCTGAAGCTTCGAAACCTTGCTCGGCGATTACCTGGAACCCTCCTTTTTGTCCGGGCTCGATCGTGTTACCGGCTACTTCGATTGCGCCCCATTCGGCGGCTTCCGCGGCAACTGACGCGGCGGGCACGACAAAAGCAGGAAGGCAGAGAAGTACGGCCACGAATCGTGCGAACATGATTTTCTCCCATTGTTCGACAGTCGGACTGGCCTTCACGTGCTACCGGCAAGCCGGAGTGCCGCTCAACTTTGTTCATCTTGGAATAATACCCTCGCCAGGGGACCGAATGCCGACGAGTACACGACGACGGGTGCCTCAGCGGGATGAGCGGTACTCGCCGTCGCAGATAGTACGGCAATCGCCAACATGCTAGTTTGCCGGCAATTGCCGGCCCTGCCTTGGCCATAGGACGAAGATTGCGACCAACAGGTGTGAGTAGCTACCCCATGACGGCACCATTCGCTTCGAGCCGCAATATTACGCTGGCATTTTTTGTCTGCCTGGCAGCAGCACTTGTGCACGCCGACGGCACGGTTGAACCGCTGGTTCCGGCGCCGGCGTCAGTGCAGCGGGAGATGGTGTTTCCTGCCACTGCCGAGTATCTGACGTTGACGGCCGACCTGCACACCCACTCCGTGTTTTCCGATGGGCATGTCTGGCCTAATGTGCGCGTGGCGGAGGGCCTGCGCGATGGGCTGGACGTTCTGGCCGTAACGGAGCACCTGGAATGGCAGCCACATCGCGCCGACTTGCCCAATCCGGACCGGAACCGGGCATTTGAGATCGCGATGGAGGCGGCGGCCGGTAAGCCCATCCTGATCGTACCGGGCGTTGAGGTAACGCGCGAGTTGCCGATTGGACACATCAATGCCGTTTTTGTGCAGGACGCCAACCCGCTGGTGCGGCTGGACGAAAAGGCTACCGATGTACCCGGCCTGGAAGCGGGCGTTGATGATCTGCCTGACTGGGGCGGCGGGCGTGACGCTAACGAGTACTACTTCAAGACCGGCCTGTGGCCCGCGGATGCTGCCGTCAAGGCTGCCAATGCCCAGGGAGCGTTCCTGTTCTGGAACCATCCGTCATGGGCTGACCAGGCCCCTGATGGCAAACCACCGGTGTCCTCGCAGCACAAGCAGTGGTTTGATGATCAGTTGCTTCACGGAATCGAGGTGGTGAACGGTATTTCGTACTCACCGGAATCCTTCCAGCTTGCGCTGGACCACGACCTTGCACTGATCGGCACTTCCGACGTGCATGACCTCATTGACTGGGACTACCCCCCGGCCCACGGCGGGCATCGTCCGGTAACGCTGATTTTTGCCCTGTCTGCGGAACCGGATGCAGTGCGCGACGCGCTGTTTGCGCGCCGAACCGCAGTTTGGTTCGAGAACAGTTTGCTGGGTCGGCAACGGGACATTGCGCCATTGGTCGAGGCCAGCATTGTTGTGGCCGACGCCCGCTACCTGCCCGATACGACTATCGTCCAGGTGCGCCTGGAAAACCGTTCAAGCCTGCCCTTTCAGCTTCAGAACCTGTCCGGGTTCGTCGACCAGAGAAACCCGGGTATTGTCACCGTGCCGGCTTTGGGTGAGGTTACCGTTCATCTGGCCACTGCAACAGAGCTCACGCAGCTAAGCTGGCCCGTCAGGGTGATCAACGCGTTTATCGGACCCCAGGAGCGCCTGGAACTAACCCTCAGCGGCCGGGTTACGGCTGCTGGCACGGAATAGTCGGACAGACGCCATTTGATCGCGCTGCGGCACCGGCATTCTATGCGGGTTGAGGTAGTGGGCCGGCAACACTTCTGTCTTATGGCGTCCGAATCGAAGATCACGGTCTCTTCGCCGACTTCGATTTCGCCATACTTGAGACCGCCGGCACGTTCGTACACCTGCAGGACAGCACCGGTCGCGGTCTGCTGTGTGTCGACGAGCCGGAGCGCGCGCGGGATCGTGCCTTCGCCGAACAGTCGCTTGCCCGTGCCAACAATGACTGGAAACTGCCAGATCCGCAGCGTATCGATCAGGTCGTACTTGAGGAGTGTTGCAGGAGGTCACTGCTGCCGTGGACCTGGATCTCGCCGCCTTCCTCTGCCTTGAGCCTCGCGACCGCCTCGGCAACGTTACCCTTGAGCAGGTAGGAATTGTTCCAGGTGACCTTATCGAGCATCCGCGAAGCGACGAACTTCGGACGGGTGTTGAGGGCTGTAGCGCTCTCGTCCGCCGGGTCGGTGGACTTGGGCCAGGACGCCGCAAAAATCTCATAGGTGTTACGGCCGAGCAGGAAGGCACCGGCGCCCTTGGTCCACTCGGTCATGATCCCGAGAAACTTTTCGTCGAAATACGGTACCAGCCAGCCACCATGACGGAAGTTACAGTCGCGGTCCTCATCGGGGCCGCCCGGTGCATGCATGACACCGTCCAAAGTCATGAACGTACCCACGACCAGTTTTCTCATGTGTTTCGAATCCTTTCTGCAAACGCCTCAACAGGTTTTGCGTGTGATTGTTATACGCCGAACGAAGCCCGGAGATATAGCGCGGAAGCCAGCAGGCTCAGGATTGAACGAACCCAGTGAAGATGCCCCCAACGAATCAGGAGGGACCTTGTGTCGTCTGAAGAAAGGTCGCTCCTGGGAGCCAGAAGGGCACGATTCGTCGGCAGGATGATGAGCAAAGTGAATGGCATCTTGAGACAGCCACCAATCCTGTTGTTTCAATCATGCGAGACACCCGACACTCAATGAGTAACACTCGATTTGTAGGCATCGAAGACGGTCCTGAGACCTTTGAATTTGTAGAGCTCAAGAGACTGCGAATCAGCCGGTAGCCCGCGTGATCTATGTAGCGAATGCCTGCCTTACGTCGTATTCGCCCATGGCCATGTCCAGCAAAATGTAGGAGCCATTCACCAAAACACTTCGATTCTCATCGGAGTAGTCCGGATAGATGCCCAGGTCGGATGACCCCGCCAATCGATCGCGAAATCGCAGACCGGCTCAGGGATCAATGCTTCGCTCACCCAGGCTGACCCGGGTCCGCTCGTCCATGACGACCGTAACGTTGTCGACGGATCGCCCCGAGTCCCCGGGCACCTCGATCCTATAATTTCCCGCGTCGACCCTCACGGGCGGGCCGTTGATCGTGCCGGTAGCCACGACCTCGCCCTCGGCATTCACGACCGAGTACGGCACCTCGATCGATTGCCGCAGGCTGGCCGTGAGCTCCGCACCGTCCCCGGCATTAAAGTACTTGCCTTTGCCGAGCCGCGCCCATTCGGCAAAAGTCTGCTGCAGCATGAGTTCATCAATCGCAAAGCCCACGATATTGACTCGCACGTCAATATCATTGGCCGCGAGCCCGCGAATCTCGGCGGCATGATCGCCGTCGCAGGTTTCCTCCCCGTCGGTGACGAGAATGATGAGCAGGGGACCGGCACGGCCCGCGACATCGGCCACCATCGCTTTCAGGGAAGCGCCGATGGGCGTACGCGCGAGGTTCATCGCTTCGATGGAGGCAACCTTTGCGGATGCCGACGCCCGGTCCAGCGGTCCGGGCGGAATCTCGAGATCACTGCGGCAGGAGTCGGCCTCCTTGTGGCCGAAGACCCGCAGTGCAAAAGCTGTCCCGTCGGGTATGCCATCGGCAGTGAGGTCCGTAATTGCGGCCTTCGCGAGATCGATACGTCGCTCGCCATCGAGGCGTTGCAGCATGCTGCCGGAGGCATCGAGAACCACAGCGACGGTCGCACCGCTCAGGTCCGTAGCCGCGGCCGTTTCGTCGACGACCTGCAGCTCGCCGGGCGCCGGGCGCGGCACGATGGTGACAGACCGCTTGCCGAGCGTCAGCCGCTTGCCCGCCGTGACATACCGCAGTTCGTATTCGCCCGGCTCGGCCGGCGTTGCGATCTGCAAGGTCTTCCCGCGCGACACCAATGCGTAGTTGCCGTGTACCCGGTTGTCACTCCCGACCGGTAACAGCACGACGTAGTCGGTCGGGTTGCCGGGCCCGTCCCAGCTCACTTCTACAGCAGCGCGCGCCGGGGCGGTCGGCGGTGC
>JBGTLY010000023.1:0-10523 GCA_041743865.1 Woeseiaceae bacterium
CGGGGCTCCAGTGAATGAAAATGTATATCTTCCACGCCCCTCGCCGGCTCGCCTGGCAGACGAGACGCTTAAAGTACGAAACATCGTTATCGTCAGCGTCCAGGAGATTGAATACGTCGAGTCGATACTCGGCGATTCCCCTGCGGTATGCGATGCCGGCGTTGACGAGCAGTGAATCTTCGAAATGCACTGAGGCGTCCTCAATGAGCGGCGCCTCGCCAAGCCATCGCAGTCGCGCACTCGCACGGAACCCGTTCATCCAGGCGGCGTTCATGCCGAGTGTGAACGTTGATTCCACCGCACCGGGAATTTCCCGGCCGCCACCCTGGTCCACCTCGAATTCGGCATCAGTCGCGGCGTAGGCTGCGTGTACTGAGAGCCAATCGCTCGCCTGCCAGAACATTGTTGCCTCGACTCCCAGGCGCTCGGTCGCATCATTGGGTTCGGTCGTACCGGCGTCGCCGACGTACACGAGTTCGGAATCGAGCTCGAGTGCGAATACGCTCAGCGTAGCGTTGAAAGTGTCCTCACGTTCCATGCGGACGCCAAGCTCAGCCCCATTCGAGGGGACCAGCGTCTCAACACGGTCAACGAGGTCGCCCGTCACCGGATCGATTTGGATCGTCGCACCCCGTAAATCGTTCGAGTGAAAGCCCCTGCCCCAGTTGAGAAAACTCTCGACGGAATCGTTGACCCGCCATGCGACCGTGATTTTCGGGCTTACGAGGGAATCGCTGCCGCTCCCGCTGTTCTCCGACTGGAACGCATCGACGTTCCAGTCATAATAGTCGACCCGTAGTCCGATCACCGAGCGCAGGCGGTCCGTCACCGCCAGCTCGACTTCGCTCCACGCGTCGAGTGACAACTCTTCAAAGGCATCCTGACGGGTGACGTCGCCTCGAGCTCGGGTAACGGTGCGGTACCGCCCTACTTCGTCGATGTCGTCAAAGCGCAGATTGGCGCCCCAGCGGAAGGTCAGGCTCCGGCCGGGATTGCAGCTGCGGGCGTCTAAAGAACGAAAGGCCGCGAGTTGCGTTCTCGTACCGTAATGGTACGCGCATCGGCACGTCACGCTTGCAGTACGGAATTGCCGGTCCCTGCCTTTGCTGGCTGAACCTTGCGCCAGGTGAATACCCTAAGCGGGGGTATGTTTCGCAACTCGTGTTCCACCGCAGGCTCACCCAGGACGGGCCGCGCGTAGTGGGCAACCCGCTCTGTGAACTGGTAGGCAACGAACCGTCCGCCAGGCCGCAGACTCTCGACAATTCCGTTGATGATGTCTGTGCACAGGGCATTCGGCATGGTGGAAAACGGTATGCCGGAGACCACCGCGTCGGCCGCGCCGAGCTCCTGTTCCTGCAAGTGCCGTGTTATCGAGCTGGCACAATCGAGCACGACCTGCAGGCGCGGGTCATCGGCCGCTTGCAGGTTTTCGACGAACTCGCGGTTGGCCTCGATGGCCAACAGGCGGGCATTCGTTGGCAACATGGTCAACAGCGCTCGTGTTATACCTCCCGTTCCCGCACCCAATTCGACAACGACATGCGCCTGCGTCAGTTCGGATGCGCGCAAGACCCGGCGTTCAAGAAACGACGAACTCGGAATCATTGACGCCACGGAGCGAGGCGCTTTCAAAAATTCCTGGAAAAAAATGCGTTTCGCCTTCGGCATTGAGGGTTCCTCGGTGGCGTCGTTGGGTCAATGTACCTGCCACCACCTGCCGCGCCGTCTGCTCTGCTCCGAATCCTGCCGCTGTCCCCAATCCCTTCTACGCTTCCGTTACTACCAGGGGCTTGCGGTTGCCACGGTCGTTAAAGCCGTGCTCGATCTCGGCCACGGCGGCGGTGAAGACCGGGTCGCCCGTTAACGGAACCAGAGCGAGCGGATCGGGATCGGCAAGGTCTGCCGGCGAGCCGACGGCGCGGAACAGTGTCCGCCAGCGATTCTCGTCAACTTCGCAGAGGCAGTAGCCACGGAAAAGTCCATTGAAGTACTTGATGTGTGGGTTCTGCGGAATACCTGCCCGCACGATGAAATCCGTCGGCCGCGGATCGGCCGCGAGAAACGTCGAAGAAATCGACGTACAAACGAACTCGGCGGCCAACACATCCGCATTGGCTGGATCGCTGAAGTCGGCGAGCAGCTCGGCGCCCCACGCCGAATGTATGTCGCCCGTCAGTACCACCGGCCCGTTGGGCCGCAGGTGGTCAAGCAGCTTCAGCATGCGGCCCTGGGCGGCAGCGTAGCCGTCCCACGCGTCCACGTTCAGGAAGTTGTCGACCTGACCGATCAGCCCCAGGAGGGTGTCCTTATCGACCGGGAATCCTTCGGGAAGCTCGGCGGCGGCGACGTTCAGCAGGGCCGTCTCGCGCAGATTCCACGGCATCATCATGACCTGCTGAGCGAGCACGTTCCAGCGCGCCTTCGAGGCCGCGAGGTTTCTGTAAAGCCACGTACCCTGCCAGGTGCCGAGCAGGGTTGCGCTCGGGTCGTTGATGCCGTCGGCATCAAACAGAGTCTCGCCGAACACGGCCTCTATCAACGCTGCGGAGGCCGGATCGAGGGCTGTCTCGGTGGAACCAAATCCATCCCCGGCGGGTTGGTCGGTGCGGTATTGTCGCGTGTCCAGAACGTGAAACTTCGCGAGGTCGCCGAACTCGACGTTGCGAAAGATCGGCAACCAGCCGCGGTATTCTGTCTGCTGCCAGCCAGCAGTGGTGATCGAACGAATCGGCATGGATTCCGCGTAAACCCGATAGGCGTTCTTGCGTCGCTTCAGGAACTCCGCACCGGTGTATGGCGCGCCTTCTTCCGCGACCTTCGCCGCGTAGTTGTTGTCAAGTTCGTGGTCGTCCCATGTGACGATAAACGGGAAGCGCGCATGCGCCTCCTGGAGGTTCGCATCCAGCCGGTACAGAGCGTAGCGGTTGCGATAATCGGAGAGCGAGAATATCTCTGGGCCGAGGTGTTCGCGTCCTGGCAGCAGTGCGTTGCTGCCGCCGCTTCCCTCGTAGATATAGTCGCCGGTATGTACGATGAAGTCGACATCCTGTTTCGCGATGTCGTCCCACGCTGGGTAGTAGCCCTGCACGTAATTCTGGCAGGACACCACTGCGAAACGTGTCTCTTCGCTTCGGCAGTACTCCAGTGATTGGCCCTGCCACTTTCCGCGGGGGCCAACCGGCGGAAACGTGCGTGTGCGGCCGATCCGGCTGCTGTGGCTGGCGAACCTGCCGAGCCCTGAAAAACGGTAGTACAGCCAGGCGTTTACCGGCAAACCGTTCGCAAGCACGCGCACCGCGTGGCCGTCTTTTTCCCGGGCCAACGTTACGCCGCTTTTGACGACGTGGTGCATGCCAGGATCGAGCGCCACTTCCCAGCGGAGCGGGATGTGTTCGGCGCGCGGGCCACGGCCGGTCAACGGGTCCTCGACGAGTCGCGTCCACAAGATTACCGATTCGTGATCCGGGTCGCCCGAGGCGACGCCCAGGGGGAACAACGCGCTCGCTTCGCTCCAGCTGTAGCCACGTGCCTGTTGCAGAAAGGCCGGCGCAATGACCAGCGTGCTCGACGCCGCGACGCCGCGCAGGAAGCGGCGGCGCGAAACGCCGGCGGAATGAGTACTGGTGTTCTTGGACATGGTCCGCCCTCCGGGATATGAAAGGTCCATTTTGACCAACGTCCTGTTGCCCGGATGTGTTAGTGCCGTGTCGGTAAGATTACGATCGCCAACAAGCGGAGTTGTCCGCAAAGGTTTCGCCAGCGACTTTCCTACTGTCAGCGGACGTTTGGGCGCCTTCGGCAAGGTTAAAATTGGGACGCGACGGAGCGTCCCCTGGGACTGAAAAAGGTTTGCCGGATCGATCGCATTATGGGCAGCTGGTGCTCGCATACACAACGCTGAAAGCCTGGCTCAGGCCCGGTACTATCAATCCGCTGACCTTTTACTTCCCGGCTTCCTTGCGTCGGATTCCAGTTTCTTATTTGATTTTTTGGAGCCCGATTCTTTCGGACTCGATTTCTTCGGGCCGGTCGACTTGCCTGCCTTCGCGGCTTTTGACGTCTGGCGTTGCGCGGCTTTGCGCACAGTAACCGTCAACAGCCCGTGCTTGACGTCCGCCTTGACTTTGTCGACTTCGACTTCGGCCGGCAAGGGGATGTAGCGACACACGTCGCTGCGCCGGAACTCACTCCACCTCACGCGCTCCGCCCGCCCCGCTTTGCCCGTCTTCGAATGGGTGGCTTTCACGATCACGGCGTGTGAGGTTGCCATGACTTCGACGTCGTCAGGCGCAAACCCAGCCAGGGCGACCTTGAGCTCGAGTCGGTCGTCGTCTTCCGCCAGTTGCGTCGCTGGCCAAAGCTCGCGCTCGGCGTCGAACCAGTCCCCCAGCTCGCGTTGGCCTGCAATGCCGCGCTGCTCGAAGCGCCGGTAGGCCTGTTCTCGGATTTCCCGATACATCGCTTCGAGCTCCGAGAAGATAGGCAACGACCGGTCGTTCGCGTGCGATAAAATCTGAACATTAATTCTCGGCATTCCGATCTCCTGCGGCAACAGTCCGGTCACTCCGGCGCAGCGCGCCAGAGGCCAACAGACTCAGAGTGCCGTATGGTTGTCTGTAAGGTCGATATTCGGAGACGACACCGCGTTGTTTCGGCCGTTTCGCCCCTGAATGGAGCAGAACTCGCCGAAGCGCGTCCTGTGTATATACAAGCGGCAAAACCTGTGCCGGCGGCGATCCGAACCTTTGTTCAGCCGCAAAAACGTTCGCTTATGCTTCAGCCTATTACCGCCTGCCTCAAAGGGCAAGCTCAAGTGAGTCACTACTCAAATGAGTCACTAAAAAGTGCGCATGGCAGACCTGCCACTTGTCAGCCGGAAGCTAATCTCATTCGAAGGGACTTGAAGCCAATTTTCCGATCGTACCCAGGCCACGATTCGACATGTTCGACTCCGGCAATGATCTGGAGCTGTCCGACCTTCTCGCACAGCCGCTCGATAAACTGCTGCAGTACGAGGCGTGCGTGCGAAGCGCCGAGACAAGCGTGCGCTCCAAAGCCGAAACCCAGGTGGGGGTTCGGGCGCCGGTCAATGAGCACTCGATCCGCTGCCGCAAAAACGGCTGCGTCCCGATTCGCGGAAGCCCAGCATAGAGAAATCCGGTGATCTGGCGGGATTGTGTAGCCGGGTATTTCAGCGCCCGCCGGGCAGACTCGCCCAATATGCGTCAACGGCGAGGCAATTCGCACGAACTCTTCGACGGCACTTCGGACCAGCAATCGATTGTCTCTTAGTCTTTCAAACTGATCAGGTCGAATTGCAAGGAAGTGCGCGACGAAGCTAAGGGTGTTAATGACAGTATCTCTGCCGCCTGCGAATGCGAGATTTGCGAAGCCGGTAATCTCCTCCCGTGTAAGGGGTCGGCCCTGAAAGTCGCACGTGACCAGGTGCCCAAAGAAATCGTCCCCCGGCGTAGCCTTGGCAGCAGTTATTTTTCGCTGGATGTAGTCGTCGAGCACTGCCCCCTTTTCTTGAGCCGGTACATCCCCTGAATGAAACACGTGGGTGCCCCATGATGTCCACTCCGCTGCCTCATCCAGCGGCAGCTTGAGTAGCACTGTCAACGCCTTCGACTGCAACGGAAGCGCGACCCCTGCAACAAACTCGAACTCCTGCCCAACGAGGATGTCATCGAGCACGGCGACGACGATCTGGCGGATGGCGCCAATATATTCAGGCGATCGGGCGCGGTTGAATAAGGGCTGGACGAGCGCCCGGTAGGCGGTGTGCAGCGGCGGATCCGTCTCGATGGGCAACTGCCGGGTGGGACGCATGCTTTCTTCGCTCGGAACCGGGACCCGGAATGGCGCGTCAGAGCTGAAGGTTTGCCAGTCGCGCGTGCACGCCCGCACATCTTCGTAGCGAAGTACCAGTGGTATCTTCTCGCCGTCGACATCTATCTCCAGAACCCCCTCCTCCGCTCGCGCACGCTGAAACGGGTCCTCGAAGTCCGTGACATTACTCATAAGTGTGTTTTTTCCGCCGATTTAGTGCTGAGGGGTTACAAACCTCGCAAGCAAGTGGCGACGCCCTCACGAATCATGGCCACGCTGTAGCTGACCTGCGGTCGAAGGTTGAAGACCCGACGGACGCGATTACATCCGGAGGCCTCGCAACTCTCCGTCGCTCGGTGAGCAACTCAGGGCGTATGAGGATAGCGTCTCCGAATTCTTGACGACGCAATTGAAAACGCCCTGCTCCGAGGAACAGGGCGTAGTCAAGTATTTGTGGTAGCGGGGGCGTGCTTTGTGCTGTCCCGTCAATCCCAAAACGCTCCGTCTCAGATATATTTGTTCCGAAAACAAGTGCGTGGCGACTGCGTCCTCAGGAGTTACTCGGGTTCACCCCGCCCGCGCGGCCCGATCGTGCGATAAGCATCGTTAAGGTAACAGCAGGTGTACTACTTCAGGAGACTTCAAGAATCTCTTTCGCACGGGTCAATGCTTCCATTGACTTTTCGTGTTCGCCTGCCTGATGTGCCTTTTCACCCTCGTCCCGCAACTGCCTAACTTCCGCGAGTTCCTCTTCGCTCAATCGCTGCTCGACGGCAGGATCGGCGAGCGCCTCGTCAATTTCGCCCATATAAAGAGGACAAGAAGCCGCGAAAGCCGAGCTTGAAAATGCGATGAAAAGCACGCTGGTCAAAACTTTTTGAAACATTTCGTCTTTCTCCACCGTTAAATCGTTAAATGAGTTTCAGTGGCGGTAGCACTTGTGGCGCAACCTGTGCCGGCGCGCTGCCAGCGATCCGAACCTTTGATCAGCCGCTAAACACCTTCATAAGTGCTTCAGCCTAGTACCGCCTCTGTCAAAGAGCAAGCGGTCGTTCTAAGTGCGCAGGGGGTTGCGAGAGCGGCTTGGCTCTTTGAGGAAGTAAAATGGGGGCCGATCCGGAGCGTATAGGACGCCTACAGGAGCGGCAAGAAGCCGGCGACCCGGACTTGGAATCTGACGAAATTCGGGCTGCGATCGAGCGGGCGGAACAGAATCGCAAGGAGCTAGTGGGTATGCAGCCGGCGGCCAAGCAAGCAACTAAGCCTCTAGACCTGCTCCCGCTTGCTCGATGGCTGGCGAAAAAGGCAGTGACTGGCGACGAGTACCGCGGCGGCCAAGACAATGCGGGTACTTTCCGCAGACACCACCCGCGGCCACCCGGCAGTCCGGTGCTGGCGCATTCCTCGCGCAACGGCCCCTTTGCGAGTCTTCGTAATCATGCCTGGCTGTGGGCATTAAGACGCGGAAGTTATTCTTTCACAACGGTGCGGCACCAAGCCGATACCTAGCCCAGCTACTTCAATCCGCGCCAGTAGCATGACGCGGCAATGACGAAGGCCGCTCGGCTACCACCGCAGTGGAATCGCTAGCCGAGTTCGCGCTCGAACAACGCAAGCATCCGGCTCCAGGCCTTCTCGGCTTTCTCCTCGTCATACACGCGCGAATCGAGCGGGCACCAGCCGTGCATTGCACCTTCGTAGACCTCGATCTCTGCCTCGACGCCCGCCGCGTCGAACGCTTCGCGCAACAGCACCTTGGCTTGCGGTTCCTGCTCGTCGTCGTTTTCGGCGAGGGCGATGAGCAGGCCCGCTTCGACCTGCGGCGCAAGAAGATGCGGGCTGTCTGCGGCGTCAGTGGCGAGGCCACCGCCGTGGAAGGAGGCACCGGCTCCAATGCGTTCAGGGATGGCCGCCGCGAGTCGAATTACGTAGGAACCGGTCATGCAATAGCCCGACGTGCCCATCATGCGTGCGGAATCCACGCTGTCCTGCTCGTCGAGCCAGGCGACAAACGCTTTGCCGTCGGTGACACAAGTTTTCGGGGACAGCGCATTCCGGTGCGGTGTGAGGCGTTCGCGCACAGCCGGGTCGGCATAGCTTTCGCCTTCCTTCAACACTTCACCATTTGCCGTACGGTAATAGGGATTAACGACGAGCACGGCGTGTCCGGATTCGGCAAGGCGTTTGCCCATCGCGCGGAAAGCCGGCCGGATGCCCATGACGTCGGGCCAGACGATGACGGCCGCGTGTTCGCCGCCAGCCGGCCGAACGAAGTATGCATCCGCCGTGCCGTCAGGCGTCGGAATGGCGACCTCGGATTCATCGACCTCGAGCGCATTGGCCGCGCGGGGCAGAAGCGCGGCCAGCGTCGCGATGGAAACGACGGTATTGAAATCGCGCCGCGTCAGGCCCCGCTTACGCCGCCACGCCTCGTTGTCGCGTTCGGTCTTGTCATCGCACATTCTTTTTCTCCTTAGTTTTCCGTCGCCCGGCGATCCCTCTATAGCACGAAGATGGAGCAGGCGACACTGGAAGCGGGACTGCCCATCCATCTTATGGCGAAGAAGAACCCTACTCCGAGTATTAGAAAGGATGTGTTGTTGGTATCCTTTGGCAGGGATTCACGATAACAAGAAGCGGCGGGGGATGAACATGCGCAAGACCCGATTTTTGCAACTGGTAATTTCCGGTACGGGCCTCGTGCTCGCCAGCGCGGCCATGGCGCAGCGTGACTTTGCTGATGTCGAAATCAAAACGCACAAGGTCGCCGACGGCGTCTACTACCTCGAAGGCGCCGGCGGCAACATCGGCCTTTCCGCCGGCGAGGACGGCGTCGTTATGATCGACGACCAGTTCGCGCCGCTGACGGACCGGATCGTCGCCGCCATTCGCGCACTCGACGCGGGCGAGATCCGCTTCGTCATCAATACGCACCTGCATGGCGACCACACCGGCGGCAACGAAAACCTCGGCAGGATGGGCGTGTTGATCCTGGCCCGGGACGAGGTGCGCGTGCGCCTGCAGGGCGACGTGCCGGAGGTCGCACTTCCCGTCCTCACCTTTAACGACAGCATCACGATCCACCTGAACGGCGACGAGGTGCACGCTTTTGCGCTGCCGGCGGGCCACACGGACGGTGACAGCTACATCCATTTCCGGAAGGCGGACGTCGTGCATGCGGGCGATGTCTTTCGCGCCGTCGGTTTCCCTTATGTCGACACCGGCAACGGGGGTACCGTGGCCGGCACTGTCGAGGCGTTGAACGTGCTGATCGACCTGGCCGGAGCCGCGACGAAGATCATCCCGGGGCATGGCGGCCTGTCGACGCGCGAGGACGTGATCGCGTTCCGGGATATGATCGTCGACGTGGTCGAGACGGCCCGGCCGCTGGTGGCCGATGACCTGTCGCTCGACGAGTTCATGAAAGCTGATCCCGCGGCGCGATACCGCGGTACGCACGGCAATCCCGAGCGTTTCCTGCAGGCCGTGTATGCCGAACTCGGCGGGGCTTCGCAGGAGCGACGGTAGCACCACGACGGTTGGAGCGGCCGCCGTCTATACTCACGGAAGTGGAGGAACACGCGATGATCGAACTCGAAGTGAACGGCAAAGCCGTCGCGGTCGACACCAGCGGTGACACCGCCCTGCTCTGGGCCCTGCGCGACCACGTGGGCCTAACGGGCACTAAGTACGGCTGCGGCGGCGGCTACTGCGGCGCCTGCACCGTGCAGGTCGACGGACGGCCGATGCGTGCCTGCCAGGTGCGGCTGTCCGCGGCCGCGGGAAAATCCGTGCGCACGATCGAAGGCCTCTCGCCCGATCGCAGCCACCCCCAGCAGAAAGCCTGGATCGCGGAGCAGGCGCCGCAATGCGGCTACTGCCAGTCCGGCCAGTTGATGCAGGCCGCCGCATTGCTCGAGTCGAACCCGAACCCCTCGCGCGAGGAGATCGTGCGGCACATGAACGGCATCATCTGCCGCTGCGGCACCTACACGCGCATCATCGCGGCCATCCAGCGCGCCGCGAAGGAGGCATGAGATGGCCTTCGCTCACGTGCCGAATACCAGGCTGTCCCGCCGGCAATTCCTAAGCGGCACCGCTGGCCTAACGTTTGCCGTCGGCGTCGGCTCACAAGGCGGGTGGCTCGTCACGAGCGTCGCGGCGAAAACGCAACCCGTCGAAATCGGCGCCTGGGTGCGGATCACGCCCGACAACGCGCTCACGATCATCACGCCAGCGGCCGAGATGGGCCAGGGCTCGATGACGGGCGTACCCGTCGCACTGGCCGAGGAGCTCGATGCCGACTGGGACCGCGTCACCCTCGAGATGGCGCCGGCCGAGCCCGGGGTTTACGGCTTCGAGGCATGGGGCGGCGGGAAACGCATGATGATCGTCGGCAGCCTCGCCGTGCGTTCCTACTTCCAGCCGATGCGCATCGCCGGCGCGCGCGTGCGCAAATTCCTGGTCGGCGCGGCGGCTGAGGAATGGGGCGTCGATGCTGCCACCTTGGAAACCGGCAACAGCACCGTCATTGACCCGGCCAGCGGCCGCCGGCTCAGTTACGGCGAGATCGCGTCGTTCGCGCGCGTACCCGACGAACTGCCGGCCGTCACCGCCGACGAGCTCAAGCTTCGTAAGGACTTTCGCCTGATCGGCAAGCCGGTCGCGCGCCGCGACCTGCCCGCCAA
>JBGTLY010000024.1:0-4046 GCA_041743865.1 Woeseiaceae bacterium
TGCCGGCGCTGGTGCGCGCGCGCGAATTGTATCGGGTCGGTCTGGACGGGCGGGCGCGGTCGGAATGGGACGCGGCAATTACCGCGTTCACACCGGACGAGAAACGCCAGGCTGCCCTCCTCGCCCATCGCTGGGGTTGGCATTCGCGGGCAATCACTGCCGTTGCCGAGATCGCGGAGTACGACGATCTCGCTTTGCGTTATCCCCTGCCGTACCGGGACGTGTTCGAGAACCGGGCATCCGCCGCGAACATTCCCCTGACCTGGGCGTATGGCATCGCTCGCAGCGAGAGTCTTTTCATGCGGGATGTTCGCTCGAGCGTCGGTGCGATCGGCCTCATGCAGCTGCTTCCCACGACGGGCCGCGACCTTGCAGAGACAATGAAGCTCCCTTATGCGGGCACGGATACGCTGACCGACCCCGCCGCGAATATCCGGTTCGGCACGGCCTATCTCGGCCGAATGACGACCCGTTTCAGGGGCAATCGCGTCCTTGCGACCGCCGCTTACAATGCCGGTCCCCAACGTGTCGAAGCATGGATTCCGCGCCAGTCCCCGATGGACGCGCGAGTCTGGATCGAAACGATTCCGTACAACGAAACCCGCCAGTACGTGCGGCGGGTGCTCGAGGCCGAAACGATTTTCCACTGGCGGCTCAACGGCGAAACACGCCGCCTGAGCGACCAGTTCGCGGCCATTGAACCCGTCGAGCCCGTTCAGCGGCTGGCCAGCGCCTCGAGGTAAGGCTCGCGCACGGCGCGGTCGAGGCCGGATATGCGTGTTGCCTCGGCATAAAGACACGTCAAGTCCTGCTTGCAATCGGCGTACATGCGGTGAAACGCAGGCACCCAGCCCGAGTAAAGGTTGAACGACAAAAGAGTGGCGTTGTTCCAGGACGCAAAGGTGCCGTTGGACTGCGCTCCCCCCTGAGCTGCGACGAGGGCACTGACGTCGGTGGCGAGCTGGTCGAGGCGATGCTCCTTCAGGAGACGCTTCTCATCATCGTCCAGCGTTTCCGTGTAGTAGCGCTGGAGGTCGTTGCGCGCGCTCGCAACCACTTCACGCAGCGCGCGTCGTTGCGCTGTGCGCAGCCGGTACGCTGCAAGCGCGGCATCGGAGCCCCGGCTCGAGAGAAATCGCTCCACGCCGATCTCCTCGACCGCGGACGCGAATGACTCGTTGAAGCCGGTGTCATCCGCGATGTAGAGCACCTGGTGTGCGAGTTCATGAAAGACCGTGCCCACGAGCTGCAAGTCATCCCAGCGCAACATCGTATTGAGCACCGGATCGTCGAAGCGGCCGAGTGTCGAATACGCGGGAACCCCGCCGAGGTAGACATCGTAACCCCGCGCCTCCAGCGCTTGCGCTTCCTTCAGCGCCCGTTCATGCCGGAAGTATCCCCGGTAGGAAACGCAGCCGACCACCGGATAGCACCAGTTTACGGCATCCAGCGACAGTTCCGGCGCCGCGAAGATGCTCCACACGACATAGTCGCGGCCGAGATCTGAGTAGCTGCGGTACGTGCCATTGTCCGGCATTCCGAGCTCCGCGATCGAGAAATCACGTGCCTGTTGCACGAGCTTCAGGCGCTCGGCGACTTCGGCCGGCGTCGCATCGTCCGCGAGAACTTCGGTAATGGGCTCCCTCTTGCACAGCACCTCGAGCTGGCCTCTGACCGCCTGCAGGTAATAGCAGCCCCCCAGGTTCGAGCAGCAGGCGACGAGCAGCCCTACAACCAGGCAGCGCTGTGCTGGCCCTGTCACAATCAGAAATCGTAGCCGAGGGAGGTCGTTACGGCGTAGTCGGCTTGTTCGCCACCGGACGGCGGATCACTGGTATAGGAGTGACCCACACTGATCTCGAAGTAGATGTCGTCGATGAACTCGCGCCGGAAGGCCAGGTCGGTTTCCATACGGAAATTACTGAGGTCGCTGAGCAGCGGGTAGACCGTTGACGTAAAATTGAGTGACGCCTCCGGTGCGAGGTTACGGTACAGGTAGCGCATCTCGATGCGGCCTTCCGTGACCGTATCGCTGGGGTCCTCGCCGAAGTACGTCTCGCGCGCCAATTGGGCGCCGGCGGTCAATGAAAATTCGTTCCTGTTGGTCTGCACGATATAACGACCCCACGCCGCACCGGCGGAAGTGCGGGCCTGCAGGCCGAGCTCGTCGTTGCGTTCCCAACCGGAAAACCAGTCGGCGAACCAGCGGTTCGGACGGAATCGCTGGTAATTGAATTGCACGTTCTGGCGCGAGGTCGACTCGTCGCTCGGCTGGTCCGTCACCGTCGAATTCAGCCGGAGACCAGCCAGGTATCGCCGCGTGCGATAGCCGATGTCCGCCGCGACATTCGACGTCGTGACTTCGCTCGATTTCTGGGTCTGGAATCCGAGGCTGAAAGAGCCCTCCAGCCGCTCGACAAACCGGGCTTCTGAATCAATAGGCGTGATACGAACGATAACATTTGTGGGATGGCTGATTTCTCCGCTGGCGGTCTTGATGCGAATGTGGCCCATTTCCTCGGCAAGCAGGAGCTTACCGAAAAAACGCGTGCCGTCAGTAATTTCCACCAGGAGGTTCTGGTTGCTGGTCGCCGCCGTCACATCCTCCCAGTCGATCGTCACCGTGCCCATCGAGTCGGTGCTGTAGGACAGCGCCCCGAAATCGAGCGATTTGATTTCGCCGGTGATGTCATTGCCGTTGACGAGCGAGACGACATCAGTCTTGGCGGCCATGGCTTGACCTGAAAAAAATGCGGTCGAGGCTGCGATGGCGATCAGGTGCAAGGCGCTTGAATTCTTCATTCGTATTTGTCCAGGCTCTGGCAAGTGCGCCATCAGAATAAACGGCCTGCGTCGCCGGCGACAAGCTCGGGCCGGGTAAGGTCTGCAAGTGCTGAGGTATAGTCGGCCGCATGAACAGGCACTTTCGACGCAGGCGCAATCGATGCGAATCTACCTCGTAGGCGGCGCCGTGCGTGACGAATTGCTCGGCCTGCCGATTCGCGAGCGCGATTGGTGCGTCGTCGGTGAGTCGCCCGACGCCATGCTCGATCGCGGCTTCACAGCAGTAGGCCGGGACTTCCCCGTGTTTCTGCACCCGGAAACGAAGGAGGAATACGCGCTCGCCAGAACCGAGCGCAAGACCGGTGCCGGCTATCATGGCTTCCGCTTCGACACATCTCCCGAGGTGAGCATCGAGGACGACCTCGGGCGGCGGGACCTGACCGTCAATGCCATGGCGCGGGATGCCGACGGCCGCCTGATCGATCCCTGGGGCGGCGCACGGGACCTCGCGGATCGCTGCCTGCGACACGTATCGCCGGCGTTCGCCGAGGACCCGGTGCGATTGTTGCGCGTCGCCCGTTTTCGCGCCCGCCTGCATGGCCTCGGTTTTCGCATCGCGGGAGACACCATGGAATTGATGCGCGCCCTGGTCGCCAAGGGCGAAGTCGATGCGCTCGTGCCTGACCGCGTCTGGGCCGAGACCCAGTCGGCACTCGCCGGGTGCAACAGTCGCATCTATTTCGAGACCCTGCGAGAGTGCGGTGCACTCTGCCGGCTCTTCCCCGAGGTCGACGCGCTATTCGGAATTCCGCAACCGGAGAAATGGCATCCGGAAATCGACACCGGCCTGCACACGATGCTGGTACTCGACCAGGCAGAACGCCTGTCGACGGAATTGCCGGTTCGATTTGCGGCGCTGGTCCACGATCTCGGGAAGGCGACGACAGAGAAATCCGCGCTGCCGAGCCACCCCGGCCATGAGGCGCGAAGTGCAGCCCTCGTCGAACGCGTGGCGCGGCGCCTGCCGATACCGCGTGCATGCCGCGAGCTCGGCGTCCTGGTGGCGCAGTGGCATACGCATTGCCATCGCGCGCTCGAGCTCAGGCACTCGACGGTCCTCAAGCTGCTCGAGGCAACGGATGCTTTTCGCCGGCCCGGGCGATTCGAGCAGTTCCTCATTGCGTGCGAAGCGGACGCCCGCGGTCGCACGGGACTCGAAGACCGGCCGTACGGCCAGGCGGACAGACTGCGGCGCGCGTTTC
>JBGTLY010000025.1:0-5566 GCA_041743865.1 Woeseiaceae bacterium
GCCGGGACTGTGCTACCGTCAGCCCGGTGTGACGGGCCTGCCGGCGCGAGGCCTCGCCGCAGCGCCGGCTTGAGAGGAGAAGGCAATGAGCGAGTACGAAAAGATCCTGCAGCAGCTCAGGCAAAAACGCGACGAGTTGAAACTCAAGGTCCACCTGGCCAGCAAGGACGTCAACGACGATTGGCAGGACCTGGAAAAGAAACTGAAGCGCTTTTCAGAGAAAGCGGAGTTACGCCGCTCCGGCGAGGGTCTGAGTGTTGCCATGCAATCCCTCGGCAAAGAACTGAAAGACGGCTATGAGCGGGTACGTCGCGCCCTGAAGGACTGACGCGGCGCCCGGCAGCCGCGCAAACGCGTGAAATACCTGGGCTACCTGGTCGCGGCAGTCGTCCTCACCGGCCTTGCGGTACTCGTCGCGCTGCACGTGAGGCGCGAGGCACTGGCGCTGGAGTTTGCCAACGGTTTGCTTGCCGGGAGCGGCATTCGCGTCACGGAATTGTCCATTGACGCCCTGCGCGCTGACGAAATCCGATTTGCTGAGATCGTGCTCGAAAGTGACGACGGTGCGATGTACCGCCTGCTGGACCTGCACCTGCCCCTGTCGCTGCCCGATACGACGATTCGCGGCGCAACGATCGGCCTGGCGATCGTCACACCCGCCCCGGCCGACGTCAGTGCGCGGGACTATGTGGCACTCCTCGATCTGGGCTTGGGCATCCCGGCGCGCCATCCGGGTATCGAGGTATCGATCGCCTTGGTCGAGTGGGCCGGCTGGCCGGCCATTGAGGACGTCGTATGGCGTACCGAGCCGGGCGCCCAGCATCTGATACTGCGCTCCGTCAACCTGCAAGTCCGTGCGGCCGTCACGACGCTCGCCGCTGCCAGGTACAGCGCAAACCTCATGGTCGATGCCGGCACCCCGGCGCTGCCCCTGGTGGCGGCCCTGGCGCTGGCCCGTGAGGCGTCGGCTTACCAGGTCAAGGGTACGCTCGATGTCGACCTCCCGTCCTCTACGACGTGGCTTCGTGACCGCCTGCCGGCCGGCGTGGGCCCGGTCAGCGGAGCCGGGGTGGCGGCGCTCGACGTCACGGTGGAAGCCAGCGACTTCCGGCTCAGCGCGGACGTGCGTTTCGAGACTCCAGTGCAGGGCACGTGGACGAGTCCGGCATCTGCCGGGACGGGCGCCGCCGCCAGCGGCATCGATTCCATACGCGTGGAATACGGACTGGCCGAGGGGGATTGGTCGCTCGTCACCGGCACGTTCAAAGCATCGGGCCGGCATCCGTCCATCGCGAAAGCCGAGGCCGATGTTTCAGGGCTGAGCTGCGCACCGGCCGGCTGCACCCTGGACGCTACGCTGGCCGTGGAAGGCGCGCAACTCGGCGAAACTCGTGTCGAGGCAATCGACGTGACTGCGCAAGTGGCTGTGGACGCCGAGGCCGGCTGGCGGCTGTTGACGCTCACGCCGACATCGGTGCATGCGTCGGGCATCGAGGGTGGCGACTGGCGGATAGCAGACCTGCGTTTGCACGACGCCCGGGGACTCGTCCTGCACACGGATGTCCTGGCAACGGATATCCTTGCAGAACGTCTCACCATGGACATCGCCGATTTTCGTATGACGGACACCTTGCGGGGCAGCCTCCGCCTGCAGATCGAAGACCTGCAGGCAAGCCTCGCGCCGCTACGCCTCAGGAGCGGATTCGACGTGCCCCTCGATTCGCTGCGCGTCGCCTGGCAGGAACAGGCGATCGTGCCCGCAGGACTGCGCGGACGTATCGACTTCAGCGAAGACCGGGGAACAGGGAAGCTGCAGGTCCTCGACCCGGATCGGTCCCTCGACGCGCGCTTCTCCCTGTCGCTCAGGCCGGGGCACATACGGGTCGCAATCGACCAGGCCACGATCGGTTTCGATGCGGCGCCTCTCTCACATTCCCTCGCCGCCTGGCCCTTTCCCTGGGACGTCATTGCCGGTTCCGCCGCGGCCGAAGGCCAGCTGGAATGGCGCGACAGCGGCGAAGGAGGCGCGCTCTCGGCAGTTCTCGCCATCAGCGTCGACAACGCTGCCGCCACCTGGAAGCAACTCGCGGCGACCGGCATACAGGCAACGGTACCGCTCCGCCTTCCGCCGAACGAGCAAGCGCAAATCCTTGACGCGCTCGTAAACGTCGAGTTGCTCGACATCGGCCTGCCGGTCAATGACCTCGTCGCGGGCTTCAGCTGGGACATGTCGGACCCTGCGCTGCAAATCCAGCGGCTCGAGGCCGGCTTGCTGGGCGGGCGCGTCAGTGCGGAACCCTTCGACGTGGACGTCGGACCGATGAAGACGGCGCTCCGACTGCGTGTGGATGCCATTCAGCTCGGGTTAATTCCAGAGCTGGCAGAATTCGAAGCATTGGAAGTAACCGGTGCATTATCAGGCATGATTCCCCTGTCAATCAGTGAAGGTACGGTGAAAGTTAACGGCGGCCGGCTGGACAATGACCCGCCCGGCGGTGTCATCCGATATCGTGCCGCAGCGTCTTCCGATTCCGCTTCCGGCCTCGCCTTCGCGCAGCGCGCGCTATCTAACCTCCAGTACGAATCGCTGTCGTCGGACGTGAACTACACGGAAGCCGGCGACTTGCTCCTCGCGATGCGGCTCAAGGGCACGAATCCGGACATGGACCCCTTGCAGCCCGTCATCCTGAACCTGAGCATCGAGAACAACATCCCGCAGCTGCTCAGGAGCCTGCAGGCGACGCGTGACATCGAGGACGTCATCGAGTCGAAAACGCAACGCGAACCTGGCCTACCACAGTGAGCCTGGCCTGAGATATGCTCCGTCCCGTCACCGACAAGAGATCCTCCCTATGAGATGGCATGCCGCATTGCTTGTCCTGCTGAGCGGCCTCTGGGCATGCACGCCGACCGTGCAGGTTGCCGCGCCGAAAGAGCCGATCGAAATCAATATGAACGTCAAGATCGAGCACAACATTCGAGTCCAGGTCGACAAAGAACTCGAAGATATGTTCGACGAAGACAGCGAACTGTTCTGAGGCCGAATGGTCTTGAGGGGAATTTTGTGAGGGTAAGCGACATGAAAAAACTGATCGCGACACTGATCCTGTTTCTCGCCATGCCGACGGCCTGGGCAATCGACCTGCAGTCTGCCAAGGCGCAAGGTCTCGTGGGCGAAGCAAACACCGGGTACATTGCGGCCGTGAAGGGCTCGCCCAGTGCGGACGTCGCCGCACTGATCGCGGACGTCAACCGCAAGCGCCAGGCCGAGTTCGAAAGCACTGCGGCAAAAACGGACGCGACACTCGAGCAGGTGCGCCTGCGCTTCTACCAGCTCGCGGTCGAACGCACGGCGCCCGGGCACTATTACCAGGACCCCGGCGGAAACTGGCGGACGAAATAGCCTGGGGCGTGGCCCGACCCGCCGGCCCTGACAGATCGGTCTCAGATGATCGCGGCGATGTCGGGCAGCCAGCGGCGCCAGGCCTCGTGTTTCTCGCGCAGTTCCTCAGCGGCCTGCGCCGGCGTCCGGAGCAGTAGCCGAAGACGATCACCGGGCCGCAGCTGCCCGATCAGATGCCGGTCAGAACGGTTAACCTGCAACAGTCGCGGATAGCCCCCGGTAGTCTGGGCATCGATGCCGAGCAGGAAGGGTACGCCGCTTTCCGGACACTGGAGGGTGCCGGGGAATGTCGCAGCGCTCGGCATCCGTCCCCCCGTCGTGACGCCGAGCAGCGGCCCTTCGAGTTCCAGGCCCATGCGGTCCGCTCGCCGCCCCACGGTCCAGTTTGTGGAGGTCAGTGCTGACAACGCATCACGGGTCGCGCTTTCCCTGTCGGCACCGGGACAGACGCGCAAAGCCCAGGCGTGTGTAAGCATTGGCCGATAAGCGTCCGGTGTCCTGCAATCCTGAGGTGTCCGCGGGCCGGTCACCGTGTCGAGCGTATCGCCCGCGGCGAGTGCGCGACCCCGGTGACCGCCGAGTCCCGCGGGCAGGTAGGTCGATGCCGATCCCAGCACGGCGCTCACCAGAAGCCCGCCGGCGATGGCAAGGTAAGCCCGCACACCGGTTCGACTCGCGCCGATTGCCAGCCGGTCGCCGGTGCGGACGCGAATCACCTCGTGCGCCGGACACGTACAGGCATTGAGAGTGAGTTCGCAGTCCGCGCCGGTGAGCGCAACGGTCGCCGGAGTGTCGAATACGAGCGTCGGGCCGTCGAAAGTCACTTCGAGGCCGGCGGCGAACGGTGGATTGCCGACCAGGCGGTTGGCGAGTGCCAGCGCCAGTGCATCGGCAGCACCGGACGCCGGCACACCCAGATACCGGAGACCCGTCCGGGGTCCGGCCTGCACCGTCGTCTGCAAGCCGGGACGTTCGACCAGGATGCTCATCCGCCGCTTGTGCACTCCGCCATGAACCGGACGCTCTGCCCGGGTCGCAGGAGAAACGGATCGTCCTTTGCGCCGTCGAACAGGCGCATCGCGGCGCGGCCGATGATCGGCCAGCCGCCCGGACCCGGCAAGGCATAGAGGCCCGTGTACGCGCCGTTGATGCCAACCGCTCCGGCGGGCACCCGCTGCCTCGGAGCGGCCAGCCGGCCTGCGCACAGCCGCGGATCGAGTCCGCTGACGTAAGCGAAACCGGGCATGAAACCCAGCATTTCGACTCGGTGGTCCGTGCCGGTGTGCAGGGCGACGAGCGACGTCGGCGACATGCCGAGTTCGCTGCAGACCCGCGCGAGGTCCGGGCCGTCTTCGCCGCCGTAGCACACCGCTATCTCGAGTATCGTGCCACTCTTGCCGGCACCGTCGTCGACTGCGTTTCGCGGCAGACCCTCGAGTCTGGCCCGCGCATGCTCTGGCCTGCTTTGTGCGGCATCGTACTGCACGACGACACTGTCGAGTCCCGGCACGACTTCGAGCCAGAATGAGTCCGGCCGGAGGAGGGCGGCGAGGCTCTGTGCCTCGCGCACGTTGGCAACCGCAATACTCAAGAGGTCGTCGCCGCAAGTACGGACCTGCAGTGCCTGGTACTCAGTCATCGTCGAAAGGCGCCCTGACGAGAACGCCGCTGCCCTTGAGCGCATTGCGGATCGCGGCAGCGGTTTCCACCGCAGCCGGGGTGTCGCCATGTACGCAAAGCGTGTCTGCCCGCAATGGAAGCCGCCGGCCGCTCTCCGTTTCTACCTCACCCGCCAGCACGAGCAACAGGGCCTGGCTTACCGCCTCATCCGTCGAATCGATGACGGCGCCTGCGCGATCTCGCGGCACCAGGGACAGATCCTCGCGATAGCGGCGATCCGCGAACGCCTCGGCGATGAAGGGGATGTCAAGGCGCCTCGCCGCGCACTCGAGTTCGCTCGCGGGCGGGCCGACCAGCGCGACACATCCGGGCACTTCCGCGGCCGTGCGCGCTACGATCGCTGCGAGTCCGGGGTCTTTTGCCGCATCGTTGTACAGCGCACCGTGCGGCTTGAGGTGACCGACGCGCGCGCCCAGTTCACCGGCAATGGATGCGAACGCCGTCACCTGGCGGGTCAGTGCCTCGTACAGGGCTGTACCCCGC
>JBGTLY010000026.1:0-2935 GCA_041743865.1 Woeseiaceae bacterium
CGCATGGCGCGCTCCTACACGCGCCCGAGTCGCATGCGCACGGGCCAGGCGACCCGCCGTTCGGTGTCCGGGTCGCCCCAGAGCGTGTGGGCCTCATCGATGAAGGCCTCGACTCTCGCTTCCTCGCGGGCCGCGCGGGCACGCTTGGTCGCCGACCAGGTTTCGACGTAACCGAGAAGGTCGGGCAGCGGCCAGTCGCGCTCGATGGACATCGCCGGCGCTTCAATCTCGTCGAAGGGGAAGGGCAGGTCGACATAGCCGCGCTCGACGAGCGGCCGCTCGGGCGGCCAGAAGGCGGCGACGTCCGTCGCGTAAAAGGACTTGAACCGCTCGCCGAGCGGTCCGTCCACTGACGGATTCATGTACGTGATGAGCGCGAGCACCGCGCCAGGCTTTGCGATGCGGCGCACTTCTTCGTAGAAGGCGGGCAGGTCGAACCAGTGGGCGGCCTGCGCTGCTGTAATGAGCGAGGCGCAGGCGGCATCGGTCGGCAACGCTTCGGCGGGTGCCACTGTGTAACGGACCTTCGGGTGCGGCGCGGCATTCGCCAACTGGTCTTCGCTGACGTCAAAGGCCTCAACGGCATCGAACCTGTCGGCGAGCAGCACGGAGAGCTGCCCGTTGCCGCAGCCAACGTCCAATGCCCGTTCGCGATCGGGCGCGAGTGTCGCGAGCACGGCTGCCAGTGCCGGCGGGTAGGCGGGCCGATACCGAGCGTAGGTATCGCCGCCGGTTTCGAAGTGGCGGCGGGTCATTCTCACGAACTGGCGACAGCCTGATCCGCAAGCAGACTCTTTACGATCGGTATGATCAATTCGTAACCCACGGTACCCAGGCCAGCTACGACGGCATCCGCCGCCGTGGATACGTAAGAGACATGGCGAAACGACTCGCGGAGATGCGGATTGGATATGTGCAACTCGACCACATAGCCCGGGTAGGCCAGCAGCGCATCGTGGATTGCGACCGACGTATGCGTATACGCTGCCGCATTGATGACAATCGCATCCGCATCGTCGATCGCTTCCTGTATCCAGTCGACGATCTGCCCCTCGTGATTCGACTGCCGGAACTCGATGTCGAGGTCCGCGGCCGCGCCTGCCTCGCGACACCGGAGTTCTATGTCCTCGAGCGTATCGCTCCCGTAAATCCCGGGCTCCCGACGGCCGAGTAGATTCAGGTTCGGTCCGTTGATGATGTAGATGCGCTGTGTCAAGAATTGACTACGCCGGTCCGGCGTGTGCTCCCGGATTCAGTTTGCGGGCAATCGCCTGCAACGCCAGCAGGTAACTGTACTTGCCCAATCCACATATGAAGCCCATTTCCCGCACGGGCTTAAGCAGCGGCCCAGTGACATCGTCCCCCTGACGATAAACATTGCCGAGGTGAACTTCGATGATCGGCTTCTTCAGACTGGCGAGCTTCTGGATCGCAGAATGATACAAATCGAAAACCTGAATGGCCGCCCGTGAATGACCGACCGGGTTGATAATGACGCCGCCAAATGCCTCGCTGTCTTTCGAGATCCAGCGGAACATTTCGTCCGGGTCATCAGTCTGCCGAAAATCGAGCACAAGCCCGAGCTGTCGGCACATGGACTCGCACTCTGTCTTAATGCCCGAAAGCGTCAGCGTAACGCCGTGACCGTCTTTGTAGGGAGCGAGGTCGGCGAGGCCGGCGCCGTTCAGGATCAGAACATTGTTCATTGGCGCCCATCGGCCTCAGGACCCGTGCAGCGCTCCAGTGTCTTTTTGGGCCCCTCCCGTGTCAAGGCAGGAGCGGGCCATGCCCGCGATCAGGTAGGACGGCCCCTGCCCGGATGTAGGAGCGGGCCCATGCCCGCGATCAGGTAGGAGCGGGCCATGCCCCCGCGAATACGTCAGGGACAAAACTACGCGCGCCCAAACCACGGCTGACAGCCGCTCCAACCCAGAATGTCAGGGGCGCTGCTGCTCGAGCTGCGGCAAGGCGTCGAGAATCAACGGCCGGAGCGCCAACGACGCGAGGATGCTCGCTTCACCGCCGGGGCGGCCGCCGACCTGCAGTTCTTCCATCGCAAGGACGCCATAGTAGCCGTTGTCGTAATCGATCCAGGGCGTCCAGCCGAATGCACCGGTGCTCGATGAGACGCGGCGCGCATCGCAGCTCGCGTCCTACGCAGGTTGTTCGCACTCCCGCCAGTGACTCAGCGCGTAGCGAAAATCCAGGTCGTTGTTGCCAACCGTGCCCGGCCGGGCACCGATCACAACGGGCGGCCCGGTGCGGTCCTGTTCCATCGTATCGATGACGCCGGAGAGGAAGGTGCCGTCCAGGACCGCCTGCAGAACGCGCGCATAGTCATTGGCCGTGGAGATACCGCCACCCCCAATACGCGGATTGTCGGGGCTCGGAAAGATGAAGCTCGTGCCGGTCAGTCCGAGTGTCGCCATCAATTGCAGGTTGACGAGTTCTGTAAAGCGCTGCCCGGTGGCGAGCTCGGCCACGCGCCCGGCTACCTGGAGGTGCGCCGGGCCGTAATAGAACGTCGTGCCCGGCACGTACGCGAGGCCGCCGTCATAATACTCGCGGGCGCATTCATCGAGTGTCACGGTGCCATCCGTGACGCAACCATCGTCGTTAGCACCCACGTCGAAGCCGGCCGTAAAACTGAGCAGGTGTTCGAGCGTCACAGCGCTGCGCGTATCCGCCACATCCGCAGTCCACCAGGGAATGTAGTCCCGGGGCTTGTCCTCCAACGTCATTACACCCTGCTCGACGAGGCTCATGATTACCATGCCGCCCAACCACTTGGACGCTGAAGCAATCAGGTGCGGGTCGTCGACCGAGAAGTCGCCGAATTCAGCGCTGTACAGGACGCCATCGGCATCGCCCAGGATCAGCGCGAAGTCGTCCATGGGCAGATCATCGAGCGCGGCCTCGAGCACGGCCACGTAGT
>JBGTLY010000027.1:0-7276 GCA_041743865.1 Woeseiaceae bacterium
TCGTCTCCACAACCAACATCCAAAACAACTGCCTCCGATGAAACCGGAGGCAGTGTCACGCCCCTGCGTTAAAGGGGGTCCCGTTTGGATGAAAACGACCCCTCAAACAGGGTCCCTATTCCATGAAAAATCACAGTCAACCTCGGCCGGAAGTGCTCTGTGACGATGGCAGGCGACTGCGCCGCGCAAAGCTATTCGGAATTCGGCGAGATCGGCCCGCATTAGTTTTTTCCTTACGCACGGGATCAGACGCTCGCTTTGCACTATGGAAGCAGCATTGGTACCGTCGTTTCATACTGCCGGAATCAATCGAAAACCCGAAGCAAAATCGGGGCGGGTAAGACTGATCTCGCGTTATATTGAGATAACCGTGAACCTCATCTGTGAAGCTTACTCAAGTGCTATTGTGCATGTTATGCTCCACAGACCATCTTCTTTGCAAACCGAGCCAAAACATCTCAAAGGGTTAACACAGCACCGCCAGCCTCTTCGGCATCCTCCTCGTCATGTGTGACCAAAAAAACCGGAAGCGCGCGTGCGCGAGCCATCCCAAATACAAACGCGCGAATCTGGCTTCTGAGACTACGGTCGAGTTTCGAGAATGGTTCGTCCAGCAACAATGCCTTTGGCTGGGACAGCAAGGTTCGCATCAACGCAACTCGGGCCCTCTGACCGCCGGACAGCGTCTCCGGGTCGCGCTCTCCAAAATCGGCAAGATCGACTTCAGCGAGGGCAGTTGCGATGACGCCCTTTCGGTTCTGCACATCTTTTCTCAATCCGAAAGCCAGGTTCCCGGCTACGGAAAGGTGTGGAAACAGAAAGTCTTCTTGGAACATCAGCCCCAGCCGGCGCTCGTGCGGCGGCAGTGAAATGATGCTCGTGCCGTTCAGGAGAACGCTACCCCGTGCGATGAAAGCGGGATCGAGAAAACCCGCCATGAACGCGAGCAGGGAAGACTTTCCAGAGCCGGAGGGACCCATGACGGTCAGCACGCTACCTGGCCCGACATGCGCAGACAGATCAACCAGCCGTCGCCCCGCCATCGAAATACAGATATTTTCAACGAGCAGTCCCTCAGCTTTTGGGGGCAGAGAAGGCACGGTAGTCATCCGCTAACCCTTAAACCGCGGCGATTTCGCCAAACTATGGCAGGTGTCGCTATCGACAAGCCGAAGGCAACAATTGGGAGTATGATTTGAAGGACAGCATAGACGCCGATGACGCGACGGTCGCCGCCGGATGCCAAGGCGACTGCTTCAGTAGTGATGGTCGCCACTCGCCCCGCCCCTACAACAACCGTCGGCAGGTACTGTGCGACTGACACGGCAAAGCCGATCGCCGAAGCCGCAAGCAACGGGCCAAGCATCATCGGCAGCCGCACCCTCCAGAAAACCTGCAGCGGGGAAGCGCCGAGGCTTCCAGCGGCAAAGCCGAATCTCTGATTCCAGGCCTGCCAAGGCGCAACCAGAGAGAGAAAGACATATGGCAGCACGAAAACGACATGAGACAGTAGGACTGAAACAAAAGTCAGCCCAAAACCGAGTTGCAGGAAGAAATATTTTAATCCGAACATGAAGGATATCTGCGGCACCAGCATGGGAGCGTAAAGGACGACCGTAATGAGATGCTGTCGGGATGGCTGTCTTCGCTCGCCGGCCTCAAGTACCGCGATAATGAGAAGAAGGCTCAGCGCGACGGCAAAGACTGCGAGCAGAACTGTCGTGGCGAGGAGTTCGCTCGCGGTTGGCCAGACCCTTTCCCAATGAGCTGTCGTGAGTGATTGCGGCAGAGCCTCTGGGAATTTCCACGGAGCGGCAAAGGAGGATACGATTAGACCGACTAGCCCAAATACGATGGCTAACGCTCCTATTGCCACGAACGTCAGACTGAGAAATCCAACAACGGTATCGCCATGGCTGCGCCGGCCGTCAACGGCGAGCCTCCTACCCAGGCGAGCCAGAGCCCATTCGCCTCCCCTCCAGACCGAGAACGCAAAAAGGGTGGAGAGAAGCTGAAGTATGGCGCCCGCCGCCGCCGTAAAACGAGTTGTCAAGTCTGGATCGGCCATGAGTTGCGTTAACCGAACCGCAAGCGGCGGCGGTGTGCCCGGGCCAAGAATCAGCGCGATGTCGACCGTGGATGTCGCATAGGCGATCACAGCATAGATCGGCAGCCGGATCCGCGCGTACACGACGGGAAGGACTGCCTTCATCCAGCCAGAAACCGGACTGTATCCAAGGCTTGCGGCGACCTCAGCGCGCCGGGCCGCGTCAGACTGCTGAAGTGCTGCCACAATGACGAGAAGCAGGAACGGAACTTCTTTCATCACCATTCCGGCGATCATCGAGATCCCCAACGGATCCTGGAGGATGAGCAGGTCTGGAGGGGTTGTGAGCCCGGTTGCCCAGGGTGAAAGCAGTCTGAGCAGCCAGCCCGACGGAGCGATTAAGAACGCAAGGCCGAATGCAGTTGCCGCATGCGGTATCGAGAGGAAGGGAGCTATGAGGCGCAGCATGACGCGGAACGATGCGGTCCCGCTCCATGCCGCGACAAAACAAATTGCCGCGATAAAGGATATGGCGGACGCGGCGAGTCCGGTCCAAAGGCTCAAGGACACCGAACGCCAGATGCCGGGCATGGAAACGAGGGAGCGCAATGGGTCGAGCGAGAACTCGTCGCCGCCCAACACCGGCATATAGCCGAGCGCTGGCAGGACTGCCCCGCCGATGCCGGCCAGAATGACGATCAGAAACGCGCCGACTACCAGCGGCGGTGCGGCTGCGGGGGGATTGAAGCTTAATCTCATTGGACCCCGAAGCGCCGTAACCATTCTTCTTCGATTCTGACCATCCAGGTCGGGTGCGGCTCAGGTAGTGTTCTACCGAGCTCGGCTGGCGTCAGGGTTGCTATGCCAAGATCGAGCGTTTCGAAGCGCGCTCGGTCTTCCGGGGCGAGGGCCGCAACCTTGAGAACCGTCGGGTCGCCCCACACCGTAGGGTCCTCCTTTCTGGCCTGCGCCTCAGGCGACATCAGAAAGTCGGCTACTACCATCGCGGCTGCGTACGAACCTGAATTGAATGGAATTGCAACGAAGTGCGTGTTTCCAATGGTACCGCCGTCGAAGACGAAACTGCGGATGGTGTCGGGAAGCTCACCAGCGGCAATGGCGTTTGAGGCCGCGGCGGGATTAAAAGCGAAGGCGATGTCGATTTCGCCGTCGGCCAGCAACTGCCGAAGGGCGGTCGAGCTCTGCGGGAAGGCGCGGCCTTGGCGCCACAGCGAAGGATGCAGCTCATCCAGGAGGGCGAACAGGGGCTCAGCGGTTTCGATGAAACTCGGATTATCTGCGGGCTTGGATAGAATGTCGGTACCCGGCGTCAGGTCAAGCAACGCCTGTTTCAGAAAAGTCGAACCAACGAAATCTGGCGGTTGAGGATAGGTAAAACGACCGGGATGGTTTTTGGCCCAATCGACCAAATCGCCAAGTGAACGTGGCGGCTCAGTCAAAACGGCGCTATCATGGAAGAAGACGAGCTGTGCCATACCCCAAGGGGCTTCGAGGCCTTCGGTCGGAACGGTGAAATCACTAATTGTAGTGGGCTTCCCATCCACATCGACAAATCGGAAATTTGGGAGAGTGTCCGCCCAGCCGGTCGTCTGCAAAAGACCTTGCTGCTTCATCGAAGCAAAGTTCTCGCCGTTGATCCAGACGAGGTCAACTGACCCCGCGTCGGTGTTGCCTGCTAGCTTTTCGGCCAGAACCGTCTGAACTGCCGTCCCGGTATCCTCTAATTTGACATGCTTTAGCGAGACGCCGAAGCGGGCTTCAACGGTCCGGGACACCCATGCGATGTATTCGTTGATGCGCGTATCACCGCCCCAGGCATGGAAATACACGATCTGCCCTTTTGCTTCGGAGAGAACGCTGGGCCATCGGCCAGGATCGGCTGCATAGGCTGGGAGCCGGTGAAACACAGCCGACGCAAAAACACCGAGGTAGAGAAATGTCCGACGATCAATGCTTGAATGCGCTCTGGTGATTTCGTCGGTCATTCCATTTCCTTTTTGCAAAGCGATCGTTTTCATTTCGGGTTTCAGTCAGGGGTCTCGTGCCCGATAAGGCACCTTGCTTCTGCGTCAGGGGAGCCATTTTTGAAGCAGCTGAACCAACCACCGTACCCGGCTGCCGAAAAGCTGGTGCGTGAAGTAGGCGCTTGCGGCACGCTTCGAGATTTCCGACAGTGTGGGATACGGCACGATCATGCCTGCTACCGCAGACAGCGGCAGCCCTCGAGAAATCACCAGTCCCCAAACTCCGATGAGTTCACCTGCGTGCGGCCCGACAATGGTTGCGCCGAGCACTTTGCCTCGGCGGCCGAGGATCAGCTTGATAAAGCCTCCCGTTCGTCGCTCAGCCTGTGCCCGATCGTTCCCGTCAAAGGACTCGAGTAATGTCTGGACGTGACGGTGTTTTCCCCCCGCCTCGCCCTCAGTCAGTCCTACATGAGCAATCTCAGGGTCGAGATAGGTCACCCACGGCAAAGCCCGGTAGTCGACTTTGGCGGGCAGGCCGAAAAGCGCGTTTCGAACCACGACGCCAGCGTGGTAGGCGGCGATATGGGTAAACTGTGGGCCACCGGCCACGTCCCCTATTGCAAAGATTCTGCGATTCGAGGTCCGTAGACGAGCATCCACCTCGATACCATTCGCTCCGAACCTAATACCCGCTTTGGCTAACCCCATTCCGTCCGTATTCGGTATCCGACCTGCGGCGACAAGAATGTGGGACCCTGAAACCGACATTTTATCGCCTGCAACGACGAAGTTGACGGTCACCGTCGCTCCGTCGCGCCGCACCTCCGATATTCCTGCGTTTTCGTGCAGAGCGACGCCATCCGAAACGAGCACTTCCCGGGCGAGGGCGGCCGCTTCGGGCTCGTCGCGCGGCAGGATGGTGAGGCGCTCGATCACGGTGACAGCAGCACCGAGCCTGCGGAAGGCCTGCGCCATTTCAAGTCCAATCGGTCCGCCGCCGACGATGATGAGGTGCTCGGGCCGCTCGGTGAGTTCAAAGATCGTTTCATTCGTCAACGGTTCCGCCTCGGCTAGCCCTTTGACAGGGGGGAGAGCTGCGCGAGAACCGGTGGCGATGACAAAACGCCGGGCGCGGAAGTAGTGTTTCCCCGCCACGACTTCACCGCGACCGGAGAATGTCGCGTGCTCCCGCACGACTTGAATTCCCAAGCTTTCGAAACGCTCGACGCTGTCATGAGGGGCGATTGCGGCGATCACGCTATGCACATGATGGTGAACGCGGGCGAAATCGATGCCCGGGTTTGGAAAGTCGATACCCATGCACTTACCGATTTGGGCTGCATGCGCCACACGGGCAGCAGCAATAAGCGATTTGGAGGGTACACAGCCCGTGTTCAAGCAATCGCCGCCCATGGCGCCGCGCTCGATCAAGACAACATTCGTGCCCATTTGAGCAGCGCCTGCCGCGACACTCAGTCCGGCAGATCCGCCGCCAATGACACAAACATCGCAATCAATCGGGCGTGAGTGCTCGGGCATGAATTCTAACACTTCGGGAAATTCCATTGGCGGGAGAGACGGGTCGGCATCTGCGACATGCCTTCCAATTCGTCAGCTGACGGGTCGAAGTTACGTCGATAACGAAGATGTGACGTGATATCGGCGTCGACCGACGGGTGCCGGCGCTATAGGACACCCCTGCGCCCGGCAGAAACTCCGCCGCCGCGAGACCGCTCCATCATAAGGGTTCTAGCATGTTCGATCGCCATCTCATTGGCCTACAGGAACGTCTTCTCGACCCTCCTGCGAGGGTGCTCGCCGACAAAGGAGTAGCGGCTGACTGGATCACGTTGACAGGCTTTGGCGTCGGCTTGACTGCGGTACCGCTGCTCGCTGTGTCCGCGTTCATTCCGGCGCTGATATGCATCCTGCTCAACCGCATCCTCGATGGACTCGATGGCGCAGTGGCGAGACGCCTCGGCCCGACGGATCGCGGCGCGTTTCTCGACATCGCTCTCGACTTCTTCTTTTACGGCACTGTGCCACTCGGGTTCGCCATCGCCGATCCGGAAGGTAATGCCCTGGCTGCCGGCACGCTTCTTCTCGCTTTCATCGGTACTGGGAGCAGTTTTCTCGCGTTCGCTGCAATCAGCCACAAACGCGGCGAATCGAATGCGTCCTATCCGGGCAAGGGTATCCGATTTATCGGGGGGCTGACCGAAGGGGCCGAGACCATCGTGTTGTTCACAGCGATGTGCCTGTTTCCTGCTGCCTTTTCGGGCCTCGCCTACATGTTCGCCTTTTTGGCCGGGTTGACTACCATTAGTCGCTGGTGGTGGGGATGGCACGTCTTCGGGGACGCCAGCGGCGTTGAGTGCATTAATCGATCGCAAGATAGGAATTGATCCGAATCCTTTAAAGATGGTTTGGAACCTCTAATCGCGTTAATAATGACCGGTATCGCAGCAACGAACGCTAGCGCTGCAAAGGCGATAGTGATTTCCGGCGTTACCAGATCGCTGACGGACGCCTCATGCCCGGCCCGCCGCGCCGCAAGAAGTACGCTATCGACACCCTGGCCAAGATATGCATACGCGAAGGTGCCCGGTAAAATGCCGAGAAACGTCGCTCCCACATAGGTGCGCAACTTTACGTTGAACAATGCGGGAACGATGTTTACTACGAAAAACGGGAAGACCGGCGCCAGTCGCAGCACCAGGAGATAGCTGAAGGCGTTCTTTTCGAACCCATCTGCAAAACGGGCCGCTACACCACCCACGCGCTTGCGAAGGAAGTCGCCGAAAGCGGATCGGGCGGCAAGGAAGAGGGTGGTTGCACCGGCTGTTGCGCCCAATGCAACGGCCGCGCCTCCGACAAGCCAGCCGAAAAGGAAGCCGCCAAAAATGGTGAGCACAGAAGCGGCGGGAAAAATGCCACCGCCAATGTGTAGACGGCAAGGAACCCCAGGAGCGACAGCAAATAGCTGCCTGCGACGAACGCCTTGAGGGTCTCGCGGCTTTCCGCGAGGAATCCCAGCGTGAGATAGTCCTGTAAATTCGTAGCATACCCGGCGGCGAGACCTAGGCCGACCAAGCCGACCGGAACGAAGCGCCAGTATGACCGTGCATGCGCCTGCGGATTTCTCGCCAACTCCCCGTCTCTCATTTCGGCGCGTCAGACATCGTTAAGCGACCAATCATAGTCGTAAGAGTAAATGCGCGCGGCATCGATCGCCTCCGCC
>JBGTLY010000028.1:0-8770 GCA_041743865.1 Woeseiaceae bacterium
CCCGACGCGACCGCCCGGGATCTCCCGTCGCCGCCGGCACCCGCCCGCCGCGGCATCGCGACCGTGCCGAGCCTCGAGGAGTTGCAGCTCGGGGGAGCCGTAAACCTGCCGCCCCTGCATATCGACCTGCATGTGTTCAACGAAAGTCCGGACCGTCGCTTCGTCTCGATAAACATGAACAAGTATCGCGAGAACGAGCGCATGGCCGAAGGGCCGGTCGTTCGGGAAATCACGCGTGACGGCGTGATACTCGAGTACGACGGCAAGGCATTCTCACTCCTTCAGTGACGCCACCGGTCGCGGGCGGCACGTTTCAGGTTTCGCGGATCTCGCCGTCCGGCTCCACCAGGTCCGGTCCCTCGTTCCGGGCATTGTTGACTCGCCGGCTCACCGGCCATGCGCGGAGGCGCGGCATGCGTTGCACCAGGTCGGTGACCGCATCGTCGCCAGCAAGCCATGCGTCGGTATCGCCGGGCGCAAGGACCACGGGCATACGATGATGCAGCGATGTCATGAATTCGTTGGCCGCCGTGGTGATCAGTGTCGCCGATTCGAGGCGATTGCCCGATCGCTTGTCCTGCCAGAGTTCCCACAGGCCCGCAACGGCGAACGGTTGGCCGCTCGCCTGCGTTATGTAATAAGGCGTTTTCCCGTCGCCCGTCGTCCGCCACTCGTAGAATCCGTCGGCCGGAACGATGCAGCGCCGGTGAAGATACGCAGCGCGGTAGGCCGGCTTTTCCGCCACCGTTTCCGCTCGCGCATTGATCATGCGATTGCCGATCGTTACGTCTTTCGCCCAGAAGGGCACCAGCCCCCAACGCAACAGCACGATTTCCCGCCTGCGGTCTTCATCAAGCCTGATGGCGGCGATGTCCTGTGTCGGAGCGATGTTGTACCGGGCGTCGACGGGAAAGCCGCCGGCGACTCCGAACAGGGACGCCGTTGCTTCGCCCGGGGAATAGAACGCGAATCGGCCGCACACGGCCTAATCCCGGATGCCGACGCCGCGATTCATGAGCACGAGGCAGATCGTGAACAGCAGGACCACAAATCCAAGGAGAATGACATAGGCGGTCCCTACGTGGATGTCCGAGGTGCCGAGGATGCCGTAGCGAAAGGCATTGACCATGTAGAGGATCGGGTTCGCCCGGGAGACGTTCTGCCAGAACTCCGGCAGCAGCGTGATCGAGTAGAAAACGCCGCCCAGGTAGGTGAGCGGCGTCAGTACAAAGGTGGGCACGATGGAGATGTCGTCGAATTTCTTCGCGAAGATCGCGTTGATGAAGCCGGCCAGCGAAAACACGATTGCTGACAGCAACACGATCGAGACCGTAATCAGCGGATGTTGCACGTCAAGACGTGTAAAAAACAAGGCCACCGCGGTGACGAGCGCCCCCACGAACAGCCCGCGAATGACGCCCCCGGCAACGTGCCCGATGACGATCGCTGCGTTCGACATGGGCGCGACGAGCATTTCTTCTATGTGACGACTGAACTTCGCGCCGAAGAACGACGAGACGACGTTACCGTAGGAGTTCGTGATCACCGACATCATGATCAGCCCGGGTGCGATGTACGCCATGTAGTCGAATCCGTCCATCTGCCCGATGCGGCCTCCGATGAGGTTGCCGAAGATGATGAAATAAAGCGTCATCGTGATCGCCGGGGGGACGATCGTCTGGATCCAGATCCGGAGGACGCGAATCACCTCCTTGCGCACCAGCGTCTTTATTGCAATCGCATTAAGCGCGAGATTCATGCGGCGGTCGTCCCGTCCGGCCCGGAAGGCTTGTCCACGAGCTTGAGAAAAAGTTCCTCGAGACGATTGGCCTTGTTGCGAAGGCTCGTTACATGAATACCCTTCGCGCTCAAAGCGGCGAACAGCGCGTTGAGGTCCTGACCCGCACCGATCGCCACCTCGATTTCGTCATCGTCGCGCGGCACGACGTCGAAACCGTCGAGCGCGAGAAGGCCCCGCAACGGCTTTGCAAGGCTCAACACGAAGATCTCGCGCTGCAGTCGCCGAAGCACTTCGCTCATCCGGGCGTCCTCGATGATCCGGCCGCCGTCGATGATGGCGACCCGGCGGCACAGCGATTCGGCTTCTTCGAGGTAGTGGGTCGTGAGTATGATCGTCGTTCCGGATGCATTGATCTCTCGCAGGAAATCCCACATCGAGCGGCGGATTTCGATATCGACGCCGGCCGTCGGTTCATCGAGAATCAGCAGGCGCGGTTCATGCACCAGCGCTCTTGCGATCATCAGTCGACGCTTCATGCCGCCGGACAGGCTGCGCGCCGTGTGAGTCCGCCGGTCCCAGAGGCGCAGCTTCCGCAGGTATTTCTCACTGCGTTCGCGCGCCAGTCGCCGGCCGAGTCCATAGTAGCCTGCCTGGTTGAGGACGATGTTGTGCACGGTCTCCCAGAGGTTCAGGTTGACTTCCTGCGGCACGAGCCCGATGCAGGATTTGGCCGCTTCGAGTTCGCGATCGATGTCGTGACCGAAGATCACGATTTTTCCGCCGGATTTATTGACGAGGGACGTGACGATACCGATCGCTGTCGTCTTGCCGGCACCGTTCGGGCCGAGCAAGGCATAGAATTCGCCGGCGTCTACCTCGAGATCGATGCCTTTGAGTGCGCGGTTACCGTTGTGGTAGGTTTTTTCGAGTTGTTGAATCGAGAGGGCTTTCATGTGGCGGCGTATTGTAGCGGCCTGCCCCCGATTGCGGTACCGGTGTCCGGTCTGCCACCTCCAGGACGGGCACGCTCATCGCGCAGGCTGCCGCCGGCAGCGACTGGCGGACTGCCGCTACCGGCTCGGTCAGTATCGTTTGCAGTGCAGTGACCCGTGCCGTGCGGCGCACCTCGGGCTCGCTGCTCGTACCGGCCAGCAGCAGGCGCTGCCAGAAGGCGTGACGCTCGCCAAACCTCAAGTGCAGCAGGCCCTCCGAATGCGCCGCGAAATCGAACAGGTCGACCAGCGAGCAGGCCGCCAGTCGCTCACACCAGCTGTTGGGAGCTCCCGACACGACGCGGGCCGCGTAGGGATTGCGGCGTGCGAACTGCCACAGGAATGCAATTGCGGCGGAGCTGATCCGTAACTCGTCCGGGCCGGGCCGGGACAGCGCGTCGACGAGGTCCCCGACCGGCCGCCCGTCAAATACGCGCGTCCATCGGAGCGGCTCGCTTTCGCCGAGCGTAAACAGGAGAAACGGACACTTCCCCATCCGCTCGCGGGTGCGGGTACCGGACTGCGCGAGTGCCTCCCTGAGATCCCTCTGCAACGGGACGGTCAGCGCAAGACCCGCGCCGGCTACGTAATCGAGAAAAGCGCGGTTCAGTGCGTGCACCTCTGCAAGGTCCGCTGTGTCGGGTCCCGGGAATTCCATGGTCGTTCCTCCGAAGTATCTCGCCATTTAAGGCAATAACTATATATTTGCTTAAATTCCCATTTATGGATAATAGTACAAATCCTGCAACTACATTTGGGCAATTTCTATCATGAGGAGGGGATAATGCGATTGACGGACGACCGCTATGCCGGCGAGCGCAGCCAGTTCGAGCTCGCGCTGAGGATGATCGGCCACGAGGCCCGGACGAGCACCATCCGCGACTGTACCGGCCTCTCAGACGACCGGATCCGCAAGCTTTACGCCCGCTATTTCAAGAACACCGGCGGCTCCGGTATCCGGCGCCGCCGCGGGAAGTCGCCCCGCCAGGTGACCCGCTTTGTGAAGAACCCGGAGTACCAGCTCCAGGCCACGACGCTGGTCGCCCTGTTTTGCGCCGGCCGACTTTTGCGTGTGGGTGAGGACAATAGCGTCTCCTGCCGATGGCCGCGGCCCGACGTGGAATTCGGGCACCGGGTTTGCCGCGCATTCGAAAATTATCTCCTGCTTCACGACAATGCCCTGTTGAGTTTCGAGTGGGCCTGGAACCTGCTGAACAGCATCGCCTGGAACGATGAGTTATATCTTGCGGTCTGCCGCGGCTGCCGCAATCGCTACGTCCAGGATGCCTATGCCCTCGATCTCAAGACCTGTCCGGCCTGCGAAATCGAAAACCACCAGCGCCGGCGCCCGGGCGTCCGCATATTTTCGAACGCTTAGGCCGGCTCGTCCGGGGCCCGCCGAACCGGTACACTGCCGCGCGCATGGAAAACCATAACGTCTTTGCGGGCGCCTTCGTCGATCGCCACGGCGAGCGGCGCAAGGATCCGGACTGGCTGGATGCGGCGATCGACGGCGGTGGCGCACGCTTCGTACCGGTATGGCACGACCGCTGCCTCGTCGGCGGCGATCCGCCGCGCGCAGCGATGTTCGGGCGTGACCGCCTCGACAGCCTCGCCTGCGACCGGGAAGATCTCGTGTTTCTCGGCCTGTTTCGCGGGCAGCCGGCCTTTGCATTCGCGCTTGACGACAGCGAGCAGCCACCGTTTCGCGATCTCGGGGAATTCCATGACCTGCGGTATCTCGGCTCGGTATTGCCTCCGGACGAAGCGAACCTCGTGGCACACGCACGTGCCCTCGTCATCTGGCATCGGTCGCAGCGCTACTGTGGCGCCTGTGGCTCCTCGTCACGCCCGGACGCCGGCGGCAATTCCCGCCGTTGCGTCAATCCGGACTGCGACCGCGTCTGTTTCCCGCGTGTCGATCCCGCCGTAATCGTGCTCGTCACGGACGGCGAGCGCTGCCTTCTGGGGCGACAGTCAACCTGGCCCACCGGCCGTTACTCGACGATCGCCGGATTTGTCGAGCCTGGCGAGAGCCTCGAGGACGCGATTCGCCGGGAGATCTATGAGGAAACGAATGTCAGGGTCGGGGGCATCCGGTACCACAGCTCGCAACCGTGGCCGTTCCCGTCCTCACTCATGCTCGGATTCACGGCCGAAGCGACGGCAACCGACATCGTACTCAATGACGGGGAACTGGAAGATGCCGGCTGGTTCACACGGAAGGAACTGCTGTCGGGCTATCCCGAAATGCCGTTCGGTATATCAATCGCACGCCGCCTGATCGACGACTGGCTCGCACGCGACACGACCGCGGCGGCAGACTGAACGTGTGCCTCGTACTTCTCGCCCACAAAGTAGATCCGGGATTGCCACTGGTCGTCGCCGCCAATCGCGACGAGTTTCATGCACGGCCGGCGCAGAAGATGCACTGGTGGGTCGAGAATCCCGATATTCTTGCAGGCCGCGATCTGCAGGCCGGCGGAACCTGGCTTGGTTTGCATCGCAACGGGCGCTTTGCCACCGTGACGAATTTCCGGGACGCAGTGCCTGCGTCGGGCCGCCGTCGGTCTCGCGGGCAGCTGATTACGGCGTTCCTCGAGTGCGATCAACCACCGCTCGATTTCGTGCAATCGATCGACGGTGCCCGTTACGCCGGCTTTAACCTGCTGGTCGCGGATCGCGACGAACTCGCCTACCTTTCAAACCGCGACGGCGCCTCCGGTGTCTTGCCGCCCGGCATCTACGGCGTTGCCAATGCGACGCTCGACACGCCGTGGCCTAAAGTCCAGCGCACCAGAGCCGGGCTCGAACGGCTGATACGGGATGGTGCTGTCAACGAGACAGAGCTCTTGCGTCTGCTGGACGACCGGCGTCGGGCCAACGCGCGAGACGTCGAGGCCGCCGGTGTGCCGTTCGAGAAGGCGCACGCACTCAGCGCCCCGTTTATCGTACTGCCCGACTACGGCACACGTTGCTCGACCGTACTGACGCGCGATACCGACGGCTCCATCCGGATCGCGGAGAAGCGCTTTTCACCGGACGGCCGCAGCTCGGGGCAGTCGGATTTCTGCTTTCAGATTACCGGCTGATCCGCGGCGAGCACGCGAAGCAGCCAACCTCGGATGTCGACGATCTCGTCCGGGCAAACGCTGTGCCCCATCGGGTACTCGTGCCATTCGACGGCGTAGCCGAGTTCGCGGACTCGTGCGGCCGACTGGCGTCCCGCTTCGAACGGCACCACGTTGTCGAGCGTGCCGTGCGCGATGAAGACGGGAAATGGCGATGGTCTTGTCTTGTCGCGGCTCGCGTCAGAGAGCGGCAGGTACGTCGACAATGCCAGCACCCCCGCCAGTTCATGCGTGCTGTTCAATGCGTGGTGCAAAACGATCGCGCCCCCCTGGGAGAAGCCGGCCAACACCAGCCGGCGGACATCGATCCCGCCCGCGGTCTCCGTACGGATGAGTTCATCGAGCAGGTCGCAGCTCTCCCGGACGCCGGCGGCATCCGCGCGCCCCTCGGCATCGAAGCTGCGGATGTCGTACCAGGCCCGCATCCGCATGCCGCCGTTGATCGTGACCGGCCGCACCGGCGCATGGGGAAACACGAAGCGTACGGGCAGGCTGTCCGGCAATCGGAGTTCCGGCACCAGCGCCTCGAAATCATGTCCGTCCGCGCCGAGTCCGTGCAGCCAGATCACCGTGGCAGCGGGGCTGGGACCGGTCTCGACGACAACCGAAGGCAAAGGCATGGCGATTCTCCGGGCTCCGGCTTGAGCGCCGCAGTGTAGCCGAGACGGGCCCGGCTGGCCCGCGGACGGCGCATTGGGAGCCGGCTCTTGACGGGCTATGCGTACGTCAGTATGGTTATGCGCATATTTATTCGAGCCGGCCGATACCATGTCACCGTTGAGTACGGAACAACGCGCACGCCGCGAGGCGATTCGTGAGCTGCTCGCCCGGGGTCCCGTGGACACCCAGCAAACGCTGGTCGAGGCGCTCGGTGCGCGCGGGCTGCCCGTCACGCAGTCCAGCATCAGCCGCGATCTTCGGGATCTCGGTGCGGTCAAGACGTCGCGCGGCTATGCCCTGCCGGCCAGCGAACATACGGGCGAGGTCGAGATCCGGAAAGTCGCGGACCTCCTGCGCAGTGCGACGCCGGCTGGCGCGAACCTGCTGGTGATAAAAACGGCGATCGGCGCGGCACAGCGCGTTGCGCTGGCCTTCGACCGAAGTGACTGGCCGGAGATCGTCGGCAACATAGGCGGTGACGATACCGTCTTCGTGGCAACATCATCAGCCAGTGCACAAAAGCACCTGATCGCGAAAATCGAGCGCTCGCTCGGTCGATAAACCCGTTTTCTTTTGGAGTAACGTCGTGAGTACCGACACGTCCCCTGTCATTCTGGCTTTTTCCGGCGGCCTGGACACCTCATTCTGTGTCCCATGGCTCAGGGAGAATTCCGGCCGCGACGTCATCACCGTCACCGTCGACACCGGCGGCATCGACCGGGACGCGGCCGTTGCGCTGGAAGATCGGGCGCTCGCGCTCGGCGCAGTCGAACATGTGCTCGTTGACGCCAGGAAGCCCTACTTCGACGACGTACTTCGCTATCTCCTCGCGGGCAATGTTCTGCGTGGGAACAGCTATCCGCTGTGTGTCGGCGCGGAGCGCGGCGTGCAGGCCGAACGCATTGCACGGATCGCCACCGACCGGCACGCCACAACCGTTGCGCACGGTTGCACGGCAGCCGGCAATGACCAGGTACGCTTCGAAGTGGCCTTGCGTACGCTCGGTCCCGGACTCCAAGTCCTGGCGCCGGTGCGCGACAACAACTGGGTTCGCGATGAACAGCTGGGCTACCTGAAGTCCCACGGCCTGCCGTTGCCGGCACAGGGATCGCGCTATTCGATCAACCGCGGCCTGTGGGGAGTCACGATCGGCGGGCAGGAAACCCTGAGCTCCGAAGCGTCGATCCCGGAGGACGCCTGGTTGCTCTCGCCGACCGCGCTCAGCGATCCGCTGCCGGCATCGCAACACAGCCTCGAGTTCGATCAGGGTATTCCCGTCGCGCTTGACGGGGAGGCCGCAAACCCGGTCGCGCTGATCGAACGACTCGAAGCACTGGCGGGCGGTTACGGAATCGGCCGCGGGATCCATCTCGGCGATACCGTGCTCGGCACCAAGGGCCGCGTGGCGTTCGAGGCACCGGCAGCCATCACGCTGATTACCGCGCACCGCGAACTCGAAAAGCTGGTGCTGAGCGCGCAGCAAATGCGTATCAAGGATACCGTTGCGGCCGTGTACGGCGACCTGGTGCACGAGGGCAAGCAGCTCGACCTCGCCTGCCGCGATATCAAGGCCCTGCTCGAGTCCAGCCAGCGCCGCGTGACCGGCACCGTGAACTTCCTGCTCAGACCCGGCAACCTGTACATCGCGGGTGTGAGGTCACCCTACTCCCTGCTCGCCGCGACGCGGGGCGTTTACGGCGAAGCCGCCGGCGAGTGGACGGCAGCCGACGCGCTCGGCTATTCGCGCATCCTGTCACTGCCCGGCATGTTGCAGACGCGCGCCGGCAAGGTCCGGTCATGAAGTCGATCGTGGTCGACAAGATCGCCTCCGTGGCACAGCACAACGAGATCGGCGCCGAGCTGCGCCTGTCCGCCGAGATTCCCTGCGAGGAGGGCGTGCTGGTCGCTGTGCGGGTGCTGAACAACAAGACCCGCTACAACACGCTGGAGCTGACGTCCGGACGGATGGCGACCGTGACCCAGGGCGACATCGTGGTCGGTGCGCTCGGCCACCGCAAGGCACTGCGCGGCTACTCCGGCCACCTGCCGGAGACGCTCGCGGTCGGCGACATCATCCAGCTGCTGAACATAGGCGGAGTGCTGGGCATCTGCGATTCGGCGAACCCTGACGTCGGGCCGCCGTTCAATTGCGAAGTGCTGGGCACTGTCTTGCATTTTCCCTACCTGGGAGAGCGCATCGGCATACCCGCGCGCGTAGGGGCCCGCCCCTTCGAGGTCGACGCGCC
>JBGTLY010000029.1:0-7055 GCA_041743865.1 Woeseiaceae bacterium
GGCACCCGATCTCAGCGGCGTGCCGCTGCCCGAGCTCCACGCGATCGAGGACTGCCACAATCTGCTCGTCACCGGCGTCGGCGGCACGGGCGTCGTGACCGTTGGCGCGCTGATCACCATGGCAGCGCATCTCGAGGGCAAGGGTGCCACAGTGCTTGACTTCATGGGCTTTGCCCAGAAATTCGGTCCGGTCCTGAGTTACATCCGGCTCGCCGACGACCCCACCCGCATCAACCAGGTACGCATCGAGCAGGCCAGCGCCGACGCACTGATCGGCTGTGATCTCGTCGTCAGCTCTTCGCCCAAGGCCTCGCACACGTATCACCGAACGCGTACACGCGCCGTCCTCAACACCGCGGAGATGGCGACCGGTGATTTTGTGCGTCATCGTGATGCGGACCTGCGGGCCGGGGAGCGCATCGCGGCCATCGAGAGGGCCGTGTCATCGCTCCTGCCCGTCGACGCGAATCGCCTGGCCATGCAGTTCATGGGCGATTCGATTTATGCGAACGTGTTGCTGTTGGGCGCCGCCTTCCAGTCCGGCCTCGTGCCCGTGTCGCTCGCTGCACTCGAGCGCGCCATCGAGTTGAACGGCGTCAAGGTGGAGGAAAACAAGCGTGCCTTCGCCTGGGGCCGACTCGCCTGCGCGCGGCCTGACCGCCTGCCGGCACAGGCAAATGTCGCGATCGAGTCGCTCGACACTTACATCGAGCGGCGTGCGGATTTCCTCGTCGATTACCAGAACCGCCGGCTCGCCGATCGTTACCGCACGCTTGTCGCGGCGGTGCAATATTGCGAGCAAGCCGCGGGCGGTGACGGAACGCTCACTCGGAGCGTCGCGCAGGCATATTTCCGGCTGCTTGCCTACAAGGATGAGTACGAGGTTGCCCGCCTGCACACCGGCACCGGATTCATCGAGACGCTGCGTCGCGAGTACGGACCCGGCGCCAGGATCCGTTTTCACCTCGCGCCGCCTGTGCTCAATGGCAAGCGTGACGCCCGGGGGCGTCCTCAGAAAAGGAGTTTCGGTCCCTGGATGATCCCGGTGTTCCGGGTGTTGTCGGGCCTGCGACGCCTGCGGGGCGGGCCCTTCGACATTTTCGGCTACTCGGGCGATCGCCGCCTGGAGCGCCAACTCATCGGCGAATTCGAGACGACCATCAGCGAGCTGTTGCCCCTGACAGAGTCGGCGACGCTCGACCAGGCCCAGGGCGTCATAGCGCCTTACCTCGAGATGCGCGGGTACGGACCGGTCAAGGATGCCGCGGTGCAGAATGCCCGGCCGCAGGTGGCGACGCGCCTTCGCGACATGCGAGGATGCGCCCATGCCGAGAACGACAGCCAAGCTTGAGATCCGTTACGCGTTCGACGATACACCGGAACCCGGCAGGACTCTCCCGATCGGCGACGGTGCTTTCTGGCTGCGCATGCCGCTGCCCTTCGCACTGAACCACATCAACCTCTGGCTGTTCCGCGACTCGGGCGGCTGGGCGGTCATCGATACGGGACTCGGCGATGATGCCAGCCAGGCGTACTGGCAGGACTCGTTTACCACCACGCTTGCGCGCGATCCGGTAGTGCGCGTGATCGTGACCCACATGCACCCGGACCATGTCGGTTGTGCCGGGTTCCTGGCGCAGAAGTTCGACGCGCCCCTGTGGATGACACGGGAGGAGTACCTGTACTGTCGCGTGCTCGTCGCGGATACGGGCCGGGCTGCGCCGGCCGCCGGCGTTGCCTTTTACCGTTCCGCCGGCTATTCGGAGGACGCGCTCGAGCGCTACCAGCGGATGTTCGGCCATTTCGGGCGTTACGTGACGCCGCTGCCAGAAAGCTACCAACGGCTTCGCGACGGCGAGCACCTCACCATTGACGGCTCGCACTGGGAAGTCGTGGTCGGCCGTGGCCATTCGCCCGAACACGCCTGCCTCTACAACGCCGATCGTAAGCTCCTCGTGGGCGGCGACCAGTTGCTGCCGTCGATCAGCGCGAACGTCAGCGTCTACCCTACGGAACCGTGCGCGAACCCGCTTGCGGACTGGCTCGAAACGCTTTCCAGCATACGCGAGCGCGTGCCGGCGGACGTGCTGGTCCTGCCGGCGCACGGCCGGCCCTATCACGGCGCCCACGAGCGAATCGACCAACTGCTGGGCGAACACCGGGCCCGGCTCGATGCCCTGCTCGAACGATGCACGACGCCGCAACGTGCCATCGACACGTTCCCGGCGCTTTACCATCGCCGGATTACTGATGACAATCTTATGTTCGCAACCGGTGAGGCACTCGCCCACCTGAACTATCTCGCCGCGCGCGACCTCGTGGTGTCGGAAACCGATGCTGCGGGCGTATGCTGGTACCGCCGGAATTGAAAATCTTTACGCATCAGCCGAGGACACCGTGATCCGATTTCGTACCTGTTGCGCCTGCTTGCTGTTGTTTCTTGTTGCCGGTTGCGACAGTGCGCCGCAGAACGAGACGCAGAGCGAGGCGCAGGCGACACTGGCCAATGCTGCCGTGGCCATGCCGGATGCGCCGAGCGCCGCGGTAGCCGCCGCGATCCTCGAGCGCGGCGGAAACGCGATCGATGCCGCGATAGCCGCTGATTTCGTGCTCGCCGTTACATTGCCGGAGGCCGGCAATATCGGCGGCGGCGGCTTCATGCTGATCTGGCTCGACGGCAAGGCCTTGTTCCTGGACTACCGGGAAACGGCGCCGCTCGCCGCAGACCGTGACATGTACCTGGACGAAAACGGCGAGGTGATCGACGAAGCGAGCACCCTCGGCCACCTGGCCATCGGCGTCCCGGGCGCAGTCGCGGGCCTTTGGGAGGCACACCAGCGTTACGGAGTGCTGGACTGGAAAGACGTGGTCATGCCCGCCGTGCTGCTTGCGCGGGACGGTTTCACGGTCCATCCGCAGCTCGCCGCCGCGATTGACGAGGCGAACCTGCGATTCGCCGGGAAGACGAATTTCGTCGAGTACTTCGGAAACGTCGAGGCGGGCACGATCTGGCGCCAGCCCGCCCTCGCCGACACGCTCGAGCGCATAGCGAATCAGGGTGCGGTCGGTTTTTACAAGGGGGAAACCGCGGACCTGATTGTCGCGGAGATGGCCCGCGGCGGGGGACTCATAACGCATGAGGACCTCGAAGCCTATCGAGCTGTCTGGCGCGAACCCTTGCATGCCGAGTGGCGCGAGTACGACATCTGGTCGGCACCGCCGCCGAGTTCCGGCGGCTTTGCCGTGATCCAGCTCCTTAAGATCAAGGACCTGCTGGCGAACCAGTTCGACGGCGTCGCGCATAATTCGCCGCAGTACGTGCACCTCGTTGCCGAGATCGAGAAACGGGTATTCGCGGACCGGGCGGAATACCTCGGGGACCCGGACTTCGTGGATGTGCCCGTCGAGATGTTGCTGAGCGACGACTATCTCGCGTCGCGTGCCGCGGAGGTCAATGTCGACCGGATTTCGACACTCGAGGCGGTGCCGCCGGGACTCGGGCCGTTCGAATCCCTGCAGACGACCCATTACTCCGTTGTCGACTTCAAGGGCAACGCGGTGGCGACGACGACGACACTCAACCTGTCGTTCGGCAGCGGCGTCGTGGTCACCGGCGCCGGTTTTCTCCTGAACGATGAAATGGACGACTTCAGTGTCAAGCCAGGCGTACCGAATGCCTACGGTGTGATCGGGAATACGGCCAACGAGATTCAACCCGGCAAGCGCATGCTGTCGTCCATGACTCCGACACTGCTGACCCGCGACGGCCACGTGCAAATCGTCGTAGGAACGCCGGGGGGCTCCACGATATTCACGACGGTCTTCCAGATGATCGTGAACACGGTGGACTTCGGTATGAGCGCCGTCGAATCTGCTGGTGCGTCACGCTTTCACCACCAACTGCTGCCACCGGACCTCGTGACCTACAGCCCCAGCGCGCCGCTACCCCCGGAAACGATTTCCGCGCTCGGCGACGTCGGCTACCGGGTAGTCCCGCACGCCTATGAATACGGCGACGTACAGCTGATCCGACGCACGGAGCAGGGATGGGATGCAGGCTCCGATCCGCGCAATCGCGGCGAGTCGCTGGTTCTCCCGCAACGAAAAAGCAGCCACTAGAACGGACTTACTTGACGACGAACGTGACTTTAAGGTCCACCCGGAACTCGACGATTTCACCGTCGCGGACTATGCATTTCTGGCCTTTAACCCAGACGCCTTCGATGTTATCCACCGTTTTTGACATCTTTGTCACGCCTTGACGAATCGCATCCTCGAAACTCTTCGTGGACGATGCGGTAATTTCGACAACCTTTGCGACGCTCATGACTCTTCTCCTTAATTTTTCGCAGGTGCTAAATTTGCTTTTCGACGCCGGAACGGCGCGTGAACGCTTACACTGCTATCTGCCCCGGCGAGTGTCAATCGGAATTGGTCTTATGTACAATCCCGCGAAATTTAAAGGAAATTGCCGTTGTGGCCGGGTCTCCGCCCCCAGAAACCGATTGGAGTGAAGTGACGATGCGATTTTTCACCTGCGCGACCGTGGCCAGCCTCGTCGCATTACTGCCGGCCGGCACGGCTTTTGCGGATGCCGCGGAGGGCCAGACTTACTTCTCCGTGATGGGCTCGTATGTTGACGACGACAAGGATCGCGGCATCGAGGACGGCATCAACGGCGGGCAATTCAGTTTCGGCTACGCTTTCCATGAGAACTGGAACCTCGAAGCGCTGTTCCAGGCCGGCCGGGGTGAGGGCAACCTTCCTTCAAGCGATGCGAATCACAGCTACTCCGGACTGGGCCTCGACGTCCAGCGCGTGTTTCGCCGCGACGAGCGTTTCAGCCCGTACCTGCACGCAGGCCTGGGCTACTTCATGGATGATCCCTCGGGCAGCGACAGCAACGACGGCTCGATGTATTCGGCAGGCCTCGGCTTCTACTACGACCTCTTTACCACCAATGTCGCTTTGCGCGGGGAATGGCGCTACCGGACCGACGCCGCGGGCCCCGAAAACCTGAGCGACAATCTCATCAGCCTGGGCCTGCAGCTGCCGTTCGGCAGCGCCGAGCCGGCCTGGGTGGACACGGACGGCGACGGCGTCAGCGATGGCATGGATCGATGCCCGGAAACACCGGCCGGCGCCGACGTCGACGCCTATGGCTGCGAACTCGACAGCGACGGCGACGGTGTCAAGGACAGCGTGGATGAATGCCCCGGCACGCCCACCGGCGTGCGCGTGGACAGCCGCGGTTGCGCAAGCGACAGCGACGGTGACGGCGTGACGGACGAGAACGATGAATGCCCGAACACACCGGCCGGGGCGACCGTCGATGAGACCGGGTGCGAGCTGGATGGCGACGGTGACGGGGTCGTGGACCGGCTCGACGAGTGCCCGGACACATTGCCGGGCGATCCGGTTGATCGCCGCGGCTGCACCCTGCGCGGCGAGTACGTCCTGCAGGGTACGGCGTTCGAAACAGACTCCGACCGTCTCACGCGGGAGGCACAGTCCATACTGGATGGCGCCGTCGAGACACTGAACCGTTACCCTGAACTGCGTTTCGAGATCGGCGGCCACACCGACAACACCGGCACCGACGCCTACAACGAGGGTTTGTCGGAGCGTCGCGCGAGGGCGGTGCACGACTATTTTGCCTCGAGGGGAATCGATGAGTCGCGCATGAGGGTGCGGGGCTACGGTGAATCGGAACCGATAGCCACGAACGACACGGAGGCGGGACGTGCACAGAATCGGCGCGTGTCGTTGCGCCTTGTTGAAGAATCAATTCCCGACGGCAACGGCGAATAAGCAAAGGAAATGAGCAAGGCGCGCGCCGGGAGGCGCGCGCCTTCTTAATTTCTGCAGCTCTAGCTGTGCAGCGTCAGCAGCGGAATGTTGGCGTTCGTGAGCAGATGCTCCGTGGTGCCGCCGAATAACTTCTCCCGCCAGCGGCTGCGGCTGTAGGCGCCGGCGAGCAGGAGATCAGCCTTGCAGTCGCTGAACGCGGCGACGAGTTCCTCATCGATGTCTCGCCCGCGCGTCGTTATCCGTTCCGTACGGATCCCGTGAAAGGCGAGATAGCGTGCCATTTCCGCGGACTTGGGTCCGGCGCGATCTTCGGCGCCGCAACTCACGAGCGTCACCTCCTCGGCCGCCGCCAGCAACGGCAAAACCGCACGTACCGCGCGCGCCGCCTCCGGACTCTGGTTCCAGCCTATGAGGACCCGCTTGCCCACGACCTTGCGGCCGCGCTGCGGCAGGATCAGGGTCGGTGCCGTGGACTCGAGCAACGCCGCATTCACGAACATGTCCGCAACACCACCCTTGCGCGCCGGCCGCGAGACGACGACGAGGTCGGAGACCGGCCCGCAAATACCCATCAGGATACCGGGCGCTCCGACTTTCTCCGAGTACATAGCGACGGGTTCTTTTCGTGCCCGGCGCGTCAATTCGTATCCGGCGTGTTCAGCCGCGCGCTCATATAGCGCTTTCGCTGCGGCCGGCGCGGTTTTCGTGCTTTTCTTGCGCCATTCCGCGTCGGCAAACGCCGAGGACAGCGATACATCGGAATAACGGTGCGGACGCATGTGGCACCCGCTTACGCTGGCGCCCAGCCGCTTGCCAAGCTCGAAGGCGGTGGCCAGGGCACGGGCGCATTCCGGGCGGTCTGCGACGGGAACGAAAATCAGTTTCATGCTGCGGGCTCCGTGGGCTCTTGTGGTCCTGGCAGGTCGGGCACGATGATCGAGAAATCGCCGAAATTGTACTCGCGACTGCCGTCCGTCAAGACGTAGTCTGCGTTCCCCGCCTCGATCGATTCGAACGCGTCCCGCATCGCGGCAAGGTACGACGGGCTGGCAAACGGGACGTTGTGTGCCGTTATGAGCGTTTTGAGGTCGGGTGCGAGAGCAGCAAGCCGCGCAGCAGTTGCCTGGTACTGCGTGACATCGGAACCCGGCAGGTGGGCATAGAGCGGTGCGAGATAAAAAGTATCGCCGGTATAAAGCCTGCCGTTCGCGCGATCGAGGAGGCAGATAGCGTCCGGTGCGTGC
>JBGTLY010000030.1:0-73780 GCA_041743865.1 Woeseiaceae bacterium
CTCGCGGCGCACGACTCGCAGCGCTTTGCCGGGCCTGCCACACTCTGGGCGCCGGCGAACCTGCGATGCTTGGGCCGAACCTGCACGGCGTTTTCGGCCGCCGCGCCGGAACACGCGAGAACTTCGACTACTCGGCGGCCCTCCGCAACGCGGAATTCACGTGGACGCCGAGGGCGCTCGACGCATGGCTTGCGGAGCCGGCCAGGTTTCTCCCGGGCAACCGGATGAGTTTCATGGGTGTGAACGAGCCGGACGATCGAGCGAATCTTATTGCTTACCTGCTGGAAGCGACGTCGGACGAGGACGCCGGGCCATAGCGTGGGGGCCGGCAGTGCCGGCAGTAATTTAAGGAGCGAAATGAGCGACTTGGTATCGGCTGCGGTACAGGACAGGCGTATGCGAACAGACAGACGGGCATTCGGGTGGCGCACGGTGATGTACGGCTTTTTGCTGTCCCGCCGGAGGCGCAGCCGACGTGGCGAGGAAACGGAGCTCTTGTTCCTCGACTGGCACCACCCGTGGCTCTTCTTCCTCGCTACCGGAACGATGCTCCTGAGTGTCACCGATGCGTTCCTGACGCTGCGTCTTTTGGAACTCGGCATGATCGAGGCCAATCCGATCATGGCATGGATGCTCGGTTACGGAACCGCCGTGTTCGTAGGCATCAAGCTTGCGCTGACGGCGTTCGGCATCCTCACGCTCGTATATCTCGCAAAGGCGAAGTTCCTCGACAGGATTCGGGCCGGGCTCTTCCTGACTGTGCTTTTTTCCGGCTATGCCTGCCTCGTGTGCTACGAAATCGTACAACTGCTGAGACTCCTGTAAGCCCGGCTCCATTCCCCCCGCGATTGCCATAGGCTAAACTGGTGGCCCTTTCGCAGTGCCCGGTCCCCGCAAGGGCCCGGCACTAAAGCCAGCGGCGCACTGATCCGGTGCGGAACGCGTCTGGACAAATGAGCAAGAATCTTCAGGAACAATACGCCGAGACGCCGCTGTTCGGCGGCAACGCCGGCGCGATTGAATCGCTGTACCGGCAATACATCGAGGACCCGGCATCCATTGCCCCGGGTTGGCGGGACTATTTCGACAGTCTCGACGACGCGGCAACGGCAATTGCTCACTCGGAAATTCGTCACCGGCTCCGGCAGGCCGACCGGTCCGGCCATCGCGAAGCGAGCGCGCAAAAATCGCGGGCGTCCACGGCACCCGTGGATGGCGAAAAACAGGCGGCAGTCTCCCGCCTGATCCAGGTTTACAGCCTGCGTGGTCACCAGATTGCCGACATCGACCCCTTGGGTCTCATGAAGCGTCCCGTGCCCGGCGTCCTGAAGCGCGACTATCTCGGTTTAACCGAGGCAGACATGGACACGGAGTTCTACACCGGCGGACTTGCCGGAACCGGCAACAAGCGCATGACCTTGCGGGACATCCTCGAGCTGTTGCAACGGATCTACTGCGGCAAGATTGGCGCTGAGTTTGCGCACGTTTCCCGGGCGCGGGAACGTTTGTGGCTGCGCAAACGATTTGAAGCCGGTATGGCGTCCGAACCACTGACGGACGAGGACAGGCTGACGATTCTCGAGCAGCTGACCAGCGCGGAAGGCATCGAGCGCTACCTGCATACACGCTATGTCGGCCAGAAGCGCTTCTCGCTGGAAGGCGGCGAAAGCCTGATCCCCATGATTGACGACATCATCCAGCGCGGAGGCGCATCCGGGATCCGGGAAATCGTCCTCGGCATGGCCCATCGGGGCCGCATCAATGTACTCGTAAATATCCTGGGCAAGCCACCGGAACTGCTGTTCGAGGAATTCGAGGGCAACTACGATCCCGATGAACAGAAGGGCTCCGGCGATGTGAAATACCACAAGGGCTTCTCCGCGGATATGAAGACCGCCGGCGGCAACGTACATATCGCACTTGCGTTCAATCCGTCGCATCTCGAGATCGTGAACCCGGTCGTCGAAGGATCGGTGCGCGCTCGCCAGCAACGCCGCAATGACGAAGAACGGCAGGAAGTATTGCCACTGCTCATGCACGGGGACGCAGCGTTTTCCGCGCAGGGCGTAGTGACGGAAACCTTCCAGATGTCCCAGACCAACGGATTTCGCACCGGTGGCACTCTGCACGTCGTGATCAACAACCAGATCGGCTTTACAACGAGCCGGCTGTCGGATGCGCGCTCGACGGAGTACTGCAGCGACGTCGCGAAGATGATCGAGGCGCCCATCTTTCACGTCAATGGCGACGATCCCGAGGCAGTGATCTTCGTAACCCGCCTCGCACTCGCTTATCGCCAGCGATTCCGGAAGGACGTCGTCATCGACCTTGTCTGCTATCGCCGGCATGGGCACAACGAGGCCGACGAGCCGGCCGCGACTCAGCCGATCATGTACTCGACCATCAAGAAGCATCGCACCACGCGCGAAATCTACGCCGAAAAGCTGATTGCACGCCACCTGGTGTCGGCTGCCGACGTCTCGCAAATGCAGGATCGATACCGCGACCGCCTGGATCGTGGGGAACCGGTGCCGAAATCGGCGCTCGGTATGATCGGCGACGAGTACACGGTTGACTGGACCAGGTACATGAGTACTGCCTGGGACCAGGAGATCGATACGACGATCAGTCCGAAGACCGCGGCAGATCTCGGCAGGTTTATTTCCACGATCCCCGAGGGAATGCAACTTCACGGTCGTGTGCAGCGCATCATCGACGAACGGGGGCGCATGGCACGTGGCGAAACGGCCATGGACTGGGGCTTTGCCGAGATGATGGCCTATGCATCCCTGATCCGGGACCGCTACGAATGCCGGCTCGTCGGCCAGGACAGTGGTCGCGGCACGTTCTTCCACCGGCATGCGGTGTGGCACAACCAGGTCAACAACGTCGAGTACACGGCGCTCAGGCACCTGACGGATCGGAGGAATGCATTCCGGGTCATCGATTCCTTGCTGTCCGAGGAAGCGGTGCTCGGGTTTGAATACGGCTATGCGACCACGGACCCGAATACGCTGTGCATCTGGGAAGCCCAGTTCGGTGATTTCGCAAATGGCGCGCAGGTCGTGATCGACCAGTTCATCAGTTCAGGGGAAGCTAAATGGGGCCGCCTCTGCGGGCTCACGCTGTTCCTGCCCCACGGCTATGAGGGACAGGGGCCGGAACACTCGTCGGCTCGTCTCGAGCGCTTCCTTCAGCTTTGTGCCGAGCACAACATGCAGGTGTGTATTCCGTCGACGCCGGCGCAGATGTTCCATATGCTGCGTCGCCAGATGATGAGGGAGTTCAGAAAACCCCTTATCGTCATGACGCCGAAAAGCCTCCTCAGGCACAAGCTGTCGGTGTCTCCGATTTCGGCTCTTTCCGACGCAGCCTTCGCGCCGATTATCCCGGAAAGTGACGCAATGTCCGTTGAAAGGACACGCCGGGTGGTGTTTTGCAGCGGGAAGGTTTACTACGATCTGTATGAAGCGCGCGACGTGCACGGCATCGACGATGTCGCACTGATCCGGGTCGAGCAGCTGTACCCGTTTCCCATTCCGGAGTACTCGGCGCTGATCGGTAAGTATGCGCACGTGCGGGACATCGTCTGGTGCCAGGAAGAACCTGAGAACCAGGGGGCCTGGTATCAGATACGACATCGGTTGCAAGACCCGCTCTCGAGCGAACAACAGTTGTACTATGCCGGCCGGGCGGGGGCCGCGGCACCTGCCTCCGGCATCTACAAAGTCCACCTCAAACAGCAGCAGGCACTGGTCGAAGCGGCTCTTGGCGTCAAAGCCAAGGCCAGTAAGGCCAAAAAGCCCAGAGAGACCAGGAAGCAATGACTATCGAGATCAAGGTTCCGCAACTCCCCGAATCCGTCGCCGATGCGACGTTGGTAGCCTGGCACAAGAAAGCGGGCGATTCGGTCGAACGCGATGTCAACCTGGTCGATCTCGAGACGGACAAGGTAGTGCTCGAAGTACCGGCGCCCGCCACCGGACGCCTGAAGGAGATCCGGGTCGAGGTGGGAGCGACGGTCAATGCCGGCGACATCATTGCGATTCTCGAGGAAGGGGACGGCGACCAGGCATCGACGGCGTCTGCGCCGGTCGATGAACGGGCCCGGTCCGACGCCACGCCAGATGCTGAGGCAGCAGGCGGACGAAAGGCCCAGGCGCGAACCGGCGCCCGCGACGATGAAGGGGACGAAGGCGACGCGGACCCTGAAGACCGGCATGCCTCCGAATCTGCGCCGCGGCGGGAATCGAAGTCGCTGAAGACCAGCCCCGCCGTCCGCCGGCTGCTCGATGAGCACGACCTCGACGCAACGATGGTGCCAGGCAGCGGTAAGGATGGCCGGATCAGCAAGGCCGACGTCATGGCCTTCCTGAAGTCGGATGACAGTAACGACACGACGCCCGGGGATACGAAAACGCCGGCCGCTGGCGAACAGGTGGCCGCAGGAGACGAGCGCACTGAGGAACGGGTGCCAATGTCACGACTGCGGGCGCGCATCGCCGAACGCCTCGTCGAGGCGCAGCGCACGGCAGCGATGCTCACGACCTTCAACGAAGTGGATCTGAGCGAGGTCATTTCGCTCCGTTCACGGTACAAGGAACCGTTCGAGAAGGAACATGGCGTAAAACTCGGGTTCATGTCCTTCTTTGCGAAGGCGGCCGTCGAAGCGCTCAGGAAGTTTCCTGTCGTCAATGCCTCGGTCGAGGGTGGCGACGTCATCTACCACAACTACTACGATATCGGCATTGCGGTCTCGACGGAGCGCGGGCTGATGGTCCCGGTCATTCGCGATGTCGATCGCAAGAGCTTCGCAGATTTTGAGAAAGAACTGGGCGAGCTTGCCGGCAAGGCCCAGAGCGGAAAGATAGGCATGGAGGAACTGACCGGGGGTACCTTCTCGATCACCAACGGGGGTGTATTCGGATCGATGATGTCGACGCCGATCCTCAATCAGCCGCAAAGCGCGATTCTTGGCATGCATGCGATCCAGCAGCGTCCGATGGCGATCGACGGCGACGTGAAAATTCGGCCAATGATGTATCTCGCAATGACCTACGACCATCGTCTCATCGATGGCAAGGATTCGGTCCAATTCCTGGTAACGATCAAGCAGCTGCTCGAAGATCCGAGCCGATTGTTGCTGCAACTTTAGGATAGGAAATGAGTAAGAGCTATGACGTCGTGGTCATCGGAGCCGGGCCGGCCGGATACATCGCGGCAATTCGAGCCGCGCAGAACGGGCTGAAGACGGCGTGCATCGACGAATGGCAGAACAAGGACGGGAAGAATGCCTTCGGCGGTACCTGCCTGAACGCCGGCTGCATTCCGTCGAAGGCACTACTGGAGTCATCAGAACTTTTTCATCGTGCGCAGCACGAGTTCGGCAAACACGGCATCAAGACCGGCGATATCGAGCTCGACATCGCACAGCTGCAGAAGCGGCGCGCAGGCATCGTACGGCAGCTGACCAGTGGCATCGCGGGACTTTTCAAGGCGAACAAGGTCGACGGTCTCGTCGGGCACGGCAAGCTGCTCGCGGACAGGAAAATCGAGTTCACGCCGGTTGACGGCAGGGCGGAAACCATAGAGGCCGCGAATGTCATTATTGCGACGGGCTCCACGCCGATTGAACTTCCTTTCGCAAAGTTCGATCACGAGAGAATTATTGATTCATGGGATGCGCTGGAACTTACGGAAGTTCCTGGTCGGCTGGGGATCATTGGCGCCGGTGTCATTGGTCTCGAACTCGGAAGTGTCTGGAAGCGCCTTGGCGCCGACGTGACGATGATCGAGGCCATGCACGATTTCCTGTTCATGGCCGACCGGGAGATCGCCGCGATCGCCGGCAAGGACTTCAAGCAGCAAGGACTCGATATTCGCCTTGGCGCGAAGCTTACCGGCGCCAGTGTCGGCGACGCAGGTGTGACGGTCGAGTACGAGGACAAAGGTACACCGAAAACACTGGAGGTTGACAAGCTCATCGTTGCGGTTGGTCGCCGCCCCTTTACGCAGGGGCTGCTCGCAGAAAATTCTGGCATTGACGTCGATGCGAAAGGTTTCGTTGCTGTGGACGAAGAGTGCCGGACGCGCGTAAAGAACGTGTTTGCGATCGGCGATTGCGTGCGCGGTCCAATGCTGGCACATAAAGGCAGCGAGGAAGGCGTCATGGTGGCGGACCTGATCGCCGGCGAAATCGCAGAGATGAACTATGACGTGATTCCCTCGGTCATCTACACCACTCCCGAGATTGCCTGGGTCGGGAAAACCGAACAGGAGATCCGGGAAAGCGGCCGGGAATACAAAACCGGTTCCTTCCCGTTCGCGGCGAGCGGCCGGGCAAAAGCGATGGAGCAAACGACCGGCATGGTCAAAATCGTCTCTGCCGTCGACGACGATGAAGTGCTCGGGGTTCACATCGTTGGCCCGATGGCCGGCGAATTGATCAGCGAAGCAGTACTCGCCATGGAATTCTCGGCCAGCACAGAGGATATCCAGCGCACGATCCACGCGCACCCGACTCTGGCTGAGGCCATGCACGAAGCAGCACTCGCCGTCGACAAGCGCGCCCTGAACTACCCGAACCCGTAGAAGCGGCCCATGGCCGCGACCGGATCGTGGTTGAGCCTGCAGAATCGGCCCGATGTCGCGGCCGGCTGATCCCATGCTCAGCTACCAACACGCGTTCCACGCCGGAAATCACGCCGATGTGCTGAAGCACGTCGCTCTCATCGAGTTGCTCGGCTACCTGTCGGCAAAGCCGAAATGCCTCTGGTACATCGATACACACGCCGGTGCTGGAACCTACGAGCTCGGCCGCAGTGACGTGGCCATCAGGGAAGCGCAGACCGGCGTTGAGCGTCTCTGGAACGTAACTGACGCCCCGCCGATGGTGCTGAACTACCTGCAACAGCTGGCCCGGATGAATCCCTCCGGCAAACTGGAACACTACCCCGGGTCACCACGCATCGCCGCCGACATGCTGCGGTCCGGCGATCGGCTATGGTTGAGTGAATTGCATCCCGCAGACCATGCAAGTCTCCTTGCGACGTTCGGCCATCGCGATCGCCGCATCCGCACCGAGCGGCGCGACGGGCTTGCGTGGCTCAAGGCATTGCTTCCACCTGCTCCGAAACGTGCGCTCGTCTTTATAGATCCGAGCTACGAAGTCATGTCCGACTACCGAAATGTGGCGGCCGCAGTCTCCGACGCGCGACGGCGTTTTTCGACCGGTGTCTACGCGATCTGGTACCCGATACTGGCGCTTCGCGCCGCGCAACAGCTGCCGCGTGCATTGGAGGCCGCGGCCGGGCCGAAGTGGCTGCATGCCCGGCTGGTGGTCCGTGATCCCGCGCAGGGGGGACTGCACGGCAGCGGCCTTTTTGTCGTCAACCCGCCCTATACGCTTGCCGGGTCATTCGAGGAAACGCTGTCCTGGCTTGCTCGACGCCTCGCACAGGATTCGCACGCTTCGTATGCGATCGAGAGTAGCTAGAGAAAACTTCCTGCGTCTTCCTAGGGGACTTTCCAGAAATCGGCATTGCGTATGCCGAGCTTGTCAGGGTCGAAGTGATAGTCCGTGGTGCCGCTGCGCTGTTGCTGTTCGTAGTCTTTCAGTGCCCGGATAGCGGGCGAGGCCATGAAGAAGAGAATGAGGATTCCGACGATATTCAGCCAGGCCATGAGGCCGACGCCGATATCACCGAGTCCCCATGCGAGGCTTGCGGTACGCAGCGTGCCGTAGAAGACGGAGGCCATCAGCGCGAGCTTGAGGATCGTGAGTTCGTAAGGAATCCTGAACGTGCGCCGGATGTAGGCAACATTGGTTTCAGCAATGTAGTAATAGGCGAGCAATGTCGTGAAGGCAAAGAAGAAAAGTGCGACGGCGACGAACACCTTGCCGGCGCCGCCCATGACACTTTCGAGTGCGAGCTGGGTGAACGCCGGGCTGTCAATGATCGTATCGGCAGGGAGGTTCTGGATGAGCAGGCCCGCATTAACCGGATGCACATTGTAGGCCCCGGTAATGAGAATCATGAACGCTGTGGCCGAACAGACGAGCAGGGTATCCACGTACACCGAAAATGCCTGCACGAGGCCCTGCTGAGCCGGGTGCTGCACTTCCGATGCCGCAGCGGCGTGCGGGCCGGTTCCCTGGCCCGCTTCGTTCGAATAAACGCCGCGCTTGACGCCCCAGCCAATTGCCGCGCCGAAGCCGGCCATCGGCGTGAATGCATCCGCAAAGATCATCGCAATGATACCGGGCAGCTCTGTGATGTTAACTGCAATGATTGCGAGTGCCATCAGGATGTAGCCGATAGCCATGAACGGCACGACAATCTGCGTGACGTGCGCAATGCGTTTGACGCCGCCGAAAATGATAAAGCCCAGTAAGGCGACCACGACCACCGCGGTAATGAGTTTCGTCACGCTGTGGTCGCCAAAGAAGGTGCTGACCACGCCGCCGCCACCGAATGCGAGTTCTGCAGCATTACCGATACTGTTGGATTGCACGCCCGGCAGCAGCAAACCGGTTGCAACGATTGTTGAAATAGCGAATAGCCAGGCATACCACTTCTGGCCGAGTGCTTTTTCGAAATAGTAGGCCGGGCCGCCACGGAACTGGCCTTCGTCGACTTCCTTGTAGATCTGTCCGAGTGCGGACTCGACATAGGCAGTGGAAGCGCCGAGGAACGCCACCACCCACATCCAGAAGACAGCGCCTGGGCCGCCGAATCCAATGGCTGCGGCAACGCCAGCGATGTTGCCTGTACCCACCCGTCCGGACAGCGACACGGACAGTGCCTGGAAAGATGAAATGCCCCGGTCGGATTCTTTGCTCGAAAAGAGCAGGCGAATCATTTCGCGGAAAAGCCGTACCTGGACGAAACGCGTCTGGATGGAGAAAAACAGGCCCGCGCCGAGACAGAGGTAAATGAGCGCGCTGCTCCAGATATAGCCGTTGATCGTCCCGACGATTTCCTGCATGCCGTCCCCGACTGTTCGGTCTTCCGCCGGATACTACTATGCCTTACGGCTGACCGATACGACGCTGGGTAATTGTTCGAGACGGGCGATTGCGGTACTGAGTGTCGGCAAATCGGCGATTTCTACGTTCAGACGCATTGTGACCTGCTGATCCCGCTTGTCCACGTGGCTCTGCAGGTCGAGGATGTTTGCGCCTTCGTCCGCCAGCACCATCGTGATGTCCCGTATCAGGCCGCTGCGATCGAATGCCCGCAGGGTAAGGTCCACGGGATAGGTCGTCGACTCGGCGTCACCCCAGTCGACTTCGATGACACGTTGTGGGCTTCGTTCCTCGAGGTTCGCAAAATTGCCGCAATCCTGCCGATGGATCGTCACGCCACGGCCTTGCGTGATGTAGCCGCCAATGCGCTCTGGCGGTACGGGACGGCAACAGCGGGCGAAATTGCACAACAGATCGCCGACGCCGCTTACCGCAATACCCTCTTTCGAACTCTTGCTCGGGCGTGCTCTTTTCGGCCGTACGTTGCGCCGCGGCTCTGCACCGTGCAGTTGCTGCAGCGCCGTTGCGATTGCTGACGCCGTCAGTTCCCCGGCACCCAGCAGTACACACAGAGTTTCGGTGTCTTTCTGCTTCAGTTGCCGGGCGATCGCATCCGTAGCCGTGTCGCGCAACCCGAGGCGCGAAACTTCGCGCTCGAGTATTTCCCGCCCCTGGCGAAGATGCTGCTCGCGATCCTGTTGCTTGAACCAGTTCCGGACCTTTGCGCGGTTGCGTACGCCCGCCAGGTATCCCAGGCGCGGAACGAGCCAGTCCCGGCTCGGGCTGGCTTTCCCGCCGGTGATGATCTCGATCTGGTCGCCGTTACGCACTTTGTACGTCAACGGGACGATGCGGCCATGTATCTTCGCCCCCCGGCACTTGTGGCCGACTTCCGTGTGGACCTGGTAGGCGAAATCGAGCGGCGTCGCACCGGCTGGCAATTCAACGACGTCGCCTTTCGGGCTGACCGCGTAGACGCGGTCCTCGAAAACGTCGTCACGGAGCTGGTCGAGCAGATCGCCGCTGTCGTCCGACGGTTCAAGCAACTGTCGCAGGAACAGGATCTTGCGGTCGAAGGCGGCCGGCGCGCCACCGCCCTCCTTGTAACGCCAGTGCGCGGCAATACCGAGTTCCGCCTGCCGGTGCATGTCCTCCGAGCGAATCTGGACTTCGAGAGTCTTGCCCTCGGGTCCGATCACCGCGGTATGCAGGGACCGATAATCGTTGTCTTTCGGATTGGCGATGTAGTCGTCGAATTCGCCGGGGAGGTAGGACCAGAGATTGTGGACGACGCCGAGTGCGGCGTAGCAGTTGGTGATGTCGCCGACCAGCACCCGCACAGCGCGAATGTCGTACAGGGAGTCGAGTCCGCGATCCTTGCGCTGCATTTTTCGCCAGATGCTGTAGATGTGCTTCGGCCGTCCGGAAATCTCCGCCTCGATGCCGGCCGTCTCGAGTTCCGTCCGGAGCAGGCCGGTCACCTTCGCAATGAATGCCTCGCGCTCGCCACGCTTTTCATGAAGGAGCTGCGCGATCGATGCGTAAGTCTCCGGCTCCAGGTAGCGGAAGGCGAGATCCTCGAGTTCCCATTTCAACTGCCAGACACCGAGGCGGCTTGCGAGCGCCGCATAGATTTCCCGAGTCTCGATAGCGAGTGCGCGGCGAAGCTCGGGGGCTGCCGATTTGGCATGGCGAAGTCGATAGAGTTGCTCGGCGAGGCGCGCGAGTACGAGCCGGACGTCCGACGCCACAGACAGCAACATCTTGCGGAGGGCGTCCGACTGCTGCGTGGCCAGCGCCTCGCCGGGCGACCAGTCGGCCGGAAGGGCAAAGCGGCTCAGCGAAACGAGTTCTGAAACAAGATGAGGAATTTTGTCTAACGCATTGTTATTTATATCTTTCTTATCGATAAATCCATCCCGAACAGAGGCGCAGAGCCGCACGGCCTGCAGCACGTCGTCCGGCAAACCGAGCAAACGGACGATGGACGCTATCTCCTCGCCCTCTGCACGGGCTGCGAGCGCGGCCGGCGATGCCGGGCACGATGCGAGCAGTTCGGCGACTGCGTCGGCAGAACGCGTTGTCGCGGCCGGCGTGCCGCTGTTTTCTGGCGAAGCGACCGGCATCGGGGAAGCCTGCAATCCTGTGCCTGTGTTGGGAATTGCCGTTATCATACGCGCAGTTTCCGACTCTGTGGCCCGGTCGGATTCGCTGCTTCGCAAACCCGTACCCGATTGAGGGCCCGATTCCGAGCTGGTGGGAACACCCTCGACGACATGGCCTTGCGGCAGGGAAACCATGGCAGGACACAGCAAGTGGGCGAACATCCAGCACCGGAAGGGCGCCCAGGACAAGAAACGTGGAAAGCTGTTCACGAAACTCATTCGCGAGATCACGACCGCGGCGCGCATGGGCGGGAGCGATATCGATGCCAATGCGCGGCTCAGGCTCGCCGTCGACAAGGCCAAGGCGCAGAGCATGCCCAAGGACAATATCGAGCGTGCGATCAAGCGCGGCTCCGGTGCGCTTGGCGATGCCGACTACCATGAAATTCGTTACGAGGGTTACGGACCGGGCGGCACCGCCGTGATCGTGGATTGCCTCACAGACAACAGGAACCGTACCGTGGCCGATGTCCGGCATGCGTTCTCGAAATGTGGCGGCAACCTGGGTGCCGACGGCTCCGTCGCCTACCTGTTCCACCACGTGGGACAACTGTTCTACCCGCCCGGCAGCAGCGAGGAGGCAATCATGGAGGCGGCGATAGACGCGGGTGCCGAGGACGTACTCGTCGATGACGACGGATCCATCGAGGTGCTCACCGATCCGACCGAATTCGAGCAGGTACGGATGGCCATGATGAAGGCCGGTCTCGAACCCGGCGAGGCCCTGCTCACTCTCCGTGCGTCCACCAGCGCTGGCATCGACGGTGACGATGCGGTATCGATGCACAAAATGCTCGAAATGCTGGAAGACCTCGACGACGTTCAGGAGGTCTACTCCAATGCCTATGTCTCCGAAGATGCGCTCGATGCGTGACCCGTGCTGACGATGGCTGCAGGTGCGTGGAGCTTGTGACCCGGAAACGGCGCATTCTGGGGATCGACCCGGGCTCGAGAGTGACCGGTTTCGGCGTTGTTGACGTCGTCCGCGCGGAATCCTTCTATGTAGCGAGCGGTACGGTGCGGAGTCTTACCGGCGATTTTCCGAACCGACTTCGGCAGATTTTCGAATCGATCACGGCGATCGTGGATGACTATCGACCGGACGTGGTTGCGATAGAGTCCGTTTTCATGCACAAGAATGCATCCAGCGCCCTCAAACTCGGCCAGGCACGATCCGCGGCCCTGTGCGCCACTTTCAGCCGTTGCCCCGAGGTCTACGAATACGCCCCGCGGGAGATCAAACAGGCCGTCGTCGGCACCGGCGCCGCCAGCAAGGAGCAGGTCCAGCACATGGTCGTATCGCTCTTGCGTCTGTCTGCGGTTCCGGCACCCGATGCCGCAGACGCACTGGCGGCGGCGCTTTGCCACGGGCACCAGCGGCGCATACGGCAACGCCTGGGTGAACAGCTTGTCGTCGCCGGGCTGAGGTAATTCAGGCATGATCGGCTCGTTGCGCGGCCAGCTCACGTTCAAGCAGGCGCCCGTCATCATCGTCGAATGTCACGGCGTCGGTTACGATGTCGAGACCCCGATGTCCACTTTTTTTGCCCTGCCGGCCACGGGGAAGGACGTTTTTCTCTTCACGCACCTGCTCGTGCGTGAGGATGCCCAGATCCTCTATGGATTCGCGACCGACGAAGAGCGCGCACTATTTCGCAATGTATTGAAAGTTCGCGGTGTCGGCGCCCGCATCGGGCTTGCGATATTGTCTGCCCTGACCGTCGGGGATTTCAGCCGCTGCATTGAACGCGAGGATACTGCAGCGCTGGCGAGGATTCCCGGCATCGGCAAGAAAACGGCGGAGCGGCTGGTAATTGAAATGCGGGACCGGATCAATGTGACTACGGGGGGTAGCGGAACGCGCGCCTCCGTTCCCCAGGGACCCAAAGCCGAGGCCGTCGATGCCCTGGTTGCTCTCGGCTACAAGCTGTCGGAAGTGAACAGGCTGCTCGCGAAACTGCCCATCGAAGGGAAGTCTGCCGAGGACATCATCCGCCTGGCGCTCAGGCAGGCGGTCAACTGACCATGGCGAGTATCGAACGAGACCGGCTGACGAGCGCCGAACCGAAATCCGACGACAGGGCCTTCGACCGGGCGATCCGGCCGAAGACACTGGCGGACTATGTCGGGCAGCCCGGTGTAAAGCAGCAGATGGGCATATTTATCGAGGCGGCCCGGCGTCGCCGCGAGTCGCTGGACCACGTCCTGATCTTCGGGCCGCCAGGCCTCGGCAAGACGACGCTCGCACACATCGTCGCCAACGAGATGGGGGTGAACCTGCGGCAGACGTCCGGGCCGGTGCTCGAGCGCCCGGGCGACCTGGCGGCGATTCTTACGAATCTCGAGCCCAACGACGTGTTGTTCGTCGATGAGATCCATCGTCTGAGCCCGGTCGTGGAGGAGGTGTTGTACCCGGCGCTGGAGGATTTCCAGCTCGACATTGTCATCGGCGAAGGTCCGGCCGCTCGTTCCATCAAGCTCGACCTGCCGCCGTTCACGCTTGTCGGGGCGACGACGCGGGCGGGACTTCTGACGTCGCCTTTGCGCGACCGGTTCGGCATCGTGCAACGACTCGAGTTCTATACTGCAGCGGATCTTGAGGCGATTGCGAAGCGATCCGCGGGTATACTGAATCTCGAGATCCACGACGACGGTGCAGGGGAAATCGCCCGCCGTTCGCGAGGTACGCCGCGGATTGCGAATCGCCTGCTGCGCCGCGTCAGGGATTTCGCCGAGGTCGAGGCGGATGGCGTCGTGACCGGCGAAGTGGCCATCCGCGCCATGGACTTGTTGCAGGTCGATCCGCACGGCTTCGATGCCATGGACCGGCGACTTCTGCAGACCATTATCGAGAAATTCGACGGTGGCCCCGTTGGCATTGAGAGTCTCGCCGCAGCGGTCGGCGAGGAGCGAGGCACGATCGAGGACGTACTCGAACCCTACCTCATCCAGCAAGGCTTTATGATGCGTACCGCGCGCGGTCGTGTGGCAACCCAGAACGCGTATCTGCACCTGGGCCTTGCGTCACCGCGGCGGGCAGGGGAGCAGGAATTGCCCCTGTTCGACCGGAACTAGGGCGCGGTCGATGAGCAAGGAAGCGTTCGAATGGCAAATCCGCGTCTACTACGAAGATACCGATGCCCAGGGTGTCGTCTACTACGCGAATTATTTTCGTTTTCTCGAGCGCGCCCGTACGGAGTGGCTGCGATCACTCGGTGTAGACCAGGTTCGAATGATGCAAGTGGAACGCCGCATCTTCGTCGTGGTCAGTACACATGCAGATTTCATTGCCCCGGCGCGTTTCAATGACCAGATTACCGTCACCGCGGCATTGGCGGATTTGTCCCGCGCGACCTTTGATATTGAGCAGTCGATATTTCGCGGGAACGCATTGCTGCTACGAAGTGGCGTCAAGGTCGCGCTGCTGGATGCGGACACCATGAAACCACAGCGCGTTCCCGGAACTTTGTTTAAAGGAAACTGAGATGCAACCTGAACTGGATATGTCAGTCGTTAGTCTCGTCCTGGGGGCGAGCTGGCCGGTCATCATCGTGCTGTTGCTGTTGCTGGCCGCCTCGATCGTGTCGTGGAGCATCATATTCACGAAGCGCCGTGTCATAAGCAAAACCAAGGCGGCTTCCGACGACTTCGAAGCGGCGTTCTGGTCTGGCGGAGACCTGAATACCTTGTATCACAGCGCCACACGAGAGAAAGGCGGCGCGCACGGCATGGCCAGCATATTCGAGGCGGGATTTCGCGAGTTCAATCGCCAGGTCCAGCAGGGCGACAGCAGCCCCAGCAAGATCGTAGAGGAATGTCGCCGCGCCATGAATGTCGCGCAGATGCGCGAGGTGGACCGGCTCGGGCAGAGTCTTGCGACGCTGGCAACCATCGGATCGACCAGTCCCTACGTCGGGCTGTTCGGGACGGTTTGGGGCATCATGATTGCGTTCATGGGTCTCGGCAGCATGGCCCAGACGGCAACGCTGGCTATTGTCGCGCCGCCGATCGCCGAGGCGTTGATCGCGACGGCCATGGGCCTGTTCGCTGCGATCCCCGCGGTGGTGGCCTACAACCGCTACGCCGACAAGGTTGTACGGCTCGAGTACCGCTATGACACCTTCCGCGAGGAGTTCACCAGTATCCTCGAGCGCCACGCGCGGAATCGTAAGGAACGCTGAAATGCCGACTCCCGTACACAAGCGCAAACTGATGGGCGAGATCAACGTCGTGCCCTATATCGACGTAATGCTGGTCCTGCTGGTGATATTCATGGTGACGGCACCGCTTTTGACGCAGGGTGTGGAGGTAGAGCTGCCAAAGGCGGGTGCGTCACCCATCGAACAAGTCGCGGATACGACACCGCTGGTGCTTAGCGTCGACGCGGATGGCAACCTGTATCTCGATGTCGGAGATAACGAGGAAGAACCCCTCGGCGCCGGGGAGATCGTCGATCGCGTCGGTATCGTGCTGCGCAACCAGCCTGAAACACCGGTGCTGGTCAAGGCTGACCGGAATGTGCCTTATGGCAATGTCGTCGGTGCCATGGTGCTGTTGCAGAGAGGCGGTGCGGACAAGGTCGGCTTCGTCACGGACCCGTTGGACACGTATCCCGTGCCCGAGTAAGACGTGCTGCGCGATACGCACAATATCATCCCGATCACGCTTGCCATACTCCTGCATGTGCTGGTGATGGGTTCCTTCGTGTTCGCGTTTGACTGGGCGCGGCAACATGCCGAGCCCTTGCCTCTGGCCGTGACGGCCACCCTGGTCGACGCCCAGTCCCTGGCGGCGGCGTCAGTCGTTGCACCCCAGCCCGAACCCGAACCCGAACCCGAAGTCGAGGACCCGGACCCGGAGCCGGAACCCGACCGGACGGCGGAGGTCCGCGCAAAGGCGGAGGAACAGGCCCGGCTCGACGAACTTCGCCGTGAGCAACAGAGACAGCAAGCCGAGGAGCGGGCGCGTCTGCAGCGGATCGAAGACGAAAAGGAAGCGCAGCGCAAATCGGAGGAGGAGGCCCGGCGCAAGGCTGAGGTGGAAGCCGGGCTGGAGCGGCAGAGGGCCGCGGCCGAACAGCGGCGAAAGGATGAGGAGGAACGGCAGAGACGTGAAAACGAGCGATTGCGCCGCGAGGCCGAGGCAGCGCAACTGCAGGCACAGATCGATGAGGAGGCCGACCGGCTTGCCGCGCGCAGTTCCGAAGACATGGCCGCCTATCAGTTCGCCATCAAGCAAAAGGTCGAACGCGCATGGGTCGCTCCCGCGAATGCGCCGCGCGATCTCGAATGCACGGTCGCGGTTCGACAGAATCCGAACGGGGATGTGTTGTCTGTGAATGTCGTAAGTTGCAACGGCGACTCTATCGTCGTCCGGTCCATCGAAACCGCCGTGATGAAGGCATCGCCCTTGCCGCGGCCTCCCAATCCCCTCCTGTTTGATACAAACTTGCGGTTTATCTTCAAACCTGAACAATAGGGCTCTCACAGCGAGGCAATCTTCAAAGTGACCAGTTTTCCCGGCATTACCCTGTCTCTCCTGCGCTGCATGGCGATCGCGATGCTGTTTTGCCTCGCTCCTCCGCCGGCAAGCGCAGAGATCACTATCGAGATCACCAGCGGTGGCGGCGTCAAGCGGGCACCGATCGCGGTCGTCCCGTTTGGCTGGGAGGGGCAGGGCGGCAGCGCTCCGCTCGATATTGCGGAGGTGATCAGCGCCGACCTCTACCGAAGCGGACGCTTCGATCCTGTGCCGGCGACGGAGATGTTGCAGAAGCCGACGGCCGGCACGGACATCGACTTCGAGGACTGGACGCGCCTCAGCATAGAGGCTGTGGTCATCGGCAGTGTCGAGCAGACGGGGGAAAACGCGTACACGGTGCAGTTCCAGCTATTCGACCCGTACCAACGCACCCAGCTGGTGGGTTACCGCATGCCGGCCAGCCGCGGCAACATGCGCCTGGTTGCGCACCGTGCCGCGGATATGATCTACGAGAAGTTGACTGGCATCAAAGGCGTTTTCGCGACACAGGTGGCGTTTGTCTCTGCGACGAAGCAGGCCGATGGCACGCGCTACCGGCTGATCGTTGCCGACTATGACGGCGAGACCGAACACACGATCATGGAGAGCAACGACCCGATCATGTCACCGGCCTGGTCGCCGGACAGCCGGCGCCTCGCGTATGTATCCTTCGAGGGCAACCGTTCGTCGATCTACGTGCAACAGCTCAGAACCGGCAACCGCATCCAGATATCGGCGGAGCCCGGCATCAACGGTGCTCCGTCTTTTTCGCCTGACGGACGCAAACTTGCCGTAACGCTCGGCGGTGTGGACGGCAATCTTGACATCTACACGATCGACATGGCCACCCGGGAAAAAACCCGGCTGACCACGCACCGGGCCATCGACACCGAGGCCACCTGGTCGCCGGATGGGCGTTACATCTACTTCACGTCCGACCGGGCCGGCGGGCCCCAGATCTACCGCGTGCCGGCTGTCGGTGGATCGGCCGAGCGCGTGACCTTCGAGGGGAGTTATAATGCGCGCCCGCGTCTGTCGCCGGACGGCGAGAAACTGGCGCTCGTGCTCAACGACGGCGGAAACTTCCGCATTGGCATCGTGGACCTCGAGCGGAAGGATCTGCTGATTCTCTCGACGGGGCGCCAGGACGAATCGCCGAGCTTTGCGCCGAACAGCGATATCCTGATCTATGCGACACGACAGGCCGAGAACGGAGTCCTCGAGACGGTGACGGCCAACGGTCTCATCCGGCAACGCATGGCGTCCGGGCAGGGAGACGTACGCGAGCCCGTGTGGTCGCCGTTTCCGCTGTACTAATGTATATTTTAAGTTTCTATTGTAAGACACTGTATAATTTAATAACTTTCACTGCATGATTCGCGAAAAGGCTTAGACATGTCACACTTGAAACTCATTTTCCTGGTCCTGGGTGTCGCGTCGATCGCGGCCTGCGGCAAAAATACCGTGCCGGATCCCGAGCCTGCGGAAACGGTGTACAACGACGAACCCGCCGCCGACGAGGGATGGGAAACCGCAGGCGGGCAGGATGGGGAAGACGTCGGCTGGAACCAGGACCCGACCGCGGGAGAGCTCGCGAACGTGATCTACTTCGAGTTCGATTCCGCCGAAGTTCGCGCTGACGACACGGAGATCGTTTCCCGGCATGCGCTGCAACTGGCGGAGAACCCGTCGTCGCGGGTTCGCCTCGAAGGACACGCGGACGAACGCGGGTCCCGGGAGTACAATATCGGCCTCGGTGAGCGCCGGGCTCAGGCCGTTCGGCGCCTGCTCCTGATTCAGGGTGCGACGGCCGAACAAATCGCAACGGTGAGTTTCGGGGAGGAACGACCGGCTGTCGAAGGCAGCACGGAAGAAGCCTACGAGATGAATCGCCGGGTCGAGCTGCGCTACACCAACTGAGCCGGATCTACCGATGAATCGGAGTCATTGCAATCTTATTGTCGCGTTGTTGCCGCTGCTGGTGGCAGGCTGCGCCACGCCTCCGAAGGAGGATCCGGTACTCATCAAGCTCGACGAGATGGACCGGCGCCTCACGTCGATCGAGCGCGTCATCCACAACCAGAGCCTCGTCGACCTGTCGCAGGAAGTCGCTTCACTCGAACGTCGTGCCGATGAGTTGCTCGGTTTCGCGCAGACGCTCGAGCACAATGCAGCGACCACAACAGAACGGCAGAGAGATCTTTACAACGGCCTGGATGCACGCCTGCAGGCTCTCGAAATGCGACTCGATAGTACGGAAGACCCTGGCGTGATGGACGGCGGCAGCCTCGCACCGGGCCAGCTGCCCGTGCCCGGCGGTTCCGAAGATGTGAACTACCGCGCTGCCTTCGAACTGGTCAAGGAACAGCGTTACGATGAGGCAGAGACAGCCTTTCGTGAATTCCTCGAGTCGTTTCCCGACAGCACGAACGCACCGAATGCACGGTACTGGCTCGGGGAGACCTACTATGTACGGCAGGAGTTCGAGGCAGCGTTGGAGTCTTTCGAGACGGTCGTCGAAGAGTATCCGACGTCCCGGAAGGTCGTGGATGCGCTATTGAAAATCGGCTATTGCAACTATGAGCTAGAGCGCTGGGATGCCGCCAAGTCGGCCCTGGTGCGCGTGCAATCCGAGTACCCGGACACGACCGCCGCGCGACTCGCCGGCCAGCGTCTCGAACGCATGCAAACAGAGGGCGTGTAGCGCCGTTCGTGGCCGTAGGGGCCGTTGTGTCATTTGGGACCGATCCGGTATCATGCCGCCGGCCTGACGGGGCGGCTGGCCGACCTGCAGGTCTTGCGGGGCGTTAGCTCAGAGGTAGAGCATTCGGCTTTTAACCGACTGGTCGTAGGTTCGAATCCTACACGCCCCACCATCTCTCCTTCATCAGTCGGCCACGCCCCATTAATTTCAAATAAAACAGGCGACTCCGGCGCGAGCTGTCGCTATCATTGCGCGTTTTTTGATGCGGCGACAGAAGAGCCCCACGTGATCGGAAAGCCTTGGAAAATTCATAAGTTTGGCGGCAGCAGCCTGGCCGATGCGGAGTGTTTTCGGCGGGTCGCCGGCCTGGTACTGGAGCGCGCGGAAGACCGGCTCGGCATCGTTGTATCGGCCATGGGCGGAATGACCGATGCCCTGCTGGGCCTCGCAGTATTGGCAGAACAGGACGATGACGCTTATATCGGCCGGCTCGATGCGATCGGCCGGCGGTATGCAGATACGGCAGAAGTACTGCTGGACGGAAAGCGACGAGCTGAAGTGCTCGACGCCTGGGCGGCGGATGCAGAGGATATCCGTGATGTTCTGAAGGCGATCTCGCTCGTTCGTTCGGCACCGCAGCGAAGTCGGGACGTCGTCGCCGGCTACGGCGAAATCTGGTCGGCACGGCTACTCGCCGCCCTGCTCGCCATCCTCGATCCGGCACGCTGCGGCCGCTGGATCGACGCGCGGGAGGTGCTGATCGTCCGCCAGGCCGAACTCGGCCCTACCGTACTCTGGGATCAGTCGCGGGAGCGCTTCGAGCACGTCGTCGAGCCTGATTTCACCGGGATCGTGGTGATCACCGGCTTTATCGCAACGGATGAGGAGGGACTGCAGACTACGCTCGGGCGCAATGGCAGCGACTTTTCGGCGGCGATATTCGCGGCACTCTGTGATGCGGACGAACTCAGCATCTGGACCGACGTCGACGGGATCATGAGTGCCGACCCGAATCGCGTGCCCGAGGCGAGGGTCATCGAGCGGATGACCTACAACGAAGCGATGGAGCTCGCCTACTTCGGCGCCAAGGTGATTCATCCGCAGACGCTCGGGCCTGTCATCGCAAATCACATACCAGTCATCATTCGAAACAGCCGCAACCCTGCGCACCCGGGCAGCCGCATCGACAGCGATCCGGACTCCAGGAACGCGATAAAAGGTATTACGGCGATTGGCGGGCTCGCGCTGGTAAACGTGGAAGGTGCGGGCATGATCGGCGTGCCGGGTACGGCCGAGCGCCTGTTTCGTGCTCTTCATGATGCCGGGGTATCGGTAACCCTGATTTCCCAGGCAAGTTCCGAACATTCCATTTGTGTCGCAGTACCGGGCTTTTTGGCAGAACGGGCCCGCGGCGTCGTGGCGGCCGCCTTTGCCGAGGAACTCGAGAGCGGCCAGATACAGAAGGTAGACGTTACGGAATCCCAGAGCATCGTAGCCGTGGTCGGTGATGGAATGGCCGGCACGCCGGGGGTTGCAGCGCGCTTCTTCGGGACGCTGGGCCGTGCAGGTATCAACATTCGTGCCATCGCACAGGGTTCATCGGAACGGAATATTTCCGCCGTTGTCGATTCGGAAGAAGCGACCCGGGCGCTGCGGGCGGCACATTCCGGCTTCTACCTGTCGGCGAAGACGCTGTCTATCGGGTTGATCGGGCCCGGCACGGTGGGGCGGACCTTACTCAGACAACTCGACCGGCAGGCTGCACGACTGGAGCGCGATTTCAATCTCGACCTGCGAGTCCGGGCGATAGCACGCTCGACGTCGATGCTGTTCGCTGATCGGCGGATCAGGCTCGATCGCTGGGAGGAAGACTTCGCAGAGCAGGCAATCGATATCGATTTCGCCGCGTTCGAAAAGCACATCAACCCTGATCACCTTCCTCATGCTGTAGTCATTGACTGCACTGCAAGCCCGCAGATTGCCGCACGGTATGCCGGCTGGCTCGCAGGCGGCATAAACATCATCACGCCGAACAAGAAGGCCTTCAGCGGACCTCTCGAGGCTTACAAGGAACTCGGGCACAAGGCAAAGCAGGGGAGTTCGCACTATTTTTATGAGACAACGGTCGGCGCCGCATTACCGATTATATCCACGCTGCGGGACCTGATCGATACCGGCGATGAGATCTACTCAGTGCAAGGCATACTCTCCGGAACGCTCGCGTATCTGTTCAATGTTTACGACGGGACGCGTCCGTTTTCGGATATTGTTCGTCACGCAAAAATCAGCGGTTATACCGAGCCGGACCCGCGGGACGATTTGTCGGGAATGGACGTGGCGCGCAAGCTGACTATTCTCGCGCGTGAACTCGGCAAACCACTCGAAATCGGTGATTTCCCTGTACAGAATCTCGTTCCGGAGGCCCTGCGCGCTGTCAGCATCGATGAATTTCTGGACCGGTTGCGTGACTACGATGCCGACATCGAAACCCTGTACGAACGGGCACGGGCGGGTGGCAAGAAACTCCGCTATGTTGCCCGGCTCGGAATCGACGGCCAGGCCGGTGTGGGGCTCGAGGCGGTCGACGCCGCCCACCCGTTCAGCAACATCAACCTGACCGACAATATCGTCCAGTTCGAGTCCGCTCGCTACGCCGACAATCCCCTGGTCATCCAGGGGCCGGGAGCCGGACCCGAAGTGACGGCGGGTGGTGTCTTCAGTGACCTGCTGCGGCTTGCCAGTTTCCTGAGTTCCGGGCATGGCCATGGCTGAGCAGAGCATAGCGTTCGCACCGGCGTCCATAGGCAACGTAGCAGTCGGGTTCGACATGCTGGGGCTCGCACTCGAGGACGTCGGTGACTGGGTCGAGGCACGACTCTGCAACAGTGAGGGAATTTCGATCGACAAGGTCTACGGCCTGACAGGCGAGGTGCACCCGTACCTGTCGCCCGACCCCTTGCGCAACACGGCCTCGATCGCGGCGCAGAGTTTCTGGGCGGTGCACGGCGATGCGCCGGGCGCGGTCCTGACGATTCGCAAAGGCGTACCGCTGCAGTCTGGCATGGGCAGCTCCGCTGCATCGGCGGTGGCCGCCGTAGTGGCAGTCAATGGGTTGCTGGCCGAGCCCCGGCCGATGCATGAACTCCTCCCTTTCGCTCTCGAGGGCGAACGGTTCGCAAGTGGCGGAGTGCACGCCGACAATGTCGCGCCGAGCTTGCTGGGTGGCCTCGTACTCTGCCCCGCTGAACTGTTGCCCGACACGGTCAAACTGCCTGTGCCGAGTGGGATCAACGCGGTCCTCCTGCATCCCGAACTCCAGGTCAATACGGCGCAGGCGCGGAAGTCACTCCGGAAGCACTACGCCATGTCGGAGTGGCTCGAACAGCAGGCATACCTCGCCTTGTTCATTGCCGCCTGCGCTGCCGACGATCACCAGCTGATTCGCCGCTCACTCAAGGATGTTCTCATCGAGCCGCAGCGAAGAGCGGCGGTGCCCTGTTTTCCGGCAGTAAGTGAGGCCGCGATGCAGGCCGGTGCCCTGGGTTGCAGCCTGTCGGGCAGCGGGCCCAGCATATTTGCATGGACGCCAAGCTCGCAGGCGCGTAATACGGCCATCGCGATGGAGCAGGCCTGTCGCCGGCAGGGCATTGCCTGCCAGTCATGGGTGAGTTCACTGGCGGCGGGCGGTGCGCGGCTGGAGCGCTGACATGCGTTACATCAGCACCCGGGGCGAGGGCCCGGTCACGCTGGACCAGGCGCTCGTTCGCGGCATTGCCGCCGACGGCGGCCTGTACCTGCCCGACGTCCTGCCGACCTTCGTCCCCGAAGATTTCGCCGGTGCTCCGTCGCTATCGGCGGTTGCGCAAGTACTGCTTGCGCCGTTCTTTGCGGGTTCGGTACTGGCACCGGATCTCGACGCCATCCTCGCCGAGACCTTTCATTTCCCCATTCCGGAAACCGTGCTGCCGGGCCGGCGCTCGCTGCTCGAGCTGTATCACGGGCCGACGGCGGCGTTCAAGGACGTCGGGGCCGGCTTCCTTGCGGCTTGCCTGACCCGGCTCCAGGGCGACGTCGCAGATCCGCTGACGATTCTCGTAGCGACCTCCGGCGATACCGGTGGTGCCGTCGCCGCGGCGTTCGACGAGCGTCCGGGCATGCGCGTCGTAATCCTGTTTCCCGACGGCCGTGTGTCGGACCGGCAGGCACAACAACTGAGTTGCTGGAGCGACAACGTCCTGTCCCTCAGAGTCGACGGCCGCTTCGACGACTGCCAGTCGCTCGTCAAGCGCGCTCTGCGCGACGGCAAACTGACCGGGCGATTCCGGTTCAGTTCTGCGAACAGCATCAATATCGGCCGATTGCTGCCGCAAGCGATCTACTATGCCGACGCCGCGCTGCGGCACTACCGGGCAAGCGGCACGTATGCGGGCTTCGTCATTCCAACCGGCAACCTGGGCAATGCCCTGGCGTGCCTGTTGGCGCGGGAGATGGGATTGCCGATCGGCCCGGTGCTGCTTGCGACAAACGCGAACCGGACCCTGCCCGACTACCTCGAAACGGGAGAGTGGCGGCCACGCGAAAGCGTGGCTACGCATGCCTCCGCCATGGATGTCGGCGACCCCAGTAACATGGAACGTCTGCGGGCCGTGCTGGGTGACGCCGCGCTCCTTCGCGATCGGCTGAACGTCGTATCGATCGGTGACCGGCAAATTGAAGAAGAATTGGCCATGGCGTACAACGAATTCGGTTTCGCAATCTGTCCGCACACGGCCACCGCATCGCGGGCCTGGCGGGAGATGAGTTGTTCAGAACGGGACTCCGTCCACTGGATACTTGTTGCGACCGCCCACCCCGCAAAGTTCGAGACCATCGTCGAACCGCTGATCGGTGCCGTTGTTCCGGTGCCGCCGGAACTGGCTGCTATACTCTCGCGACCCCGCCGAAGTACCCGGATCGAGCCGACGCTCGATGCTTTTTCGGCGGCACTCGAGCATGCTTTCGGCTGAGATCGATGGAGAAGATCCTGAACTGGGAATACCTGCCCTGGGCCGTTGCTGCCCTGGCACTGCTGCTGCTCGGTTCTGCCTGGTATCGATACCGGCATCGCGGTACGCGGCTCGAGCAGGTATTGGACACCATCGGTTTCGACCGGGTCAGAAATCTCGTCCTGCCGAACGGTGACGATGGCGAAATTCTGATTGACCAGCTGTTGCTGACCGCCAAGGGCCTCTTGATTCTCGAGATCAAGGATGTGGCCGGCACCGTATTTGGCAGCGACAAAATGCAGGACTGGACCGTCATCGCTGCCGATCGACGCTTTACGTTTCCGAACCCTCAGCCAGGCCTGTACGACCGTATCGCCGCCGTGCGTGAAGTCGTGCGTCAGGTCCCGGTCGCCGGCCGCGTGCTGTTTCTCGACGGCGCGCAGTTTCCGAAAGGCATCCCCGATATGGTGGTCACGCTGGACGATCTTGCGGCGCAGTTCGGGGAGCACAACGAAATATCTGCGACGGTGAAGGTCGAAGCGTTCAAGCCGCACTGGGAAGTCGTCAAGAAACGCGCGTTACCGGCTCCACGATAAAATCGGTCGGGGTGCGCATTTGCGGCGGCAGCCGCAACTCACCGCTCTCGGGCGGGACGTCTTTGGCGCAGGATATGCCTCGTTGGCGGGCAGACGTTTTTCAAGCGGCACACCCTGTTGCCGGGGCGAACCCGAAGAACCGCCGGGCATTGTCGCTTGTCACGCGCGCGAGATGCGTTACGTCCTGATTCCGTGCCTTTGCAATGACGCGCAGGATCTCGGGAAGGAAGGCCGGCTCGTTCCGGCGGGATGCCAGCCGGGGCACGAGTGTGCGTGGCAGAAGGTAGGGCGCGTCAGTCTCGATGAGCAAACGGTCGTCGGGAATCCTGCTGACGATGTCATACAACGACCGGCCGCGCCGTTCGTCGGCGATCCAGCCCGTAATGCCGATGTATAGACCCATCGCGAGGTACGTATCGAGCGCGTGCACATCGCCGGTGAAACAGTGGGCGACGGCACGAGTCAGTGTCGTAAGCACCGGCTCCAGTACCGCAACGAAATCTTCATGTGCGTCACGCTGGTGCAGGAAAACCGGCTGGCCGCTTTGAACCGCGATGTCCAGTTGCACCCGGAACGCATCCAGCTGGGCGTGCCGTGGTGATAGGTTGCGGTAGTAATCGAGGCCGCACTCGCCAACGGCGACACACTCTTCAATGCCAGCAAAGCTCCGGATCTGTGCCTCGATGCGGGAATCAAACGCACTGGCATAATGCGGATGCAGTCCGGCGGTGGCGTAGAGATATCCCGGGTACTGGCGGGCAAGTGCCAGGGCCCGTGCATTGCTGTCATAGCTGCTACCCGTGACGATTATCCGGGTCACCCGTGCCCGTACCGCACGATCGAGAACGGCGTCGAGATCGTCCCCGAAGCTGTCGTGAGCGAGGTTCGCGCCGATGTCGATGAGCGTGGGGTCCACGGCTTAACGCGGCGTCCAGCGAAATATTGCGGCGCCTGCGGCGAGAAACAGCACGCTCATCAGGAGCAGCAGCAAAATAGTGGGCAGTACAGTGGCCAGCGTCGCGCCGTCCAGCATAACCGCACGGGCGGCGTCGAGTATGTGTGTGAGCGGGAAGATACGCGCGAGGTTGCGCACGAAATCGCCTGCGCCTTCGAGCGAAAACCACACGCCGGACAGGATCATCATCGGCCAGGTGATCATGTTGAGCAGGCCCCCGGCGAGCTCTTCGCTGGTCACCCGCGCTGCAATGAGGAGACCGAGCGAAATGAGCGACATTGCGCCTGCGACAGCAATCACGAACAGCAACAGGTAGCTTCCTTCCATGCGCGTGTCGAGCAGGAGGTGGGTACCCGCGTATACAAACGCGGTGATTGCCATGATGAGGATGAGTCGGGAGAATACCTGCGCCACGATGAATTCCCAGGGTCTCAGGGGCGTCGCGCGCAACCGTTTCAGGAAGCCGTTCTTGCGGTAACGCACGACGACGTAACCCACCCCGAAAAGGCAACTGAACATCATGTTCATGCCGAGGATACCGGGGAGTACCCAGTCCACGTAGCGAATCGGTGCCCCAATGATTGGTTCCTTGACCGCCGGTGCGTCCGCAAGCGCCTGCAGGAGAACCCGTTCTGCGAAATAGCCTTTCGGGGAGTCCGGGTTGACCCAGTATCTGAGCGGTGGCCCGAATTCGACCAGCAGGTCGAGCTGATGATGTTCAACTTTGCGGAATGCGTCATTCTCGTCGCGAAACTCGACGAACTCGATGTAGTCGGTCTCCATGAATGGATGGCGGGCGGTGTCGGGCTCGTCGAGTGCGTCCAGCACACCGACGGTAAACTCGTTTTGCCCGCCACCGCCAAAAACGAAGGCGAGTGCAAAGACCAGGATTACCGGCAGCACGATATTCCAGGTCAGGGTGCCACGGTCACGCAGGAATTCGCGATTACGCGCGGTGAACACGGCGAAGATACGTCCGAACATGCGCTCAGGCTCTCAGCAGGTGGCCGGTGAGATCGAGGAACAGGTCTTCGAGCGTCGGTTGGCGAATCTTTATGCGGTTCAGGCTGTGCACTTCGGGGACTAGCATATGGATCGTCGCAGCGACGTCCACAGCAACGATTTCCACGAGCCCTGCCTCGTCAATCAGGCGGTGTTCGAGCGTCGCGAGATCGCCACGTATGTCCGCAACGGGGATCTCGATGATCAGTCCGGGGTAACGCTCCTGCAGCAGTTCGGCGGGGTTTCCCTGCGTGATGATCCGGCCGCGATCCATGATCGCGATTTCGTCACAAAGAATCTGCGCTTCGTCCATATAGTGGGTCGTGAGGATGACCGTGGTGCCCTGGGTACGGATCCGCTTCACGAGGTCCCAGAAGTTACGCCGTGCCTGGGGATCGAGGCCGGTCGTCGGTTCGTCGAGAAATACGAGGCGAGGTCGATTCACGAGAGCCACTGCAAGGAACAGGCGTTGCCGCTGCCCGCCGGACAACTTGCGGTTGTCGCGATCGAGTAGCTCAGTCAGAGAGCACTCATCGATGATCGCGTTGATGTCCGCCCGCCGGTCGTACAGCCGGCTGAACATTTCCAAGGTCTCGCGCACCGTTATGTAGTCCTGCAATGCCGTCGCCTGGAACTGTATGCCGACCTCCTCGCGGAACCGGGTGCCCGCAGGCTCCCCGCGGTACCATACTTCTCCGGAGGTCGCCGTCATGACCCCTTCGATGATTTCCACGGTCGTGGTCTTGCCCGCGCCGTTCGGCCCGAGCAGCCCGAAACAGCGGCCTTCAGCCACGGTGAAGCTGACCCCGTCCACGGCAGTGACACCGGGGTACTGTTTGACCAGGTTGCGGGCCTCGAGGGCGGGGGGCATAAGCGTTCTTTGGATCGGGGTCCGGCGCTAGGGTAGCGGATGCGTCCGGGGAGGGCTACCAGGAGTGGGTTTCAACCAATCCCTGCCCGGCGGTATCCAATCCCATACAAGCACACTGACAGGGAGACGCCTACGATGTTCCTGACCCCCCGTAACCGCCCGACACTGGCAGGACTCGCCTGGCTGCTGTTGGCCGCGCCGTCCGTCGCCGGCGTCAACAAGAGCGTGACCATCGATGACGGCGCGACGTCGGATGGCGCCTCGTCAGTCAATGGCAGTGTCACCGTCGGCGACGACGCCACGGTGTCCGGCGACCTCAGTACCGTCAACGGCAAGATTTCGATCGGCGGTCGGTCCCGGATCGAAGGCGCGCGCACGGTCAATGGTGGCATACGTATCGGCAGCCACGTGACCGCCCGGCACCTCGAAACGGTCAACGGTTCGATCCGGATAGAAGACGAGGGTGAGGTGGAAGGCAGTGTCACTGCGGTCAATGGCGGAATAAGGGTCGATGGCGGCAGCCGTGTCGGTGACGAGCTCTCGAACGTGAATGGCAGTATCGAACTCAATGCCGCCGAGGTCGGCGGCTCGGTCAGGACGGTAAATGGCGACATCGAGCTTGATCGCGGCACGGTCGTGAGGGGTGACCTCATCGTCGAGAAGCCTCGCAGCTCAGGGTGGTTCAATGCGGACGACAACCGTCCGCCCACGGTCATCATCGGACCCGGCAGCCGGGTCGAGGGCGTGCTGCGGCTCGAGCGGGAGGTCAGGCTGTACATTTCCGAGAGTGCCGAGGTCGGCGGTGTCGAGGGAGTAATGTCGATGACCGATGCTGTCAGATTCAGCGGCGCCCGGCCCTGAAAATTCGTAGAATTCCGCTGTGCCACGCACAGCGACACAGATACCGCTCTTTACCGATAGCGAGACGCCCGACGATGCCGTGTCGGGCTTTTCGGTGCGGGTGAGCGGTCGTGCGCGGCGCCTTTCGATCAAGGTTTACCCGCGCGGCAGGGTTGAAGTCGTCGTACCGCGGCGTACCCGGCCGCGTGATGTCCAAGCCTTCGTCGAAGAGCATCGGGACTGGATCAACCATACCCGCGCATCGTTTGCGGCGATACATCCGCCGGAACCCTTTCGCCTGCCGACCCGCGTCGAATTACCCGGGATCGGGCGCGTGGTCGAGATCAGCTATTGCCCGCGACCGGGTGCGACGAACGTCCGATACCGGTTGCGGGGTCAGCAGCTGCTGCTGACCGGCGACACCGGTGACGCCGGGATGTGTGTAAAGGCACTGAAACGCTGGCTCGCCAGCCTTGCGAAGGACGAGTTCGGGCCGCGGCTCCGGTCCCTGGCGGCCGCCACCGGCAATCCCTTCCGCCGTCTGCGTGTTGCAGGGCAGAAAACCTGCTGGGGGAGCCACTCGAGTACGGGCACCATCAGTATCAATTATTGCCTGTTGTTTCTCGACCCGGGGCTGGTCCGCTACCTCATGGTTCACGAGTTGTGCCACGCGCGGCATATGAACCACTCACGCAAATTCTGGGCCCACGTACGGCGTTTTGAGCCGGATTACCGGCGACTCGACCGCAGGCTCGGCGAGTCCTGGCGGGATATACCGGCATGGGTGGGCATCTATTGAATCGGCCGTGCCGGGAGCGCGTGCCTATCCCTGGTCGAGAAGTTCACGCAGGTTGATCACGGCGGCATTGGCGCGGGCAAGGTAATTCGCCATGACCAGCGAATGATTCGCGGTCAGCCCGAATCCGCCGCCGTTCAGAACGATCGGCGACCGCAGTGGGGCGAGGCTCGCCTCGAGTTCGCGGATAATCTGGCGCACGCTGGCTTCGGCGTTTTTGTCCTCGAGAACGGCGGCGAAATCAAACTGTGCCGCCCGCAGAAAGTGGACCATCGCCCAGGCGCTGCCACGTGCTTCGAAGAACACGTCATCGATCTCGAACCATGACGTTCGTACCTCGACGCTGTCGGGCTGCTCCCGCGCTGCCTGTGCGGACGGTTCCCCGGCCAGGTTTTCATTGACGCGGTCCTGCCCGACGCTGTCGCCCAGGCGTCTTGTGAGGCTCCCGAGGCGCTTTTCTACCTCCGCGAGCCACTCGCGGAAATTGTCCGCACGCGCATAGAAGCGCGCGTCCTGTTCGCCCGCCACCGGGTCACCGAGCCGTTCGCGATAACGGGACATGGCCTCGATGCCCTCGCGAAAGCGATGCTCGGTCGGCGGAAACAGCCAGGAGTCGCTTTCAGAGAAGAATTTCTCGCTGGCTATCACGACGTCTGGATCTTCCTTTGATTGCGATTGGCTGCGGCTGTAGTCGTTCCGGATGACGCGTGAGAGGTCCTGTACCTGGGTCAGGACGCCCTGCTCCCAGTTCGGCATGTTGTCGAGGAAGAGACCTGGCGGCATCACATCGTTCGTCAGGTAGCCGCCCGGCTTGTCGAGCAGTGTCGTTGCGACGCGCACCAGCGTGTCCGTCGTGGAGTAGCCGACGACTTGCCGGTTGTTATCAACAAACTCATTCACCCAGAAGACACGTGGCGTGCGCGACCAGTAGATGCCAAGGACGGTGCAGATCAGGATCAGGACGAGCAGCACGAGGAGTGCGGGGCGCGACCACCGCAACCATCGTGAGCGCATGAGCATGCTGTCCGCCGTTCTTGCGTTCATCGGGGCGACTCAGGCTGCAAGCTGCCGCAGTACGTAATGCAGTATGCCGCCGTGCTCGAAGTAGTCGCGTTCTTTCGGCGTATCGATACGAATGCGTGCCTTGAACTGAACAGGTTCGCGGTCGCGGGGCCGGACAGTCACGTTGACGGTCCTGGAGCCCGTCTCGGTATGGCCCTGGATGTCGTAGGTCTCGGTCCCGTCGAGGCCCAGTGACCTGGCGTCCTCACCGTCCAAGAACTGGAGTGGCAACACGCCCATCCCGATCAGGTTCGACCGGTGAATACGCTCGAAACTGCTGGCGATGACGGCCTTTACGCCGAGAAGAAGCGTACCCTTGGCAGCCCAGTCGCGGGACGAGCCTGTGCCGTACTCGCTGCCCGCGATGACCACCAGCGGTGTGCCCTCGGCTGCGTATTTCTCTGCGGCATCGAATATCGACATCTGCTCACCGGATGGCTGGTGGCGCGTCCATCCGCCTTCGGTCCCGGGAGCAAGCAGATTACGCAAACGTATGTTCGCAAAGGTGCCGCGCATCATGACCTCGTGATTGCCACGGCGAGAGCCGTAGGAATTGAAGTCGACCGGCTCGACGCCCTGGTCGATCAGGTAGCGCGCCGCCGGGCTGTCGGCGGCAATGCTGCCGGCGGGCGAGATGTGATCGGTAGTAACGGAGTCGCCGAGCAGCGCAAGCACCCGGGCGCCTTGGATGTTGCGCAGGGGTACCGGGTTGAGCGTCATGCCCTCAAAGTAGGGTGGGTTCTTGACGTACGTGGAAGCGTCATCCCAGGTGTAGATTGCCCCTTCCGGCGTGTCGATGTTTTTCCAGTTCTCGTCGCCTTCGAATACGCTGGCGTAGCTCGAGGCGAACATCGCGGAATTGATATTGGCGCCGACGACTTCCTGTATTTCTTTCTGGCCCGGCCAGATGTCGCGCAGATATACCGGCGACCCGCCGGCATCCTCGCCGAGCGGATCGTTCAGCAGGTTTACATCGAGATTGCCGGCGAGCGCGTATGCGACGACCAGCGGGGGTGACGCCAGGAAATTCATCCTGACGAGCGGGTGAATGCGGCCTTCAAAATTGCGGTTCCCGGAGAGCACGGCAGTGCCGACGATGTCGGCGGACTGCACGGCGTCTGCAATCGTGGGCAGAAGTGGCCCGGAGTTGCCGATGCACGTCGTACAACCGTAGCCAACGGTGTAGAAGCCGATGCCGGCGAGGTCGTCCAGCAGGTCTGCTTTCTCGAGATAGTCGGTGACGACTCGAGAACCTGGCGCCAGGCTGGTCTTGACCCATGGCTTCGCGGTCAAGCCTTTCTCGCGAGCATTCCGTGCGAGGAGGCCGGCCGCTACCATCACGGCGGGATTGGAGGTGTTTGTGCAACTGGTAATCGCAGCGATCAGGACCGCGCCGTCACGAATTTCCACGTCGGCGCCGTTGATCTCGGCATTCGCCTTGCCATGCGCCTCGCGCTTGTCGGTCGCAATTTCCAGATGCTTCCGGTACACCGCGTCCGCATCCTTCAGAAGAATACGGTCCTGCGGGCGTTTCGGGCCGGCAATGCAGGGTTCAACCGAGCCGAGATCGAGTGCCAGCGTATCCGTGTAGAGTGCATCTGCCTGTCCGTCGTCACGCCAAAGGCCCTGCGCGCGGGCATAGGCCTCCACCACGCGGATGTGGGCCGGGTCGCGGCCGGACAATTCAAGATACCGCAGCGTTTCCCTATCAATAGGGAAAATGGCACAGGTGGACCCGAACTCCGGTGACATGTTTCCGATCGTTGCGCGGTCCGCAAGGGGTAGTTGCGACAACCCGTCGCCGAAAAACTCGACGAACTTACCGACGACGCCTTTGTCGCGAAGCATTTCGGTAACCGTCAAAACCAGGTCGGTTGCGGTCGCGCCTTCCTTGAGTTTCCCGGTCAGCTTGAATCCGATGACCTGCGGGATGAGCATCGTTATCGGCTGCCCGAGCATGACAGCTTCGGCTTCGATGCCGCCGACACCCCAGCCCAGTACACCGAGCCCGTTGATCATCGTTGTATGGGAATCGGTGCCTACCACGGTATCCGGGTAGGCACGCCGGACACCATCGTCCTCGACGTCGAAGACCACCCTGCCGAGATACTCGAGGTTTACCTGGTGCACGATCCCGGTGTTTGGCGGGACGACGCGAAAATTCCTGAAGGCCGTTTGCCCCCAGCGCAGGAATGAGTAACGCTCCTGATTGCGCTGGAATTCGATCCTGTTGTTGAGGTCGAGGGAGTTCGCCTTGCCGTAGTCGTCCACCTGCACGGAGTGGTCGATGACCAGTTCGGCAGGGGAGAGAGGATTGATGCGCTCGGCGGAGCCGCCGAGTTTCACCACGGCGTCCCGCATGGCGGCGAGATCGACGACCGCGGGAACTCCCGTGAAGTCCTGCAGTATAACCCGGCTCGGCGTGAACGAAATTTCCGTATCCGGTTCCGCTGCCGGCTCCCAGCTTGCAAGTGCGAGTATGTCCTCTCGCGTCACATCGCGGCCGTCTTCGTGACGCAGCAGGTTTTCAAGCAGGATCTTGAGAGAGTAGGGCAGGCGGTCTGCGTGACCTTCCCGGACGGCGTCAAGGCGGTAGATTTCGAGCGTTTTACCGTCAACACTCAGCGTCGAGCGTGCGCCGAAGCTGTCCTTCATCGTTGGGTTCTCCGTTGAGTCTCAGAGATTGTCTGGTTATTTTCCGGGGCGCAGCGATGGCCCCCGATCGGGCCGCGCATTATAGCGAAAGACGTCGCACTTCGCTCAGCAATTTGCCGAGGAAACGGCATTCGGTGATGCCTGCCGAGTGAGCCATGCGCGTTCGATTGTCGCTCCACCAAGACAGCGGTCGCCGGCATAGAAAACGACAAATTGGCCGGGTGCGACGGCGCGTTGCCGCAGATCGAACGCTACTTCCAGGCTTCCGTCGCCGGATGCATGGACGACGCAAGCCTGGTCCGCTTGCCGGTACCGGACCTTGGCCGCAAGGCGGCAGCCGGAGCGGATACCTGCGGGTGGGCGGCCGAGCCAGTGAACCTGGCTCGCCATCAACCGGTCGCTCGACAGCAAGTCGGATTCGCCCTGGTCGACGATCAGTGCATTTTCGGCGAGATCCTTGCCGACGACATACCATGGTGCCTCGGCAGCATCGGCGCGCCCGCCCACCCGAAGTCCTCGGCGCTGGCCAAGCGTGTAATACATCAGGCCGGAATGGGTACCGATGTCGCGTCCAGCGGGCGTCCGGATCGGACCCGGCCGGGCCGGGAGGTATCCCGCCAGGAACTCACGGAACGGTCGCTCGCCGATAAAACAGATACCGGTGCTGTCCTTTTTGTCGTGGACCGGAAGTCCGTGCAGGTGTGCGAGTCGCCGCACCTCCTTTTTTTCGAGGTCGCCTATGGGGAAAACGGTTTGCGCGAGCGCATCCTCGGCGACGGCGTGCAGGAAATAGCTCTGGTCTTTGCCCGGATCCGTGCCTTTCAGCAATGCGGGGCTGCCTTCGACGGTCGCGGTGCGCGCGTAGTGACCGGTAGCGAGCAACTCCCCCCCGAGGCGCCGCGCATAGTCGCGGAACTCCCCGAACTTGATCTCCCTGTTGCACAACACATCGGGGTTGGGCGTGCGGCCGCGTTGATACTCATCGAGAAAGTAAGTGAATACGCGCTCGCGGTAGCGATCCGAAAAGTCAACGTGATGCAAGGGTATCGCAAGTTGCTCGCAGATCCGACGCGCGTCCTGCAACTCGTCGGCCGCGGAACAGTAGCCTTCGTCGTCGTCCCAGTTCGTCATATGGAGGGCCTGGACCTGTGCCCCGGCTTCCATGAGCCGGATGGCGGCCACGGCGGAATCGACGCCGCCGGACACGCCGAGAAAGACCTTCCTGCCTGATACATTGTCGAGGGAATGCGCCATGAGGCGCTCATTGTAGCGCGCTTCTCTCCCGCGCCACGGACGAACGGGCGGCCTAGATGAGGTCGGCCCTCGCCATCACGCGGTCGACGTGACGCGACAGCGGCAACATGCCCGAGAGCAGCGTATCCGATTCGCGGCGTCCCGCTTCGAAATCCTCCAGGCATCGGAGGACTGCTGGCGAGCGCAAGGACCGTGCCCGCCTCTCGATGTCTGCCCGTGTCAGCCAGTGTCGTGCGACGATCGGCGCGTCAAGCGTTTGCTGTTCATCACAGCCAATGAGCGTGGCGGCATAGGCGAGCCGGAGGTACTGCTGGCGAGTCTGCGGGTGGATCCAGAGGTACACACCGATCAGGTCGTCTGAGCGAACGGTGCAGCCGGTTTCCTCCTGCACTTCGCGAATCAGCGCCTGTTCCGGTGACTCCCCAGCCTCGATATGGCCGCCGGGCTGGTTGAATACGATGCGCCCGGTGGCCATTTCCTCGACCATGAGATAGAGGCCCTCATGGAAGACGACGGCGGACACTGTCAGGTCTGTTGCCTGCACGTCGGCTATATGCCCATCTGCCGGAATTCCATTTCGACTTCGCTGGCGAGCCAGATTTCGTCGAACATCTTGCCGTACAATTTTGCGACCGACGGTTCGTCGATGTCCACGATCCCTTCCCAGCGGTTCGCCTGCAAGCGATAGACCAGCGCTTTTTCATCGGCGATGGAGAACGACTCCGCATGCGTACGCAGGTCCTCACGGACGTGGCGGAACTCGATATAGGTGTTCAGTCGCCGGCCCAGGTGTACGAAGTTATTGCCATTCTTGATTGCGCGGGTCGGGTCTGCAATGAGGACACGGATCCGTGCGTAAGTCTGAGAGAGAACGAGTCGCTTGATGACCTCGAGAAAATCCGCGTCATCGTAAATCCCGGGTTCGAGATCGTGAGTGAAGATTGAGACGCGACGTTTGGCTTCCCGGGCAACGGCAATGGCTGCTTCACGCATCTCGTCGCGGGTCGAGATTACCCAGCGTTTGCTGTCTGTGCGTGCCTCGCTCATGCGGATAACGGTCCGTTTTCTCGTTTGTTCGGGTCGCGCCCATGGGCCGAATCGGGAGGACCATCTTAACGGCCGGGGTACTTGCCCGGTGCGGACTGTGTCACGTTTTGGCGGGGCCGCGACGCCTGATAATGGTTCGCATCCCGCTTTTCGCTTTCACAGTAACCCTGCCGCGCCCTGTCAACCCCGACATTGTGCTTCACATATGGTAACAGGGGAACTGTTACAGCGGGAACAGTCAAGGGCCGCGAGCGAGTTCTTCTGCGAGCCCGGTGTAGGTTTCCGGGCGCAAGGCGAGCAAACGCTCCCGCGCGTCGGCGGGTATGTCCAGCGTCTGGATAAAGTCGGCGAGCGTGGCCTGATCGACAGCATGGCCGCGGGTCAGGCTCTTGAGCTTTTCGTAAGGCTCCGGGATGCCGTAGCGGCGCATCACGGTCTGGATGGCCTCGGCCAGTACTTCCCAGGCGGTCGCGGCATCCGCTGCGATCGCCGCTTCGTCGAGTTCGAGCTTGCCGAGCCCCTTCTGCAACGATTCGGTCGCGATCAGCGTGTAGGCGATCGCGACGCCGAGGTTTCGTTGTACCGTCGAGTCCGTGAGGTCACGCTGCCAACGTGAGAGCGGCAACTTTTCGGCAAAATGCGCCAGCAATGCCGTCGCCATGCCGAGGTTGCCCTCGGCATTCTCGAAATCGATGGGATTGACCTTGTGCGGCATGGTGGACGAGCCGACCTCGTCCCGCGCCACCTTTTGCCGGAAATATCCCAGTGATATGTAACCCCACAGGTCCCGGCACAGGTCGATCAGAATAGTGTTGTACCGCAGGAGCGCATGGCAATACGCAGCCGTCCAGTCATGGGGTTCGATCTGGGTTGTGTGGGCGTTCTGCTCGATCCCGAGTGACTCGATGAAGCGCCGGCTGACGCTCAACCAGTCCACCTCCGGATAAGCGATAACGTGTGCGTTGAAGTTTCCGACGGCGCCATTGAATTTGCCGAGTATGACGACGTCGGCGAACGCCTTTTCTGCGGCCAACAGGCGCTTTTCGACGTTGGCGAATTCCTTGCCGACAGTCGTCGGACTCGCCGTCTGGCCGTGTGTGCGCGACAACATCGCGACTGATGCATGCTCGCGGGCAAGCGCGGCAAGCCGCCCTGCAAGGCCGCGCATCCTCGGCAACAGTACCTCCTTGCGCGCCGCCCGTAGCATCAGAGCATAGGACAGGTTGTTGATGTCTTCCGACGTGCAACCGAAGTGCAGGAAGTCCTTGAAGTTCGATGTTTCCGGCCCGTTCCCGAGTCTTTCACGAATGAAATACTCGATGGCCTTGACGTCATGGTTGATTTTCTTCTCGATTTCCTTGACGCGTTCGGCGTCGTCCAGCGAAAAGTCATCCACGATGTGGTTCAGAACGTCCTTCATCACCGACGAGGGCGGCGCAAGTTCGTCGATCGAAGACTCGTCGGCAAGCATCTGCAACCAGCGCACCTCGACCAGCACGCGGTAACGGATCAGGCCGTATTCGCTGAAGATGTCGCGAAGGGGGGCGACCTTGTCCGCGTAACGGCCGTCGGCTGGCGAAATTGCTCTCAGCGTCGAGACTTTCATAGCCGGAAACCAGTGTAGACTTGCGCGCGCAAAGCGCGAATCATACACGATTGCGGCGTAGACGAGACGAGGATATCGACGCAATGAACGACAGAAAGTACCGCACCGAGAAGGACAGTATGGGTGAACTCAAGGTCCCGGAAGACGCCCTTTGGGGCGCCCAGACGCAACGGGCGGTCGAGAACTTTCCGATCAGCGGATTGCGGATGCCGAGGCCTTTTATCGCGGCGCTCGGACTAGTGAAGTGGGCTGCTGCGGGGGCCAACGCCGAGCTCGGGCTGTTGCCGAGTACGATCGCGATCGCAATCCAGAAGGCGGCTTTGGCGGTAGCTGCCGGCGACCACGATGCCGAATTCCCCATCGATGTCTTCCAGACGGGCTCCGGAACGAGCTCGAACATGAATGCCAACGAGGTAATTGCCCGCATAGCGACTCAGTCGCTCGGCAGCACCGTGCACCCGAACGATCATGTGAACATGTGTCAGAGCAGCAACGACGTAATCCCGACCTGCGTACATGTAAGCGCCGCGATTGCTGTGCACGACCGGCTCCTGCCGGCACTCGCCCACCTGGCGGCGGCGCTGGCGTCGAAATCCGAAGAGTTCGGAAATGTGGTCAAGACCGGCAGGACGCACTTGATGGATGCGATGCCCTTGACGCTCGGCCAGGAACTCGACGGCTGGCGCGCGCAGATCGAACACGCCGCGGAACGCATGCGCGATACACAAAAGCGCCTTACGCAAATTGCACAGGGCGGCACCGCGGTCGGCACGGGGATCAATGCGCATCGCAAGTTCGGCGAAAAAGTAGCCGTGCTGCTCAAAGAGAAGACCGGGTTATCCTTTACGCCCGCGTCATCGAAGTTCGAAGCGCTGGCCAGCCAGGACGCAGCCGTAGAGGCATCGGGACAACTCCGTGTCCTCGCCATCGCCCTCACCAAGATCGCAAACGATCTTCGATGGATGAACTCGGGACCGCTTGCCGGTATCGGCGAGATCGAACTGCCGGCCCTGCAGCCAGGCTCCAGCATCATGCCCGGCAAGGTGAATCCCGTAATTCCCGAAGCAGTCGCCATGGTCGGCGCGCATGTCGTGGGTAACGATGCCTGCATCGCGATGGCCGGGGCGTCCGGCAACTTCCAGCTCAACGTCATGTTGCCGGTCATCGCGTACAACCTTTTGCAAAGCATTGAGCTCCTGGCGAATGCTTCGACGGCCCTTGCGGACAAAGCGATTGCCGGGTTCCGGGTGAACCTCGAGAACATCAATCGTGCGCTGGACAGGAACCCGATCCTGGTCACCGCACTGAACCCTGTCATCGGTTACGAACTCGGCGCTTCCATCGCGAAGCGCGCTTACAAGGAAGGCCGGCCGGTCAAGGCGGTCGCTCGCGAGATGACCGACCTTACGGACGCGGAGCTCGACCGGCTGCTGGATCCTTCCGCGCTGACCGAAGGCGGCATTCAGCACTAGGACCGATGGCATTACACCGACAAGCGACGCTGGAACTGCTCAAAGACCGGCTGGTGGATACGCGACTGCGGGCCGACCCCCGGGATGTTGTCCTGCCGCCGGGCAGCGAACGCTGGCCCGAGGATGTTCGCGCAAGTCTCGTCGCCTCGCTCCGGCCGGCCGGTGTGCTGATCCCGGTCATAGAGCGCAGGTCGGGACTGGTGGTGCTGCTGACGCAGCGATCGGCGGCGCTCAAGCACCACGCGAGCCAGATCGCATTTCCGGGCGGCGGCATGGAGTCGGGCGACCGGTCAATCGCCGACACCGCACTGCGCGAGACACACGAAGAAGTCGGGATCCGGCCGGACGAGATCGCCGTGCTCGGCTTTCTGGACGCCATGCCCACGATGACCGGTTATGCGGTAACGCCTGTCGTTGGCAGCGTGGCACCGTCGGCCAGGATCGAAGTAGACCCCGCCGAGGTTGAGTACGCTTTCGAGGTGCCACTCGATTTCCTGCTCGACAAGGCCAATGCGCTCGCTTCCGAACGCGATTTCCAGGGCCGAAAACTGCCGATCATCGAGTATCGATACCGGGAGCACCGCATCTGGGGCGCAACGGCGCACATCCTTCTAAAGCTAAGAGACATACTTGAATAATCAATCATCTAAAGACAACATCAATAAATTACTCGAAGTCATGGAACGCCTGCGAGACAAGGATGCCGGCTGCCCCTGGGACCTCGAACAGGACTTCAGGTCCATCGCCCCGTATACCATCGAGGAAGCCTACGAGGTCGCCGACGCGATTCGTCGTGACGACATGCCGGGCCTCTGCGACGAACTGGGCGACCTGTTGTTTCAGGTCGTTTTTCATGCGCAGATGGCGGCCGAAGCCGGGCTGTTCGACTTTAACGACGTGGCGGGCGTAATTACCGACAAGATGACCCGGCGACATCCCCACGTATTCGGCAGCGCTGCGGAAGTTGCGGCTGGCGCGATAGTCGGGAGCTGGGAGGCCATCAAGGCCGGCGAGCGGAGCGGGCGCGACGATGGCAGCGCATTGGCGGGTGTGGCACTGGCGCTTCCCGCGCTGAAACGGTCGGAGAAGCTCGGCCGGCGCGCGGCCGCCGTGGGCTTCGACTGGGAGAGCCGCGCGGGCGTTCGCGAGAAGATCAATGAAGAGCTTGAGGAACTGTCGGAAGCTGCCGGCAGCCGTGACCAGGCGCATGTCGAGGAAGAATTGGGTGATCTCCTGTTCACGATCGTCAACCTCGCACGGCACCTGGACGTCGACCCGGAAGCGGCGCTCGTGGCGGCCAATACGAAGTTCGAGCGTCGCTTCCGTGCGATGGAAGATGCCACACAGTCGGCCGGGCAGCGCCTGAAGGACCTGCCCGCGGCCGACCTCGAGCGCGCATGGCGCAACGCGAAACGACGTCTCGCCGGATCCTCCTGAGCCGTTCAGCCGGGATTCAGTGGTCGCGGCCTAGTCTTGGCCCCAGGCTGGCAACGGGGCCGGCCGCAACAAGGGATGGCCAGGACAATGAACAGGAATTCAACAGCGATTGGGTTACGGCTCGGGCTGGCCGTTGTCGCGCTTGGTGTCGCCGCGCCGGCCGTGGCAGACCGTCAGGGTGCGCAATACGAGTATGCGCGCGTCGTCAGCAGCGAGCCGATCGTGCGCTACGTGACCGTGCGCACCCCTGTCCGCGAGTGTTGGCAGGAGGAGCAGCACTACGAAGTTGCGCAGCCGGCGCCGGGAACGGGCATCAGAACGCTGGTCGGTGCTGTTGTAGGTGGCGTGATTGGCCACCAGTTCGGTAGCGGCCGCGGGAACGACGCGGCCACGGTTGCGGGTACTTTCATTGGCGCAGCGGTCGGGAACTCCAGCGCACGCCGGCGGCACGGCTACGAAACCGTCGCGTATTCGCGCCCGGTCGAGCGCTGCAAGACGACGGTGCGTGAACGCAGCGAGGAACGCATAGACGGCTATCGTGTCGTCTACCAGTATCGCGGGCAGAAGTACGCGACGGAGATGCCCTATGATCCCGGCCGTGAACTGCGGGTACGCGTGGACGTGCGTCCGGCCGAGTAGTCACGGGCGCCGCCCTGTGATCCCTATCGTTGCAATACCTGAATCGACAGACGACACTTGGCGGCGTTTCCGGCGCCCGGCAACTTCCGATGAGCGAGAGACCGTGAGAGCGAAACTACATCTGCTGTTGGCCCTGGCGTGTGTCGCAGTCGCGACGCCGGCCAAGGCTATGGTGGACCTGGCGCGGCAGGGTGACGACAACCGGACAGTTCACCCGTTGCCGCCGTCCCATGCGACCCAGAGTGGCGGCATGAGCTTGTCAGAAGCCGTGGAGTCCGTGCGGCGTCGTGGCGACGTCGAACGAGTCATTTCCGCCGAGACCCGCGTGAGCAACGGGCGTGAAGTGCACCACATTCGCGTGATGACCCGGGACGGCAAGGTCAAGACGCACAAGGTCAGTGGCCGGCAGATCAACTAGGGCGCCGGCGGTTTTGGATTCGATCCGCAAAGACACCAGGAACGGGTTATGAGACTGCTGCTCATCGAGGATGATGCGACGCTGCGTGCATCGCTGGCATCCCGCCTCAGGGCGGACGGCTTTGCGGTCGAAGAGGCGGCCGACGGCCGTGAGGGCCTGTACTTCGCGCAGGAATATCCGGTCGACCTGGCGATCGTGGACCTCGGCCTGCCGGAAGTGTCCGGGCTCGAACTCATTCGGCAGGTCCGGGAGCAGGGACGAACCTACCCCATTCTCGTGTTGACCGCTCGCGACCGCTGGCAGGACAAGGTCGACGGGCTCGGCGCCGGTGCGGACGATTACGTCGTCAAGCCGTGCCACTACGAGGAAGTCAGCGCCCGGGTAAACGCGCTGTTGAGGCGTGCAGGCGGTTGGGCATCCTCGGTGCTCGAAGCCGGACCCATCGCGCTGGACATGTCACGGCAGGAGGTCAGGGCGAACGGCGATGCCATTGACCTCACGAATTTTGAATACAAGATCATCGAGTACCTGATGATGCGTGCCGGAGACGTCATCTCCAAGACGGAGCTCACCGACCGCTTGTACGACCAGGACTTCGAGCGTGACAGCAACGTGATCGAGGTGTTCATTGGCCGACTCAGGAAAAAGCTCGACCCGGACAATACAATCAGGCCGATAGAAACGCTGCGGGGCCGCGGCTACCGTTTCGCGCTCGAACGCAAAAAAGCCGACTGACGCTCGATGTCGTCCCTGAGCGCACGGCTGTTGGTCTCGGTCAGTGTGCTGCTGCTGGTCTTTTTCGGCGCGACCATCGTCGTCCTCGATACCGCGTTCGTATCTGCCGGCGAACGGGCCCGGGAAGAGATTCTCGACGGCTATCTGATGCAATTGCTCGCCGATGCGGAGCCGTCGAGCGCGCACCAGCTCGTCCTGCCGCCGGATCTCGTGGAGCCGCGATTCAACACACTCGGGTCCGGCCTGTACGCCGAACTCGAACGGGGTGATGGATCCGCCGCATGGCAGTCGCGTTCGGCATTAGGCCTCGAGCTCCCCGGTGGGCCGGCACCGGAACCCGGCGACGAAGCCTTCGGACGGGCGCAGCTCGCCGACGGTACGCCGCTCCTCACATTGAGCCTTGCGGTGCAATGGGAATTTCCCGATGGCAGACTCGAGCCCTACGTCTTCCGAGTCTACGAAAGTCTCGACGCCTTCAACGCGCAGGTCGCGGATTTTCGACGCCAGATGTTCGGCTGGTTCGGCGGCGTTGCCGCATTCATGTTGTTCGCCATTGCACTCATGATGCGCAGGCTTTTGTCGCCGCTACGGCAGATCGAAAGCGAGATTCGTGATATCGAGGACGGCGGTCGGGTTGCACTTTCGGAGCAGCTTCCCACCGAGCTGAGCGGCGTTGCGAGGAATATGAACCTTCTCATCGACAGTGAACGAGCCAGGTCCAATCGCTACCGCTACACGCTGGATAACCTGGCCCATAGTCTGAAGACCCCGCTGGCTGCCGTACGCGCACTGCTCGATGATGGCGATGACGGGGTTCAGCAGAGGCGCATCAACGAACAGGTCGAACGCATGGACGAGATCGTCCGTTACCAGCTCAGGAAACCGGCAACGGCGCAAAGCACGGTCGGGCTTGCGCCCGTGCCGGTCAATGCCGAAGTGCAAAAGCTCGTGGCCGGACTCAGCAAGGTATACCGGGAAAAGTCACCCGAGTTCCATCTTCAGGTCGCACCGGACCTGGTATTCCGGGGTGACGCCGGCGATTTCCTCGAGCTCGCCGGCAACCTGCTCGACAACGCCTGCAAGTGGTGCCGTCGGCAGGTAAGCCTGACGCTGGAACCGGCGCAACCCGGCAATCCGCGGGCCAGCGGGCTTCGTTTGCGCGTCGAGGACGATGGTCCTGGCATTCCGGACCACGCCGCGGAACGATTGCTTGTTCGTGGCACGCGGCTCGACGAGTCGACGCCCGGACACGGGATCGGGCTTGCGATCGTCCGGGATATTGCACGCGCCTACGGCGGCGACCTGGCGATCGGCCGCTCCCCGCTGGGCGGTGCCGCGATCATGGTGCACATTCCGCCCTGGCCGGTCGTGCGACCCTGAACGGGCGTCCTTAGTTCGAATCCCCGGACGAATCCGCGGACGAGTTCCGGGACCGCTTCGAAAACTTGAGGAAAGAATCGAGCATCTCCATGGGCACCGGGAAAACGATGGTGTTGGTTCGCTCGTTCGAAATTTCCTTGAGTGTTTGCAGGTAGCGCAGTTGCAGCGCCTGCTCCTCGGTCGCGAGCATGCGGGCCGCCTCGGCCAGTTTCGCTGCGGCCTGCTGCTCGCCTTCGGCGTTGATGACCTTGGCACGTCGCGCACGCTCCGCCTCGGCTTGCTGCGCAATCGCGCGGATCATGCTTTCGTCCAGATCGACGTGCTTGATCTCGACATTCGCGACCTTGATGCCCCAGTTGTCCGTGCGCTGGTCGAGAATCACCTGAATGTCCGCGTTGAGCTTGTCGCGTTCGGCCAGCATGTCGTCGAGGTCGTGCTGGCCCAGTACGGAACGCAAGGTGGTTTGGGACAGCTGACTGGTGGCTTCAAAAGCATTGGCGACACGAATCACGGCTTTTTCCGGATCGACAATCCGGAAATAAATGACAGCATTGACCTTGACCGAAACGTTGTCGCGGGAGATCACATCCTGCGTCGGCACGTCCATTACCACGACGCGAAGATCGACCTTGATCATCTTTTGCAGCCCGGGGATCAGGAGAATGAGGCCGGGCCCTTTTACTGACTGGAACCGGCCGAGAAAGAAGATAACGCCTCTCTCGTACTCCTGAAGGATCTTGATCGTGTTGTACAGGATCACGATCAGCAGGGCGGCGATGATACCTACGGTGGCAATGGGCATGAAGACTCTCCTCGAGTCGGCGTTGCGTAATCAGGATTCGGGCTGGTACCGGTGCTCGGGAAGATCGGCCGCTGCAGGCTCGACATACAGTACGAGGCCTTCGAGACGGGTGACGATCGCATCCTGGTCCTTGATCAGCGGGACCGGCGAATAGGCGGCCCAGGCCTCTCCTTCAAGCCAGACGCGGCCGTTGCCCGTAAAGTCTTCCATGGCGACGGCACGGCCCCCGATGATCGAGCCGCGTCCGGATACGGCCCCACGCTTGCGCAGTTTGATGACGTAGCGGGTCAGCCAGGCGATGGCGAGTGCCGCGACGATAGCCACTGCGATGACAAATGCAACCGAGATACCGAAGCCGGGGACGTCGCTGTCGAACATGATGATGGCCCCAAAGACAAAGGCGGCAACGCCGCCGAGCCCGAGTGCGCCGAAACTCGGCGCGAATGCTTCCGCGGTCATGAGGGCCAGGCCCACGATGATCAATGCAAGTCCCGCGTAATTTACCGGGATTACCTGCAATGCATAGGCCGCCAGCAGCAGGCAGATGATGCCGACGACGCCGGGCAGGATCGCACCGGGGTTCCAGCCTTCGTACATCAGTCCGTACAGGCCGACCATACCGAGCAACAACACGATTTCCGGGTTGCTGATGACCGACAACAGCCTGATGCGCCAGTTAGGTTCGAAGGCGACCAGTTCTGCCTTCGCCGTCTCGAGAGTGACGCTGCCGGTATTGAGCTTCACTTCGACACCGTCGAGCTTCTGCAGCAGGTCTTCCTCGTCGTCAGCGATGAATTCGATCACATTTTTCTCGAGAGCCTCCCGTGCCGTCAGCGTGGCCGCATCGCGCACGGCTGACTCGGCCCAGTCGGCATTTCGTCCGTGACGTTCGGCCAGGGCCCGAATATAGGCGACGGAATCGTTCAGCACTTTCTTTTCCATCGCCGAGCCGCCGCTCCGCCGCGGTTCGGCGTCAGCGGGTTTGTTCTCGCCTTCTTCGGCCGTTTCCCCGCCGCCATCGGCATCCTCCGGCGCGTCGTCCGACGTCTCGTCATCCGCTCGCCACTCCTCGACATCGCGCGGCGTGACGTCGTCACCCGTGATGGACACCGGCGTCGCCGCGCCGAGATGGGTCGTAGGTGCCATGGCGGCCACGTGGCTCGCGAGCAGGATGTACGTGCCGGCACTGTCGGCACGGGCACCCCCTGGCGCGACGAAGGTGGCCACCGGGACGGGGGAGGCGAGTATGGCCTTCACGATGTCGCGCATCGAGTTGACCAGGCCGCCCGGCGTATCCATGCGCAGGATCACGAGTTCTGCGTCCGTCTCCGCGGCGTGCTCGAGCCCGGTGGTGAGGTAGTCAGCGGTCGCGACACCGATCGCGCCCTCGACGTCGAGTACGACGACATCGGCGGACAGGGCGGGCGCGGACGCGACCAGCCCGAGCACCAGCGCGGTCCAGGCTCGCGAGAGTACCGCTTTCGGGCAGGATCGACGGGGTATGCTCATGCTGTCATGATAACAGGCCATGTTCATCCGATTCATCACTACCGGCGGCACCATCGACAAGATCTACTTCGATGAGCTCAGCCGCTTCGCGGTCGGCGAGTCCCAGCTCGACCGCATGCTGGGCGAAGCGCTCGTCGATTTCCGCTATGACATCGTCCCTGTGCTCGCCAAGGACAGCCTCGAGATAACGGAATCTGACCGGGAACTCCTGCGGCAGACCATCGCCGACGACGACCAGGATCGCTTCGTCGTCACCCACGGAACGGACACCATGGCTGAAACAGCCGCAGCGCTGACCGGTCTCGGCAGCAAAACCATCGTCCTGACGGGTGCGCTGTCGCCGGCGCGCTTCCGGACCACGGATGCGGTATTCAACGTGGGCATGGCCGTCGCCACGGTCCAGACGGCTGCCCCCGGTGTCTACATCGCGATGAACGGGCAGGTGTTCGCGGCCGGGCAGGTGCGCAAGAACCGGGAGGAAAATCGGTTCGAGGCACTGTAGGAGCGGCCCATGGCCGCGAACGCGGTGGAGCCTGGCCGCATTGCTGGCTTATGCGACCCCGCGATCGCGGCCATGGGCCGCTCCTACAGGTCGAACTTGATCCCCTGGGCGAGCGGCAGCGCCGAACCCCAGTTGATCGTGTTGGTCTGCCGGCGCATGTAGGCCTTCCACGCGTCCGACCCTGACTCCCGGCCACCGCCTGTTTCCTTCTCCCCACCGAACGCGCCGCCGATCTCGGCACCGGAGGTGCCGATGTTCACGTTGGCGATGCCGCAATCGGATCCCGCGGCGGACAGGAAGACTTCCGCGTTTTGCAGTTTGTCCGTAAAGATCGCGGATGACAGCCCCTGAACGACGCCATTGTGCATGGCGATCGCATCGTCGAGCGAATCGAACGGGATCAGGTAGAGGACCGGACCGAAAGTTTCGGTCTGGACGATCTCCCAGTGGTTCTCCGCGACCGCGATCGCCGGTGTGATGTAGTTGCCTGGACCCTCGAGTCGTTCGCCCCCACACAGCACCTCGCCGCCAGCGGAACGCACTGACCCGAGCGCCGCCTCTACACGTTCTATTGAGGCAGGCTCGATCAGGGGCCCCATCAGCGTATCGTCGTCCAGCGGATTGCCGATGCGTACCTGGCGGTAGGCGCTCACAAGGGCCTTTTTCAGTTCGTCGAAGCGCGATCGCTGCACGAGCACACGCCGGGTTGACGTGCAACGCTGGCCGGCTGTCCCGACAGCGCCGAAAACGATTGCCGGGACGGCGAGCTCCAGATTGGCGTGTTCGTCGACGATGATGGCGTTGTTGCCGCCGAGTTCGAGCAGGCTCTTGCCCATGCGGGCCGCGACGTTAACGCCAACCTGCCTGCCGATTGCAGACGAGCCCGTGAACGAGAGAAGGTCTACGCGCGGATCGTTGACAAAGGCTTCGGCAAGCTTGTTCGTCCCGTCGTTGACCAGGAAAAATACGGGCGGGAGGTCTTCTTTCGCCAACGCTTCGTTAATGATTCGCTGGACGGCGACGCCGCACAACGGTGTCCTCGGGGAAGGCTTCCAGACATTCACGTTGCCGCAGATGGCCGCAATAAAAGCATTCCAGGCATAAACGGCCACAGGGAAATTGAATGCCGAAATCGTGCCGACGATGCCGAGTGGATGCCATTGTTCGTACATGCGATGCGATGGCCGCTCAGAATGCATCGTCTTCCCGTACAGCATGCGGGACTGGCCGACCGCGAAATCGGCGATGTCGATCATTTCCTGCACTTCGCCGATGCCCTCGGCCCGGATTTTGCCCACTTCAAGCGTGACGAGGCTGCCCAGCGCATCGCGCTTGTCGCGCAAGGCGTCGCCGATCAGCCGTACCGCATTGCCGCGCACCGGCGCCGGAATCGTGCGCCAGGTCAGGAAGGCCTCCCGCGCGGCCCCCATCACCTGCTCGTACTCCGCTTTCGTCGTCGCGCGTACGCTCGCTATGGTCTCGCCGGTGGCCGGGTTGACGGACTCTATGCGTGGCGCACTGTCATCCATGAGGCTCGTCGCCCCGAGCCACGTACCGGCGTTGACAGCGTCAAGCCCAACGCTTTCGAGAATCGATTTCATGCGCCTGCCTTCGCTTTTCGTTTGCCCGCCCCCACCCGCTGGTGACCGGTCTTGCCGCGGGCGATCAGGTTCGCCGATTCGAGATTGTTGCCGCCGTGCTTGTAGTAGCGACCGAAGCGGTTGCCGAGGATATCGTCCAGGAGGAATTGCTCCTGCGCAACGAAGCCCGCGAAGCGGCCTGGCGTGGACAGCACGATGTCCAGCACGCTGCAGATCCCCGCCGCGGTCGTGACCTGAATGGCGGACCAGAGCCGCCCGGCGACGACCTGCGGATAGACCTTGTTGACGTAGTTTTCCTCGCGGAACTCGCCGTCCTGCACGCCGGTGACGGCGGCGTAGATGATTACTACGTCCTGCAGCGTTTGCGGAACGGCGTTTTCCAGGATGCGCTTCAGGGTATCGCGATCATGATTGAGTCGCAGGCCGTTCATCAGCAGGCGCATTTGCTCGCAGTGCCCGGGGTATCGGATGGTCTTGTAGTTCATCGAACTGACATTCTTGCCGTAGGTCTCCGCCAGCGAGCCCAGTCCCCCCGAGGTATTGAACGCTTCATACAGGGTGCCGTCGATCTCGATTTCCTCGAGGCCCTCGAGCGGCAGTACTTCGACATCCTTGCCGTTGACGATGGCATTGCACAGGTTGCCGTATTCGTTGATTACGCCGTCCGTCGACCAGGTCAGCGAGTACTTCAGCACGTTGTTCGGGTTTTGCGGCAAGGCGCCGACCCTGAGCTTGACGGTGCGGAGGCTGTCGAAATGCTTGATCAATTCATTGGCGGCGATGCTGATAAAGCCCGGCGCGAGCCCGCACTGCGGCGCGAATACCTTGTCGGAGTCGCGCGCGATGTCGCGCACTCGCGCGGTGACGGCGACATCCTCGGTCAGGTCGAAATAGTGAAGACCCTCGCTTCGCGCCACTTCGGCCACCGCAACGTTGCAGAAGTAGGGGAGGCCGGACACGACCGCGGTCGGGGAATGCGCGCGGACGTGTTCGGTGAGCGCCGACCGGTCCGCAGCATCGAGACAATAGGGCTCGATCTGCGTAAGTCCGTGCGCCGTGGCGACTTCATCGGCGGCGCCGTCCCGGGCGTCCGCAAGCTGTACGCGAAAATCACCGCTTTCCGCGAGCAGTCCGGAAATCAGCGCTCCGATCTTGCCGGCACCCAGCACTAATATGTCCTGCATAGACTTCCCCGTTTCCAGTGTTCCGGCTCAGGCTCGCACGACGGCGAGAGGCTGGCGAAAGGCGGGCATTGTGCCAAAAAATCGGACCAAAAGGATCACGGCAGGAGTCATTGCGGTATGCTGCGCGAACGCGTCTGCGCAGCCCTCGACAAGCCCTTGATTGCGCACGAAACTTTTGCTCCATTGCGATGCAACATGGCATAGTCCCCTGTTCCCGGGGCATCAAAGGCCCTTTTTTTGTCGATACGAGAGACCAAAGTGACGCGCAAAATCTCCGCGGCCGAGTGGCATCCTGCGAGCTGGCAGGGCAAGACGGCGTCGCAACAGCCGACGTACCCGGACAAGGCCGAGCTCGAACGGGCGGTCGCGTCCCTTTCCCGCCTGCCACCGCTTGTAACCTCGTGGGAAGTGGATGCCCTGAAAGCGCATATTGCACGAGCACAGCGCGGGCAGGCGTTCGTGTTACAGGGCGGCGATTGTGCGGAGACCTTCGACGAGTGCACATCTGAGAATATCGTCGCAAAGCTCAAGATCCTGCTGCAAATGAGCCTCGTGATGCTGTATGGCCTTAAAAAGCCGGTCATACGCGTCGGCCGCATGGCCGGCCAGTATGCGAAGCCGCGTTCCGCGGACTCCGAGACGCGCGACGGGAAGACCCTGCCGAGCTTCCGTGGCGACCTAGTGAATCGAAGCCCGTTTACGGAGAGCGATCGAATTCCGGATCCGCAACTGATTTTGCGGGGCTATGAGCGCTCCGCGCTGACACTTAATTTCGTGCGCTCCCTGATCGATGGCGGATTTGCCGACCTGCATCATCCGGAGTACTGGGATCTCGAGTGGGTGGGGCACGCGCCGATGGCCGCCGAGTATCGCGCTATCGTCAGTTCGATCTCAGGGTCGCTCGACTTCATGGAGACGATACTTGGACGCGAACTGCATCACGCGCAGCGGGCCGACATTTATGCGGCACACGAGGGGTTGCACCTCATGTACGAACAGGCGCAAACCCGCTATCTCGAACGGCGCGAGCGCTGGTACAACCTGACAACACATTTTCCGTGGATCGGCATGCGTACCGCGCAGATGGACGGCGCGCACGTCGAGTTTTTCCGGGGAATCGCGAATCCTATGGGCATCAAGATCGGCCCGGGTATGAGCCGCGAATGGCTACAGGACCTGATCCGTGTTCTTAATCCGAACAACGAAGCTGGCCGCCTGACCCTCATCCATCGATTCGGCGCAAAATCGATCGAGCAGCACCTGCCGGATATGATCGCCGCGGTCCGGGAGACGGGCTCTCCCGTACTTTGGGTCTGCGACCCGATGCACGGGAATACTGAAAGCACCGCCGACGGCGTCAAGACCCGACGATTCGACAATATTATCGCCGAACTCGAAACCGCGTTTCGGGTGCATGCCGCGAACGGCAGCTACCTGGGCGGTGTGCATCTCGAACTCACCGGCGAAAACGTCACCGAGTGTACCGGTGGCGCCCGCGGACTCACGGACGGCGACCTCGCACGCGCCTACAAGTCGACGGTCGATCCGCGGCTCAACTACGAACAGGCCATGGAAGTGGCAATGCGCATCGGCGGTTTGCGGGGCCCGGTCTAGGCGCGCTCCTGCATCGCGCGCCAGGCGTCGGCCGTGGCCAACTTTCGTGAGGCGCCGGGTGCCAGGCCGTCGATGGTCCAGGGCCCGATGGCATGCCGGATGAGCCGCAGCGTGGGCAGGCCGACGGCCGCAGTCATGCGTCGCACCTGGCGATTCCTGCCCTCGAGCAGCCGGATTTCGAGCCAGGTCTCGGTCAGGTTCTTGCGGAAGCGGATTGGCGGGTGACGCGGCCAAAGCCATTCCGGCGGCCCTGCGATACGGGCCGATAAGGCGCGGGCCGGGCCGTCCTTCAGCGCTACGCCGGTCTCGAGCCTTGTAAGCTGTTCCACCGAGGGCTGCCCTTCGACCTGCACGAAGTAGGACTTCACCGTTTTCGAGCGCGGCTGGCTGATGCGTGCCTGCAGTCGGCCATCGTCAGTGAGCAATATGAGCCCCTCACTGTCGAAATCCAGCCGCCCGGCCGGATATACCCCGGGTTCAGCAATGTAGGCCGCAAGCGTCGGGCGATCCCCTTCGGCTGTGAATTGCGAAAGCACGCGGTAGGGCTTGTTCAGCAGGATCAAAGGCATCGGGGCATTCTAACCGGGCAATTTTGTGGCGCGCCGGTGGATCGGTACAATGCACGCCCACTGTGGCATCCCGCCACAGCAGCATGCTTCAATCCGGGACTCCACATGCGATACGAACATATCCAGGTACCCGCCGGTGGCCAGGCGATCACCGCCAATACCAACCACTCGCTGAATGTCCCCGACCGGCCCATCATTCCGTACATTGAAGGCGACGGTATTGGTGTGGACGTGACGCCGGTGATGCGGGATGTCGTCAACGCCGCCGTGAACAAAGCCTACGGTCCCCGCCGGGCCCTTGCGTGGATGCAGGTGTACGCCGGCGCGAAAGCGACCGAAATATACGGGGCCAATACCTTCCTGCCGGATGAGACCCTCGATGCCTTCCGGCGTTACATCGTGTCCATCAAGGGACCGCTTTCTACGCCGACCGGTGGCGGCATTCGCTCGCTGAACGTCGCCATCCGGCAGGCACTCGACCTGTACGCCTGCGTCCGCCCCATTCGTTACTTCCCCGGAGTGCAGACGCCGATGCGCGAGTCAGAACTCGTGAACATGACGGTCTTTCGGGAGAACACCGAGGACATCTATGCCGGCATCGAGTACCCGACCGGATCGCCCGAGGTAAAAAAACTCATCCACTTCCTGCAGACTGAACTCGGCGTGACCGAGATTCGGTTTCCGGAGAGTTCCGGTATCGGTATCAAGCCGGTATCACGCGAGGGCTCCGAGCGACTGATTCGCAAAGCCATACAGCACTGCGTCGATCGTGACCTCCGCTCCGTGACCCTGGTGCACAAGGGCAACATCATGAAATTCACCGAAGGCGCGTTCTGCCAGTGGGGCTATGCCCTTGCCAGGACGGAATTCGGAGCGGTGGAAAAGGATGGCGGTCCCTGGCTTCGATTCCCGAACCCGAAAACCGGCAACGAGATCATCATCAAGGACGTCATCGCCGATAACTTCCTGCAACAGATCCTGATGCGCCCGGAAGACTACGATGTCATCGCTACACTCAACCTGAACGGCGACTACATCTCCGATGCCCTGGCGGCGCAGGTCGGCGGCATCGGCATTGCGCCCGGCGCGAATATTGGCGACGTCATAGCCGTGTTCGAAGCGACACACGGCACGGCGCCAGGCTTTGCAGGCAAGGACCGCGTCAATCCCGGGTCGCTCATTCTGTCCGCCGCGATGATGCTGCGCTACATCGGCTGGCACGAGGCGGTCGAGCTGATCCTCAAGGGTGTGGCCAATACGATCGCGCACGGGGAGCTGACCTTTGACCTCGCACGGCTCAGGGAGGCGATTCACAAGCCGAAGCGCAAGGACCGGCCGCAGGGCAGGGAGGACGTGGAGCAGGAACTCGCAGACCTCGTACCGGGCGCACGGCTTGTCGGCACCCGTGGTTTCGGCGAGGCCGTCATCCGCCATATGGATGACTAGTGCTGGACGACGCGATCTACGATCACGACTGCCGCGCGTGTCCCCGACTGGCGGGGTTTCTCGACGAGGTCCAGGACCGGCACCCCGAGTACTGGTGCCGGCCGGTGCCGCCGTTCGGCGATCCTCGCGCACGCCTGGTCATCGTGGGCCTCGCACCCGGGCTGCACGGTGCGAACCGGACCGGGCGGCCGTTTACCGGTGACCACGCAGGCATTCTCCTGTACCGCATGCTGCATGCTTACGGTTTCGCAAGCAGTCCGGAGTCACTCGGTGCGGATGACGGACTCGACTTGATCGATAGCCGCATAACGAACGCTGTGAAATGCCTGCCGCCCGGGAACAAGCCGGTCGGGTCAGAAATTGCCATGTGCAACCAGTACCTGTCGAACGAACTACGGACTGTACCCGAGGGCGCAGTGGTCATGGCGCTCGGCGGGATTGCGCACCGTGCCGTCCTGAAGGCCCTGGGCAGCCGGCAGGCGGCTCATCCGTTTGCCCACGGCAGAGTCCACGTGCCGGGCGACTTCCGACTGCTCGACTCGTACCATTGCAGTCGCTACAACACCAATACCGGACGCCTTACTGAGGCCATGTTTGCGGATGTATTCGCTACGGCGCGGCGCCTCCTGGACACGTGACTTCGACGACGACATTTGAACCCCGGGCCTTTCTGCGGCGGCTGACGCACCGGCCCGGTGTTTACCGGATGCTGGACGCGAAACACGAGGTGATTTACGTCGGCAAGGCACGCGACCTGAAAAAGCGCCTGTCCAGCTACTTCACCCGTGCACAACAGGACACGAAGACGGCCGCGATGCTCGCGCAGGTGACCGACGTTGAAGTCACCGTAACCAATACTGAAGCTGAAGCACTCCTGCTCGAGTATTCGCTGATCAAGCGTCACAAGCCGCGCTTCAACGTGGTCCTGCGCGACGACAAGAGCTATCCGTACATCTACGCCGCGACGGAACATCGCTTTCCGCGATTGCGTTTTCATCGCGGTGCGCGCAAAGGGCCGGGACGCTATTTCGGGCCGTATCCCAGTACGACCGCAGTACGACAGACCCTCAGCGAACTGCAGAAACTGTTCATGATCCGGCCGTGTCGCGAAAGCTTTTTCCGCAACCGGTCGAGGCCCTGCCTGCAGTATCAGATCAAGCGCTGCACGGCGCCTTGTGTCGACTACATAAGCGAAGACCAGTACGCAAAGGATTTCGCCGCGGCCATGCAGTTTCTCGAGGGCAACAACCAGGCGGTCATCGACACGTTCGTTCAACGCATGGAAGACGCAGCCGCCGCGCAGCACTACGAACAGGCGGCGCGCTACAGGGACCAGATTGCGAAACTCAAGGAAGTAGCAGCACGCCAGCTGGTATCACGCGCCAGGGGGAAGGACATGGATGTCCTGGGATACGCAAGCAACGGTGCCGTTACTTGCGTTACGGTATTGTTCATAAGGAACGGCACGGTCATTGGCAGCCGGGATCATTTTCCGCGCACGGCGGGTGAGAGCCGGGCGGCCGTACTCAATGGCTTCGTTTCGCAGTACTACCTCGGGCGCGAAGCACCGCGCGAAATTCTGCTCGATACGGCGATCGAGGACGCATCACTGCTCGAAGAGACACTCAGCGTCCGGAGCGGGTACACGGTCGAGATTCGCACCCGCGTGCGCGGTGATCGTCAGCGCTGGCTCGCCATGGCAGTTACCAACGCCGAAAACGGCCTGAACGTCCGGATCGCGAGCAATGCGACACTCAAGCGACAGTTCCGGGCGCTCGCGGAGGTGCTGGAGCTCGACGATGCCCCCACCCGGCTCGAGTGCTTTGATGTCAGCCACACGTCCGGGGAGGCGACCGTCGCGGCCTGCGTCGTTTTCAACACGGCCGGACCCCTGAAGAGTGATTATCGCCGCTTCAACCTGACGCCAGCGGCTGCCGGCGACGACTACGCGGCCATGTCCGAGGCCCTGCGCCGGCGCTATGCACGGGTCCAAAAAGGCGAAGTGCCGATGCCCGACGTCCTGTTCGTTGACGGCGGCAAGGGCCAGTTGTCTGAGGCGGTGACGGTACTGGCTGCGCTGGAACTCAGCTGGCTCCGGGTCGTGGCGGTTGCCAAGGGACGCTCGCGACGTCCGGGCATGGAGCAACTCTTCGTCGCCGGCCGCAAGACGCCGATCCAGCTACCGTCGGATTCTCCGGCGCTCATGCTCATCCAGCAGCTGCGCGACGAAGCTCACCGCTTTGCGATAACGGGGCACCGGCAGCGGCGCGGCAAGACCCGGAAAACCTCACCGTTGGAGCGCATCCCGGGTCTCGGCCCGAAGAAGCGGCGGGAATTGCTGCGACAATTTGGCGGTCTGCAGGGGGTCATGAGCGCCGGCATCGATGATCTCGTCCGGGTTCGCGGCATAGGGCGAAGCCTGGCCGAAACCATATACAATGAGTTGCACGTTCAGTAGCGAACGACGAGCGATGCCCTCTTGAAACTCAATCTTGCGAACCTGCTGACCCTGATGCGGATCGCCGCGATACCTGTCGTGGTGGTTTGTTTCTACAGCGACATTCCCCATGCGCGCCCCATCGCGGCGGTGATTTTCGGTTTCGCGGCCATCACCGACCTCATCGACGGATGGGTGGCGCGTCGCTTCGGCCAGACCTCGCGCTTTGGCGAGTTCCTCGACCCCGTTGCCGACAAACTGATGGTCGTCATAGTGCTCGTCATGCTGGTCCAGACCCAGTCGACGCTGTGGGAAGACGTCATCGCCATGATCATCATCGGCCGGGAAATCACTGTCTCCGCGCTGCGTGAATGGATGGCCACCATCGGGGAGCGATCGAATGTCCGCGTTCACCTGTCCGGCAAGATAAAAACGACGCTGCAGATGTTCGGTATTGGTTTCATGGTCTGGCAGCACCCGGTATTCGGGGTCGACATCTACAAAGTGGGCTATGCGATGCTCATCGGCGCGGCGGTGATGACCATCTATTCGATGTTCTTCTACCTGAAAGCTGCCTGGCCTTCGATGAGCCGCGAACTCGACGGCGAGTGACCGACCTTCGATAAACCCTGTTCCTGCAGGGACCGTGACTTGACAGAGGACGATTAGCGACTAGAATTGCCGGTCCTTTCAGCGGGAATAGCTCAGTTGGTAGAGCGCAACCTTGCCAAGGTTGAGGTCGGGAGTTCGAGCCTCCTTTCCCGCTCCAATATATTCAACGACTTAGGCCACTGTTTTATAGAAGAATTACTCCCCGAGCGGCACGCCATTCCGCGCCATCGTAGAAACTCCGTCCAGAATCAGTCACAGGTTGGCGTGAAGACCATCCGGTCAATTTGTCGCCCTTCGGCTATTCAAGGATAAAGAAACACTCCTGCTCAGGGCTTCCGGAACAGCAGCGTAAAGCGATCTGTGTTTTCCGTGACGGTCTTCCGGCCGACCTCGTAGATCAGCTCGTCGTCCGGACGGTAGTGCAGGTCCGAGTAGTCCACGAACTCGAATCCAACGTCCAGCATTTCCTTGATGACCAGGACCGGGTCGATTCGACGCCGGTTCTCGGTGTTTGATTCCTGCATATGCCGCCGCGAGTGGTCTACGACGCCATACAGGCCGCCCGATTTCAGCGATTCGAATACGGCCCTGTTCAACTTTTCGCGGGACGCGGGATCGAAATTGTGCAGGTTCCTGAATGTCAGCACCATGTCGAGGTCATCGAGACCGAAGTCGACCGCGTCCACGACATAGAGCCCGATACTTTCGTTACGCCGCAGGTTGTCGCCGGCGTCAACCAGTTCGACGTCCTCGAATCCGGGTGCCGCAAGAAGTTGGTCACGAACGGTATTCGTGCCGATTGAAACGTACAGCTGGCCGTCGTCCGCCAGCACCGGCGCAAGAATTCTCGTATACCATCCGCCGCCCGGCAGCAGTTCGAGGACACGCATGTCGTCCTTCAAGCCGAAAAACGTGAGGGTCTCCAGTGGCAAACGGTTCTCATCCCGCTCGCGATCCGCCTGCGGGCGCGATTCCGCGTTCATGGCTTCGGTGACCTTGGCATCGGTGTCCGGGTCGGCGTGGAGCGGGCCCGTAATGGCCAACGTTGCAAGGAGCGGTACGAGATATTTCATGGTTATCCTCCGGTCGTTAAGGGTATCGGTGCCCGGCACGCGAGGCGGCGTTCTGCATCGGCGATTGCCGCAAGCAACTGGCCCGGATCGCACGCGGTTCCGGGTGGCATGCCTTCCGTAGTGGCGAGCTGGCGTTTATGCATCTGGTCCGCCCAGCTCGCGAGAATCGCCCATTGTTCGGTCTTGTCGAAGCTGCTGACCAGAACGTCAAGCGGCCGGTCGAATACGTCCCCGGGTGAGCTCATGGCGTCTTCGAACGTGTATGGCATCGCCCCGCGTTAATCCTGTTCTGACTTCCGGACATACTGCAGTCACGCGGGTGCCGGCGCAAGCGAGCCGGGAGCCGGCTTTGCCTAGTGATCGAAGCGCACCGGAACCCGGACACTGCTTATCGTCGGTCCCTCTGCACCCGTGACGCTCCACGCCATGATCAGGTCGCCGTGCCGGTATTCCATTTGCGGCACGCTGAGTGCCACGCCGGTGTCGGCAATGGTCACTACTTCGCCCCGCATCCCGTCCGCCGACAGGCTGCGAACCCGGACCAGCTGTTTGTCTGCCGAGCGTTCGACCCAGCTGACGATAAACACGGAGCGCGCCGTAAAAGCGATATCGACGTAGCCGGCGACATCGCCGGCCGCCAACTCGACGGCCGCCGAAAAGCGTTTGCCACCATCGCGCGAGATGCTGGCCTGTATGCGCGGGTGATTATTCGCCGCTGTGAACCACGCGACCCCGACCAGGTCGCCGGATGCCGTGATGACCGGTCCGTTGACCGGGCAGCCATCGATTACCCAGCCGTCGTCGGCAATCTTGGTGCCCGGCGTCCACTGACCGTTGTTGAACCGGCTCACGGCGATATCGCGCACCCCGTCCGAACTTCGATCGCGGTATGCGGCGAGCGGGCCACTGCTGCTCACGACGGCACTGGTTGCGCAGCAATCACAGACGAGCTCGTCAATCACCTTTTCGTCCCTGAGGCTGCCGTCCGGCGCAATCACGGCCGACCGCAGGCTCATGCCGTTCGTTGCCGGATCGCCGTCGCCCGTATTCGCGGTCTTGCGCCCGTCCAGCCAGAGTATGCCGATGCCCTGGGGCGAACGGAACTTGGAGACAAAACCGTGTTCGGTCGCCGTGCCGTCGGTGTGCGGTGTGACCGGCTCTGACCACGTTCCGCCGCCATCCATGGAGAGGATGACCCGCACATCATAGGCGTGCGGCGCACCGACCTTGTTACGCAGCCAGTGCGCTGCCCAATGCGAGTTGTTGCCGGCGCCTTTGACGACCGAGAGCACCGACGGCATGTCTGCCCAGTTGACGAACATATGCGGATCGGTAACGACGTCTTTCGCCGGACCCCAGCCGTCATCCAAAAGTTCGGCGACCCGTAGCGTGGCACCTTCATCCTGTCGCTCCAACCAGCTCAGGAGTACCTGGCCACTGCCTGAGGTCAGGCGGGGAGCAAGACTATTGGCGCCCGCGGGAACTTCGAGCCGCTCCGGCGACCGAAACTCGGGGAGCGGCGGATCGCCGCAATAAACCAGCGCAAGGCAGCCGAGCAGCAACAGGTAGCGGGAAGATTTCATCGTGTTTTGTGTAAGTCTCGCCCTGATGAGCGGCTCGGGATGTGCTCTATTTGACACCGACGACCCGGGCGCTGCAAATTGACCGGGGTGACGAGGGCTGTATACTGCGACGCCTGCTCGATGGGCATCCCCCGGCTAGGTGGCAGAGTGGTTATGCAGCGGCCTGCAAAGCCGTGGACGCCGGTTCGATTCCGACCCTAGCCTCCATCTCTTGTTCCGTGTATGCCTGCCCGGGTGGCGGAACCGGTAGACGCTACGGACTTAAAATCCGTTCTCCGTAAGGAGGTGAGGGTTCAAATCCCTCCCCGGGCACCACGCAGGACAAGACCAGCTTTGTCAGCATTGAATGAATAGCGCAGCCCAATTCCCGGACTCTGCAATGACTCCATTCGAACGACCGGGCATATGGTCGCTGACGACCGCCTGTTTCCTGCTGATTCTTCCGCTTGCCGATCTCGCTGCGGCCGAAGACACAATAGCCGCGGAGCTCGCCGCGTGCAATGGTGTGAGCGACCCTACCCAACGGCTGGCTTGCTTCGACGCTCTCGCGGAGAACATCGGCCAACGGCAAACAGCAGAGATTGCGGTGAAGGACGGTGACTCTGCGGGTCAGGCGCTTCCGCCGTTGCCCGATTCCGCCGGTCAGACCAAGGACGCCGACACCCCGGCTGAGGAATACTCCGGGCGCATTGAGAGTTGTGAAAAAAGTGATGTATCGGGCCGCAGATATTTCATTTTCGACAACGGCCAGGTCTGGCGACAGTCGAACACCGGGCGCCTGCCATTCCGTGACTGTGATTTCGTTGTAACGCTGAAACGGGACATGTTCGGCTACAAGCTCGAGATTCCGAGCGTGGATCGATCGGTCCGCGTTGCACGCGTCCGCTAACCAAACCGGCCAAACCGGACCTGGTTCACAGGCCGGCCGTGGACTGGTTATCAGTTTTCGCCGAAAATCGACTGTCGATGCTGCACTGTCAACTCGCCCACCCGACAATTCCATTTCGGGCCCAGCGGAGGCGGGACATGGCAAACATCTCGAGCGAAAACGTCGATTACCGGCTGCTCAACAATCTCAGCAAACTGGTGATCTGCAGCCCGTGTCTGCAACAAGGCACGGTCACGCCGGTCCCACAGATTATCAGTCCGGATCGCAAGATCACGAACGTATGCGCCCGGTGCCGGAACCGGCACCTGCCGAAGAACGGGCGCAAAGCGGGCAAATTGCTCCCATTCCCGCATGGCTAGTCTTGCGTGACCCACCGCGGCCGCGGTGCCAGAATAGGCGCATGGCCAAACTCTATTTCTACTACTCCTCAATGAACGCAGGGAAATCGACATCCCTGCTGCAGTCCAGCTACAACTACAACGAGCGCGGCATGAGCACCATGATCATGGCGCCCGAACTGGACGACCGCGACGGTGTTGGCAAAGTGTCATCGCGAATCGGCCTCCAGGCACCAGCGATTTCCTTCAAGCCCACCGACAACCTGTTCTCGCTGGTGGCAGCACGCGTCGAGACCGGGCCACTGCATTGTGTACTGGTTGATGAAGCGCAATTCCTGAGCCGGGAGCAGGTCTTCCAACTTTCCGATGTGACCGATAAGCTCGGCGTTCCGGTTCTCGCATACGGATTGCGGACCGATTTCCAGGGCGAACCCTTCGAGGGAAGCAAGTACCTGCTTGCCTGGGCCGACACCATCAATGAATTGAAAGCGATTTGCGAATGCGGCGCGAAAGCGACAATGACCGTGCGCCTGGACGAACACGGCAGCGCGATCCAGGAAGGTTCGCAGATAGAGATCGGCGGGAACGAACGTTACGTTGCGATGTGCCGAAAGCACTTCAAGAAGTATTTCTTCAGCTGAGCGTGGTCAGCTGCCGAGAGTGGGCAGGTTTTCGGAGGGCGCGGGGATAAGCTCGGTGTGTTCCCGCGCCAGCAACGCCCGCATGTCGTCAAGGGTCTTCATTATCGCCGTCGCCGCAAACTCGGTGCCTTCGAGCGAGCCCCGTTGCGTGGCGTGCGGATCACTGAACTTGATACGGTAGTGTCCAAGTGCGATTACGTCGCTATCGACGAGGACATGATTCGAGACACGCCGCGAATTTACGAATGTACCGTTCGAGCTATTGAGGTCCATCAGGAATGTCGATGGTCCGTTACGTACGAGCATCAGGTGATGCCGGCTGACGAACCGGCTATCGATCGCAAGATCGTTGTGTTCGGAACGCCCGACCAGCAGGCGCGACTGCTGCAGGGAATATTCCTGCAGCAAAGCACCGTCTTTGGAGACGTAGAGCACCGGCGCTGCCGGTGCCGGTCCGTCGTCCGTGCCGCTCGCCACCGCTTTGCCGTCATCCCAAGTACCCTTCGGGACCGTGGGATGTTCGATACAGCGCGCAGGAACGGGCAGGGTTTCCGATCGGGCAAGCGCCAGCAAAGCGATACGATCCAATACGCCGGGCCAGCCCCCGGACGCATGCCATAGCTCATTACAGATTGATTGTGGAAAGATGAAGGTGGGCGCGCGCGTCCCGGCCGCGCGCAGTTTGTCGTGCAGATAGCCCGCAGCCTCGTCGACGCGCAGGGGCCGGACGTGGATATCGCGCGTAACACGCAGGTCCACCGCGTCGAATGCGTCGGCAGAGTAAAATGCCTGCAGCGACCGGTCGCTGGCGAGCACGAGCTTGATCGCGCAGGTTTGCCGGGTTTGCAGGGTGGCAAGTTCCGCAATCGCGCGCGTGGCGCTCGGGCTTAGCAGGTGCGTATTCTCGACAATGACGACCGGCGGACGATGGCGCGCGGCCTGCTGCAAGGCAAACACCCTGAGCATCGCAAGCAGCTCGCTGGTGGAGCTGTACTCGACGTCGTAACCAAACTGGTGCAGGACGCTTTCGAGCAGGGCGCTCGTCTTGTAGCTCGACCCGTCGACGAATGCCACGGCGGTATCTTCGGGCACACGGCCAACGAACTCCCGCAGTATCGTGGTTTTGCCGCACAATGCCGGTCCCTGCAGGAAGGCGATCCCGAGGGGCAGGGATCGCGCGCTTTCGAGTGCCTCGATAGCGGCCCGATGGGCGGCATACGGAACGACGCTCAACGGACGCCCGTGCGTCCGAAAGGGTTGTTCATGCAAGCCTGCCGACGCCAGATCCATTAGTTTGAACTCGCTCCTCGTTTGCCTGTGATGATTCGGCTACCGTCGGGGCCGAATCATCCCTGTCTTTTAAAGTACCAGTCCCTTATGTACAAATCCGGCCGGGTCGGTCAGTCTACGTTTCCGCCGAGGGGGGTACAAACCCCAATGTGCACGAGCGAACATGGCCAAAGACCTCCGGTCTATATCTCGAAAGGTTTGCATAAAACGTGTATAAGTCTCTAACTGATAGCATATTTAGTTGGGCACTCCCTTGGGTTCAACAGATATCCGGAGCCTGGATTTGAGCGACACGCTGTCGGCCGACGACCTCTTGTTGATTCGTGGCGAACGCTGCCTGTTCGCAAACCTGAGTTTCACGCTCGTATCGGGCGAACTGATGCTGCTCGAGGGTCGGAACGGCAGTGGCAAGACCAGCCTTTTGAAGACGCTGGCCGGGATCCTGGAGCCCGAAGCGGGCGAGGTCCGCTGGAACGGCGAAGCGACGCGGCACCAGCGGCAGGTTTTTTTTGGTGCGACGGCGTGGCTCGGACACCGGATCGGTTTCAAGCGCGACCTTACCGCGATCGAGAACCTGCGTTTCGAGGCGTCACTGCGCCCAGTACGCACGCGCGATATCGAAGAAGCGCTGGAGCGCCTCGGTGTCTTGCGGCTGAAGAAACTGCCCCTCAGGTCCCTTTCGGCCGGGCAGCAACGGCGGGTCGCGCTGGCGCGGATGCTGCTGGCCGCCGCACCGCTATGGCTGCTGGATGAACCATTCACTAATCTCGACCGTGACGGACGCGCGCTCGTTGTCGAACTGATTGCGGAGCACGTGGAGAATGGCGGCATGTGCATCGTCGCAGCGCACCAGGACGTCGAAATCGACACGCCGACACAACGGATTCAGCTCCAGTGAGCACGATTCTGACCACCATGCCAGGGCTGGCGACGGGCATGCTCGCCATGATTCGCCGGGATCTGCTTCTCGCCTGTAAGCGGCCCGGCGACATACTGAATCCGCTGTTTTTTTTCGTGATGGTTTGCACGCTCTTCCCGCTGGCGATAGGGCCCAGTGTCGAAGAAATGCGGTACTCTGCACCGGGTGTGCTCTGGGTAGCGGCGCTTCTTGCCATGCTCCTGTCGCTCAACAGCCTGTTCCTCACGGATTTCGAGGACGGAAGCCTGGAACAGATGCTCGTCAGCCCTCAGCCGCTCGTGATTCTCGCGCTGGGCAAGACGGCCGCCCACTGGCTGACCAATGGCCTGCCGCTCGTTGTCCTGAGCCCGGTTGCCGCGATTGCTTTTCAGCTACCCGGCTCGACGGTGTGGGTGCTGGTGCACACGCTTTTGCTCGGGACCTTGTGCCTGAGCCTGCTGGGCGCCGTCGGCGCAGCGTTGACTGTCGGTCTGCATCGCGGTACCGCGCTCCTCAGCCTGCTCATCCTCCCGATCGCGATGCCGGTGCTCATCTTTGGTGCGCGAACCGTCTCTCTTGCCGCTGCAGGCGATGACTATGCCACCGGTCTGTATGCGCTTGCCGCGTACGCGTTCGCGGCCGTGTCTCTTGCACCTTTTGCCACCGCAGCCGCATTGCGAATTAGTAGCGAGTAGAATTGACGGCCATGTGGACATTTCTGCACCAGTTTGCGTCGCCACCGCATTTCTACCGACTTGCGCGAACCCTGATACCGTGGCTGGCGGTGCCTGCCTATGTGCTGCTCTTGTATGGCACTATCGCAGGCCTGTTCCTCGCGCCGCAGGATTATCAGCAGAAAGACGCATTTCGAATTGTCTATGTGCACGCACCTGCCGCCTATTTGTCGATGATGGCTTACGTCGTAATGGCGCTTGCTGGCGGGATAGGCCTCATCTGGCGGATGAAGCTTGCGCATGCCGTTGCCGCGAGTGCCGCGCCCATCGGCGCATCGTTTACGTTCCTCGCGCTGGCGACCGGTTCGATCTGGGGTCGGCCAATGTGGGGAACTTGGTGGGAGTGGGGTGATCCTCGCCTCATGTCGGAACTCATCCTGCTTTTCCTGTACATAGGTTATATGGCCCTGCGAAACGCGATCGACGACACAGCGAAGGCTGACAAGGCCAGTGCCGTCCTGGCGCTCGTCGGTGTCGTCAATGTGCCGGTGATTCATTTTTCTGTGGAGTGGTGGACGTCCCTGCACCAGACGTCGACACTCCTCGACGAGGGCGGTCCGGCGATGGATGCAGCAATGCTGTATCCCCTGCTCGCGAACATCCTTGGCTTCACGCTGCTGTTCGGCGCTCTGCTGCTACGGCGCGTGCGCTCCGAGGTGCTCAGCCGGGAACGTCGTGCGCGTTGGGTCAGGGACCTGTTCCTGCAACCGGGAGCGAACGTATGATCGAGAAACTGGCGATGAGCGGTTATGGATTCTATGTCTGGACATCTTTCGCGCTCGCGTTCATCGTTGTCGTAATGAACGAATGGTCTGCGAGGCGGCGGTATCGTGCCGTTTATCGTGAGGTCGAAGTGCGCATCAAGACTTTCGAGGACCAGGCATGAAACCGCGTCAGCAACGAATGCTCGCAGTCGGTCTGGCACTGGCGGGACTGACAATAGCGGCGGGACTTACGTTCACGGCGTTTCGCGACAACATGATGTTCTTCATCGAGGTATCGGACGTTGTAGCGGGCGAATACCCGGCAGACCGGAATTTTCGAATCGGCGGACTCGTCGTTGATGGCAGTGTAGAGCGCGCGGACGGGTCGCTCGATGTGCACTTCCGCGTCACGGACCTGCGTTGCGAGCTGCCGGTGAGATACACCGGTGTCCTGCCAGACCTGTTTCGCGAAGGGCAGGGAGTCGTTGCTCACGGCCGGATTCAGTCGGACGTTTTCATCGCTGACAAGGTTCTGGCAAAGCACGATGAAAACTATACGGCGCCCGAGGTTGCGGAATCGCTGGCGCGCCATGTCGGGGAGAAAACATCGGCCGCCGCCAATGCGGAAGAGTGCGGACGCGGATGACGCCTGAAGTCGGCCACTTCGCCCTGATCCTCGCGTTGTCCCTGGCGATGTGCCAGGCGACGTTGCCGTTAATCGGGGTGTATCGCAAGGATGCGGCCATGATGGCGACGGCACGCTCGGCGGCCACCGGACAGTTTCTGTTCGTCGCGATTTCCTTCGCATGCCTGGTGGCCTCGTTCCTGGCCGATGACTTCTCGGTGCTCTACGTCGCGAACAACTCGCAACTCAATCTGCCGACGATGTACAAGGTATCGGCGACATGGGCAGCGCACGAAGGATCACTCCTGTTATGGGTCCTCGTACTCGCGGGCTGGACGCTGGCGGTCGCTCATTTCAGCAGGCAGCTCGACGACGGGTTCCGTGCCCTGGTCCTTGGCGTGCTTGGCTGGCTGTCGATCGGCTTCCTCACCTTTACGCTGTTTACGTCAAATCCGTTTGATCGACTGTCGCCGGCCGCCATGGACGGTGCCGACCTGAACCCCTTGCTCCAGGACCCGGGCCTCGCGATACATCCGCCCCTGCTATATGTGGGCTACGTGGGTTTCTCGGTCGCGTTCGCGTTTGCGGTGGCGGCGATGATCAGTGGCCGGCTCGACCGGGACTGGGCGCGCTGGACCCGCCCCTGGACGACCGTTGCCTGGCTGTTCCTGACCATCGGCATTGCGCTTGGCAGCTGGTGGGCCTATTACGAGCTCGGCTGGGGCGGCTGGTGGTTCTGGGACCCGGTTGAAAACGCGTCGTTCATGCCCTGGCTCGTCGGCACCGCATTAATTCATTCGCTGGCGGTCACGGAGAAGCGCGGGTTGTTCAAGAGCTGGACCCTGTTACTCGCCATCGCAACATTTTCCTTGAGCTTGCTCGGGACGTTCCTGGTCCGCTCCGGCATCATCGTGTCGGTCCACGCGTTCGCAAGCGATCCGACGCGCGGCTATTTCATCCTGGCGTTTCTCGCAATCGTGATCCTCGCGGCCTTGGTGTTGTTTGCATTCCGCGCACCGACGCTCGATACGGACGCTGGTTTCCGCCCGGTATCGCGCGAGACCTTTCTTTTGCTGAATAACGTGCTGTTGGTCATCGCCGCGGCGCTCGTGTTTCTGGGCACCCTCGCTCCTCTGATCGCCGACGTCGCCGGTGCCGGCAAGATCTCGGTGGGCAAGCCGTGGTTCGACATCGCGTTTTCGATACCAATGATTCCGCTCCTGATCCTCGTAGGAATTGGCATGCACACGGCATGGCGCTCCCAGCCGCCGGGTGTCCTTTGGCGCGTGCTCAGGGTGCCGGCCCTCGTCGCCATCGTCGCCGGGCTGGTACTGCCGTGGCTTGCCTGGGGCTCGGCCGGTCCGCTGCTTCTGGTGGGCACGGTGGCAGCCATCTGGCTCATGGCCAGCTCCATCGTGCTCCCGCTGCGCTCCTTGCGCCGCCGCCAAGCCGGAGCAGCCCCCATTACCCGGGCCACGCTGGGTATGTCGCTGGCCCATTTCGGCGTCGGTGTGTTCGTGCTCGGTGTTACCGTGGTGTCGGCGTTCAGCATTGAGTCCGACCAGCCACTGAGCCCGGGTCAATCCGCAAGTGCCGGGCCGTATGTTTTCGAGATGCGCGAGTTGCTCGATGTGGAAGGGCCGAACTACATCGCAAGGGAAGCGGTCGTCGACATCCGTCGCGACGGCGAGTTCGTCGGGCAGGTCCGGCCGCAAAAACGACAATACCAGGTACAGAAGAGCTGGATGACGGAGGCCGGTATCCTCGAAGGCTGGAACCGGGACCTCCTGATCTCCATGGGCGATCCGATCGGCACAGGCACGTGGAGCGTCCGCGTGCAGTACAAACCGCTGATCCGGTTCATCTGGCTCGGTGCTTTCATCATGGCGCTCGGAGGGCTTCTCGCGGCGACCGACAGGCGGTACCGCGTTCCGGTCGCCGCACGCGTACGGGCGCCGGCGCGCCAGGCCATCCCGGAACAGGCCTGATGCTGAAGTACGTACTGCTCATTGCCGCGTTCGTCGGCCTGGTCGTCGTGTTTTCGATTGGCCTCACGCGCGATCCCAGTGCACTGCCCTCGACCTACATCGGGGAACCGACGCCCGTTTTTGATCTGCCCGAGCTCAGGGATCCCGGACGCCGCGTGAGCAACGAGACCCTCGCCGGCCAGATGTCACTCGTCAACGTCTGGGCGACATGGTGCGTCGGCTGTCGCCAGGAACACGGCTTCCTGATGGAACTTGCCCGCTCCGGGCGAATCCCGATATACGGCATCAACTGGAGGGACAATCGCAGCGATGCGCTGCGCTGGCTTGACCAGTACGGCGATCCTTACGAGATGTCCGGATTCGACGCCGACGGGCGTGCCGGTATCGACTGGGGCGTTTACGGCGCCCCGGAAACCTTTCTGGTCGATGGCAACGGTGTCGTGCTGCACAAGCATCTGGGCCCCCTTGACGCGGCTGCGTGGCAACGCGACTTCGAACCGAAACTGAATGCACCGGGAACTCTGCAATGAGAAGGCTCGTGGTCGCCGTGGTCGCAATGTTGCTGGCCGGTACAGTTGCGTCGATTGATACCGAGCCCGCGTTTGACGATCCCGCGCTGCAGGTACGTTACGATCAGATCATCGAGGAGGTGCGTTGCCTCAAGTGCCAGAACCAGTCGATCAAAGATTCCAATGCGTTTCTTGCAGCGGACCTGAGGCGGGAGATCCGCCGGCTGCTCGAAGAGGGCAAGTCGGATGCCGATATTTATGACTTTCTGGTGACTCGCTACGGCGAGTTTGCGCTGTACCGGCCGCGCGCCTCCGGCAAAACGCTCGTTCTCTGGCTCGCTCCGGCGATTTTCCTGGTTCTGGGTGCAGGTGTATTGATCCGCGTGCTGCGTCGGCGCACGACCTTGCCGATCGACGACGACTCGCTCGGGAGCTGATCGATGCTGTTCACCCTGCTTGCACTCATGTGCCTGCTCGCTGCGGGTTTCGCGATATTGCCTTTCGTACGGAATTTACGACGCACGGCGCCTGTTGCCGTGCCGACGCTGTTGCTGGTCATCGGCATCTCCGCGGGTATTTATGCCATGCAGGGCCGACCGGAGGTGCCATCCGGAGCGGGCTCGCAGCCGGACGTCAGCGCAATGGTATCGTCGCTGGCGTCGCGACTCGAATCACAACCGGATGACATCAACGGCTGGAAGATGCTTGGCCGGTCCTACATGACCATCGGCAACTTCGACGGTGCCGTCGAGGCATATGCGCGCGCTGTTGAGCTCGAAGATGCGCAGGATGCACAAACGCTGGTCGACTATGGCGTCGCCCTGGCCCGTGCCGGCGGTGACGAGCTGTCAACAAAAGCCATGTCGGTGTTCGAGAACGCCATTACCCTCGCGCCCAACCATCCGGAGGCGTTGTTCTGGAGCGGGATCGCTGCGGTCAACCGCGGTGACCCGGCCGCGGCAGCGGATCGATGGGAGCGCCTGCTGGCCACGGATCCGCCTCCGGAAGTGCGGTCGATTTTATCGGAGCGCATCGCTGAATGGCGAGGCGAGGCGGGCACAGCACAGGGTATTGCTCCACCCGCAGACGATCCAGCGCCGGTAGTGGACATTGATATCGCAGTCGCGGACAACGCGAGAGCAGCGCTGCCGGGGGACGCAAGCGTGTTCATCATCGCACGCGACCCGGCTCAGCCGTCGCCGCCGATCGCGGTCACGCGCCGCAACTTAGCCGAGCTACCGGCGCGCGTATCGCTCGGTGACCGGGATGCAATGATTCCAGGACGGCTGCTGTCCGGCTTCGAGCGCTTCGAAGTCGAGGTGCGGGCCTCGGCCACAGGCAATCCGGCCGCAGCGCCGGGAGACTGGTACGGGACGGCGATCGCGGTGCCGGCAGAGAACCGGGGGATTGCCGTGGAGATCGCGACACCGAGGCCTTAGTCGGGCCTGGGAGGTTGCCTGCGCACGACCTCGGCGACTTCGTGGGTGCCGGAGCGTTCCGCAATCTCCTGGCCGACGAGATCGCCGGTGTGCACGAGGCTCGCATACAGCCGGCGTAGCTGCACGTAGGAAAGCGCCTTTACGTCGACCACTTTCAAAGCGTGAATGACGCCCAGTGCAAGGTCGTGTACGCCGGTTTCATGATCCGACCTGTCCATGCTTGCCAGTCTAGCAACCGGCCGTTGTCCCAAGTGTGAACCGCATCACGCCGCTGTGATAGCATGCTCGCGCTTCGTTGGGCATACCTTCTGAAGGGGCCGAATGGCAATTCCTGATACGCTCCGGGCTGCACTTCGATTGCCGCTGATCGGTGCGCCAATGTTCATCGTTTCCGGTCCCGCTCTCGTGATCGCGCAATGCCAGGCGGGCATCGTCGGCGCCTTTCCCGCACTCAATGCGCGGCCGCAGGAGCAGCTCGACGCCTGGATACGCGAGATCAAGTCGGCGCTCCAGTCCTACACCGACGAGCACCCGGGTGAGAAAGTGGCGCCCTTTGCTGTTAACCAGATCGTGCACGCCAGCAATACGCGCCTCGAGGCCGATCTCGATGTCTGTGTACGTCACGAGGTCCCGATCGTCATCACCAGCCTCCGGCCGCCGGCGGATGTCGTCGCGGCGGTGCACGGTTACGGCGGTCTCGTTTTCCACGATGTCATCAGCATGCGCCATGCGCGCAAGGCTATTGAACAGGGCGTTGATGGCATCATTGCCGTGACGGCCGGCGCGGGCGGTCACGCCGGCCCCCTGAGCCCGTTCGCGCTGACCAAGGAAATACGCCGCGAATTCGACGGTGTGTTGATCCTGTCGGGGGCGATGACTTCGGGCGCCGACCTCGTGGCCGCACAGGCGATGGGCGCCGACCTCGCATACCTCGGTACGCGATTCATCGCATCCGTCGAGGCGAACGCTGTTTTGGAGTACAAGCAAATGATCGTCGAGTCGAACGCGGCCGACGTGATCTATACGCCGCATTTTACCGGTGTGCATGGTAGCTATTTGCGCGGCAGCCTCATTCGCGCCGGCATCGACCCCGATACGCTCGACGATGCCGGCCGCGGTGCCATGGATTTCGGCAGGCGCGAGGAGGGCGGCGGTGCCAAAGCCTGGAAGGATATCTGGGGCGCGGGGCAGGGCGTCGGCAACATCAGGGACATACGTCCGGCGCGTGAGATTGTGCTCGAACTCGAGCGCGAGTACCGTCACGCCATACAGTGCCTGGGCGCGTCCTGAACCATGCAGGGCTTCGCAATGAGCATTTTATACGTAGCGCTGGGCGGTGCGCTGGGTGCGCTGGCACGCTATGGGCTCAACATAGGATTGCAGAGCGGCGCCGGGTACCCATGGGGTACATTGAGTGCGAACCTACTTGGCTGCCTCGCGATGGGAATCATTGCGCAGTTCATGGCGAGTTCGACGTGGCTGCACGAGTCGGGCTTGTTTCCCGAGCACTACCGGTTGCTCTTCGCTGTGGGCTTCCTGGGAAGTTTCACGACGCTGTCGTCATTCGTCCTGGAAATCGGCGCGATGTTGCAGCGAAACGAAATACTGTATTCCTTCAGCTATTTTGTCGCAACGCTCGCAGGTGGCTTTGCGTGCTTTTACGCCGGACTCCTCCTCACGCGCGTGCTGCTTTCGCTGCTGACTCGAGGATCGACATGATCGGTTCGATCCACGCATCGTGCTCCGGCTTCATCAACACGGAGCGCAGGCAGGTCGTTAAAGGCGCATTGGCCTGCAGCGACGGCAGGTGGAGACGCACGAACTCCGAGGGCAGCTGAATCAGGGACAGGTGCAGGTGCTGTTTCGCGGCCTGCCCGAACACGGCGCGCGCGAGCACACTGGCGCGCTCGGCATCCGGGGCGTCCGGCAGGTAAATGACGATGTCGAGTTCCGGCGACAGGAGTGGCTGGAAATGTGCGCTCTCGACAAGGCGCGCATACAGCGCCTGCGCCGCATGCAGGCTGTGTTCCAGTCCCTCGGCAAATTCGCCGCCTGGTACCAGGGGCAGGAGCTGCTGCGTTGCCCACAATGCCACGGCGGCGGCGCCCGGCCGGGAGCATTCGAGGCTGATCTCGCCGAGATGCAGCTCCGCCGAACTGAAATACGTGTACGGTGAGTCGTGCTTGTAGAAACGACCGACACCGGCGTCACGAAACAGTATGCAGCCGCAGCCGTAGGGCTGCAGCCCGTGTTTGTGAGGATCGACGACGATGGAGTCGGCCCGGCTCAGTAGTTCGTAAGCGGAGCGGGTCTTCGTCGTGAGGGTTCGGGTCAGTCCGAAGTACCCGCCGTAGGCCGCATCCGCGTGCACGCGTACGCCGAACTCGCCGGCGAGCGGCAGGATATCCTGCAATGGATCTACGGCGCCGAGTCCGGTCGTCCCGATACTTGCGACGATCGTGCCGACGTTGCCCTCTGCAAGCAGCTCACGGAGATGTACAGGATCCATACGTCCCGACGGGTCGACCCGGACGGTACTGAATGGCAGGCCGAGGACGCCGCACAGCCGTGCGTGGGTGTAGTGCGCCTGGCTCGACGCAAGGATGCGCTTGCCGGGATGCAGGCAGCTCGCGATCCAGAGGGCTTCGAGGTTTGCGACCGTGCCGCCTCCGGTCAGGTGGCCCAGTGCGCCGGACCAACCGTACATGCCGGCGATCGCCGCGATACATTCCTTTTCGAGGGCCGAACTTGCACGGCCGCCATCCAGGGCGTGGTTGTTCGGGTTGATCCACAACGACAAAGCGTAAGCAAGCCGGGCAAGGGGGTGCGGGGGCTTCAGCATCTGTCCGGCGTACAGGGGATGATGGTACGGGTAATTGTCCTGCAGGCGTCGTGCGGCCTCTTCGAGCACCGCTTTTGCCCGTACGACGTCGAAGTCCGGATCGTGCGCCGGCAGCGATTCGAAGCCGCCCGCCAGTTGGACCAGCGCGGTGCGCAGCAAGTCGAGTTCGGCAGCATGAATCATGGCAGGTCCAGGAGTCGAGACGGCGGCAGCTTACCGCAGTGATAACATTCGGGTCTTGGTCGGGCTGCGCTCTGTTTGCCGGCGCCCGGCAGCGAGCAAAATAGACAGCAATTTAACTTACCTGAGAGAGTTCTTAATGCACAGACGCGGATTCGTGCGCGGGCTGCTCGCCGGTGCGCTCTGGCCTGCGGCAGGGCTTGGAACGGCCCGAGCGCCCGGCAGTGAACCGGCATTCGCCCATGGCGTTGCAAGCGGCGACCCCATGTCGGATCGGGTGATCCTCTGGACCCGAGTGTCGGGCGCCGGCGACGCGCCGGTCGATTGTGACTGGATGCTCGGCTCCGACGCCGAGCTCAGGAACCTCGCAGCCCGGGGAAGCATCCGCACGGGACCAGACCGGGACCATACCGTGAAGGTGGATGCCAGCGGCCTGACCCCTGGAAAGGCCTGGTACTACCGTTTTGAAGTGGCGATGCCGGATGGCCGCCGGGTGCAATCGCCCGTGGGGCGAACCCGTACGCTGCCGGTCGGCCGCATCCCGGCCGCCCGCTTCGCGGTTGTCTCCTGCGCCAACTTTCCGTACGGCTACTTCCACGCGTACCGCGATATTGCGGCAGTGGACAATCTGGATGCCGTGCTGCATCTCGGCGATTACCTCTACGAATACGGTCTCGGCGGCTACGCCACCGAGCACGCGGAGCGGCTGGGCCGCGTTCCCGTTCCGCAGCATGAGGCCGTAAACCTGGAGGACATCCGTCTGCGTCATGCGCAGTACAAGTCCGATCCGGATCTCCAGGCGCTGCACGCCACGCACCCCGTGATTGCAATCTGGGACGATCATGAACTGGCGAACGATGCCTGGAAGGGCGGTGCACAGAATCACGGCCCGGAAGAAGGCGAATGGGCGACTCGGCGCGATGCCGCGATCCAGGCCTGGCTCGAGTGGATGCCCGTGCGTGCGGGCCACGAGCGGGAGGACACGCGCATTTTCCGCCAGTTTCGCCTGGGCGACCTCGCGACACTCGTGATGCTCGACACCCGCATCGCAGGCCGCGATCGGCAGCCGGACGGCCCGGGCGCGACGACAGAGTCCGTAACCGCGGCACTGCGGGACCCGGAGCGCCATCTGCTGGGCGAACGGCAGGAGGCGTGGCTTCGGGACGTACTCAGCGAATCGAACACGATCTGGCAGCTGATCGGGCAGCAGGTGATGCTGTCACCGACCTTGTCGCCGTCTCTCGAGCCCCTGCTCGACCGGCAGAAGCCGTCGATGTTGTCGGCGGAACAGTTGGATCACTACGTCAGCCTCAGCCGGGACAACCCGCCGATGCTGCTCGACACGTGGAACGGCTATCCCGTCGCGCGTGCCCGGCTGCTCGGGGACCTCGCGCAATATTCGCGGAATCCCGTCGTCCTGAGCGGCGACCTCCATACGTCCATGGCCGGCAACCTCTACGCGGGCGAGGGCGACGGACCGGTAGCGGTCGAATTGATGGCGGGCTCCGTTTCGTCGCCCGGCTTCGCCGAGTACCTGCCGGAACGACAACCCGGCGCCGTACGCGACGCCACGCTCGAACTGAACCCGTCGCTGGTCTACATGGAAACGGACCGGCGTGGCTGGCTGCATGTCGAGCTGACCCGGACGGAATGCGTCGCGACGTGGCGACTGCTGAATTCGGTGCACGAGCACGACTACACGGTATCGGACGATCGCCGGCTCAAGGTCACGGCAGGTGCCATGGCTGCCGGGTTGCAACCGGCGTAGGACTTGCGTCGACGAAACAACCTGAGTCTTGCCGAGGCGCGGCGCATCGCCTTGGCCGCCCAGGGCTTCGATCGAGAGCGTCCGGATGCCGCTACCGACAGTCGACACTTCGCGCGGCTCTTTCGCCAGCTCGGGATGCTGCAGCTCGACTTCGTGAACGTGCTTGTGCCGGCCCACTATCTTGTCGCATGGTCTCGGCTCGGGAACTACGATCGTAAGCGCTTCGATCGGCACATCAATCACAGCGGCCGCTACACGGAGCAATGGGCGCACGAGGCGTCGATCGTGCCGGTCGGGACCTGGCCGCAGCTCGCGCATCGGCGCGCGGAATGGCGGCCATGGCGGCACTCGCCGCTCGTGCATCTGCCGGACGCGGATGCCTACCTGGCCGATGTACTGGAACGCGTGCGGCGTGATGGTGCACTGTCCGCGGACCAGTTGACGCCGCTCGCGGGACCTCGGCGCAAACCGGGCGACTGGCATCGCTCGATGCCGCGCTGGGCACTGGAGCACCATTTCGGCCGCGGAGCACTCGCAGTCCGCGAGCGCAAAGCGAACTTTCAGCGTATCTATGACCTGCCTGAGCGCGTCATACCCGACGTGGCCCGCTTGCGCCGGATCGGCGCCGACGGTGCGCGCAAAGAGCTGTTGCGAACTGCCGCGACTGCACTCGGTATCGGTACGCTCCAGGACCTCGCAGACTACTACCGCATGTCGCCGAAGGAGGCGCGACCCCTGCTCGCGACGCTCGTCGAGGAGGGCGAACTCGATTTCGTCACGGTGGAAGGCTGGCGCCAGGAGTGCTATAGGGCGCGCGGCGCGCGCGCGCCGCGGCA